>NZ_JAEMSD010000772.1 GCF_016462955.1 Bradyrhizobium sp. | reverse complement strand
TGGCGGCACCGGACTCGGGCTCGCGATCAGCCGCGAGTTGGCGAGCCTGCTCGGTGGCGAGATCCATCTGCGCAGCGCGCCGGGCAAGGGCTCGTCCTTCACGCTTTACCTGCCGCTGAGCTATTCCGGCCCGACGCTTGCACCGCGTGCGGCGCCTGCGCCGCAGCAGTACGGCCAGCCGCCGGCGCTGCAACCGGCTGCGTCCGACCAGCCGCGTGTCATCGAGCAGCTTGCCGACGACCGACTCAACCTCGAGCCCGGCGACACCATCCTCCTGATCGTCGAGGACGATCCACACTATGCCCGTGTGCTGATCGACCTCGCCCGCGACAAGGGCTTCAAGGTTCTGGTCGCCGCGCGCGGCGCCGAGGCCCTCGAGCTCGCCAAGCAGTACCAGCCGACCGCGGTGTCGCTCGACGTGTTCCTGCCCGACATGCTCGGCTGGACCGTGCTGAGCCAGCTCAAGCACAATCCGCTCACCCGCCACATCCCCGTACAGATCATCACGCTCGACGAGGACCGCCAGCACGCTTTGGCGCGCGGCGCGTTCTCCTTCGTCAACAAGCCGACCACGACCGAAGGCGTCTCGGCCGCGCTGACCCAGATCAAGGAATATGCCCGGCCGCGGCGCAAGCGGCTCCTGATCGTCGAGGACAACGAGGCCGAGCAGCTCTCGATTCGCGAGCTGCTACACCACGACGACATCGAGATCCTGACGACGGATACCGGGGCCGGCGCGCTCTCGACGCTGCGCGATCAACCCTGTGATTGCGTGGTGCTGGACCTGCGGCTGCCCGACATGAGCGGCTTCGAGGTGCTCGACCAGATCCGCAATGACGAGGCACTGTCGAACGTCCCGGTCGTGGTGTTCACCGGCCGCGAACTGTCGGCGGAGGAGGATGCAGAGCTCCACACCATGGCGCGCAGCATCGTGGTCAAGGGCGTGGAATCGCCCGAGCGCCTGCTCGACGAGACCGCTTTGTTCCTGCACCGCGTGATCACGGAACTGCCGGTCGCGAAGCAGCGCATGCTGGAGAAGCTGAACAGTTCCGACGACGACCTGATCGGCAAGACCGCCCTGCTCGTCGACGACGACGCCCGCAACATCTTCGCCCTGTCGAGCGTGCTGGAGCGACGCGGCATGAAGGTGCTGACGGCCACGACCGGCAGCGAGGCGGTGACCCTGGTCGAATCCAATCCGGAAATCGCGATCGTGCTGATGGACATCATGATGCCGCAGATGGATGGGTATCAGACCATCGGCGTGATCCGCGAGAACCCGGCCTTTGCCCGTCTTCCGATCATCGCGTTGACAGCGAAGGCAATGAAGGGCGACCGCGAGAAATGCCTCGAAGCCGGCGCGTCCGATTACCTCGCCAAGCCCGTCAACACCGATCAATTGCTGCTTGCGATCCGCATGTGGCTGCACCGCTGAGTTGGATCAGAGAATGGACCACGAAAAGGTCAATATCCTCCTCGTCGACGACCAGCCGGCCAAGCTGCTCGCCTATGAGGTGATCCTGAAAGAACTCGGCGAGAACCTCGTGATCGCCTCTTCGGGCCGCGAGGCGCTGGAGGTGCTGCTCAAGACCGAGATCGCGGTGATCCTGGTCGACGTCTGCATGCCCGAGCTCGACGGATTCGAACTCGCAGCGATGATCCGCGAGCACCCGCGGTTCCAGAAGACCGCGATGATCTTCATCTCGGCCATCCAGGTCAGCGACATCGACCGGCTGCGCGGCTATGAGATGGGCGCGGTCGACTACGTGCCGGTACCGGTCGTGCCTGAGGTGCTGCGCGCCAAGATCAGGGTGTTCGCCGAGCTCTACCGCAAGACACGCGAGCTCGAGCGCCTGAACCGCGAACTCGAGGACCGCGTCCGCGCTCGCACCGCGGAACTGGAACGCTCGACCGCGATGCTGCGCGAGAGCGAGCAGCGGCGCAGCATGGCGATCGCTGCCGGCAAGATGGGGTCCTGGGACTGGGACTGGATCAGCGGCGATTGGATGTGGGACGAGGGACAATACCGCATATTCGGCGTCACCGCCGAGAGCTTCGAGGTCAATCCGTCCAACGTTCAGGCCTTGTTGCATCCCGACGATGTCGATCAGTTGCGCAAGGCGATCGCCGAGTTCAACAAGGGCACGCGGGCCTATGAGACCGAGTTCCGCATCCTGCGGCCCGACGGTGAGGTGCGCTGGTGTGTGGGCACGGCGGCCGCAACGATGGACGAGAAAGGG
>NZ_JAEMSD010000320.1:3942-8191 GCF_016462955.1 Bradyrhizobium sp. | reverse complement strand
CTGATCGAGCACAAGACCTACCTCCAGGCGACGCCCTATTTCGACCGGCTCGACTACGTCGCGCCGATGAACCAGGAGCACGCCTTCTGCCTCGCGGCCGAGAAGCTGCTCGGCATCGAGGTGCCGCGCCGCGGCCAGCTGATCCGCGTGCTCTATTGCGAGATCGGCCGCATCCTCTCGCATCTGCTCAACGTCACCACGCAGGCGATGGACGTCGGCGCGCTGACCCCGCCGCTGTGGGGCTTCGAAGAGCGCGAGAAGCTGATGGTGTTCTACGAGCGGGCCTCGGGCAGCCGCATGCACGCGGCCTACTTCCGTGTCGGCGGCGTGCATCAGGACCTGCCGCAGAAGCTGGTCGACGACATCGAGGCCTGGTGCGATCCATTCCTCAAGGTCGTCGACGATCTCGACCGTCTCCTCACCGCCAACCGCATCTTCAAGCAGCGCAACGTCGACATCGGCGTGGTGCCGCTGAAGGAGGCCTGGGAGTGGGGCTTCTCGGGCGTGATGGTGCGCGGCTCGGGCGCGGCCTGGGACCTGCGCAAGTCGCAGCCCTACGAATGCTATGCCGAGATGGATTTCGACATTCCGATCGGCAAGAACGGCGACTGCTACGACCGCTATCTGATCCGCATGGAAGAGATGCGCCAGTCGGTGCGCATCATGAAGCAGTGCATCCAGAAGCTGAATGCGCCTGAGGGCAAGGGCCCGGTCGTCGTCGAGGACAACAAGGTCGCGCCGCCGCGCCGCGGCGAGATGAAGCGCTCGATGGAAGCCTTGATCCACCACTTCAAGCTCTACACCGAAGGCGTCCATGTTCCGGCCGGCGAAGTCTACGCCGCGGTCGAGGCGCCCAAGGGCGAGTTCGGCGTCTATCTCGTCGCCGACGGCACCAACAAGCCCTACAAGTGCAAGATCCGCGCGCCGGGCTTTGCGCACCTGCAGGCCATGGACCACATCTGCCGCGGCCATCTGCTCGCCGACGTCTCGGCGATCCTCGGCTCGCTCGACATCGTGTTCGGGGAGGTCGATCGCTGATGGGGCAGCAGGCGCCAATCCAGTTTGACCGTGCCTCGGGGGCCCTGGAAGGGGCCAACTTGTGGGAGCGGACGGCTGCCTTGGCGCTGGTGACGGGATCGAAGATCTCCTCGCACTTCTCGCATATGGGCTACATCGCCTGCGCCAATTTGCTGCGCAAGACGCTGCCCGAGCGCAACATCGCGATCAGGCTCAATCCCGATGCCGTGTTCGAATTCCCTTACGGTGACGGCTATTGGAGCAAGCTGCTCAACCGCTCCTACAATTACGAGGACGAGCTCGAGCTCTTGTTCGCCAACTCCGTCGACGTCGACTACACGCTGCTCGATTGCGGTGCCAATTACGGCTATTGGTCGGTGCTGGTCTCGAGCAAGCCGTTCGGCGCGCACAAGGCGATCGCGATCGAGCCGTCTGGGCAGAACTATCCGAAGCTCGCCAACAATGCCCGCGTCAACGCTGGCCGCTTCGAGACCATGAAGTGCGCGATCGGTGCGGCCCGCGGCACCGCGAGGCTCTCGGGCACCAAGCACGAGGCCTTCAGCATCGCCGGCGACCCCTCTGATGGCGGGGAAGAAGTGCCGGTCATCGCGCTCGACAATCTCATCGACGACGGCAAGGTCGCGAGCACCGGCAAGTACCTGATCAAGCTCGACGTCGAAGGCGTCGAGATCGAGGCGATCAAGGGCGGCGCCCGGCTGCTGCAGGCCGACAGCGTCATCATGTGCGAGGAACACGGCAGCGATCGCTCGCACGCGGTGTCGCGCTACATACTCGAACACACCCCGCTGAAGCTGATCGTGTTCGATCCGCTCAGCAATCGGATGGAGACCGTGACCGAGCTGTCGATCCTCGATCGCATCAAGGTCTCGACCCATGTCGGCTACAACGTTTTCGGCACCGCAAGCGCATTCTGGCAGGACAGGATCGAAGCCCTCAATGCGAAAACCGCGCGCCGTATGCAGTGAGAGATTGAAGCTATGTCCGTTCGCCGATTAGCACCGAAGGAAGTTCAGCCCGCGAGCTTTGCGTTCAGCGAGGAGAACCTCGCGTTCGCCAGGCAGCAGATCGCGAAATATCCGGCCGGACGCCAGGCTTCCGCCGTCATCGCCATCCTCTGGCGCGCGCAGGAGCAGCACGATGGCTGGGTTCCGGAAGCTGCCATCCGCGTCATCGCCGACATGCTGGACATGCCCTATATCCGCGTGCTGGAAGTCGCGACCTTCTACACCATGTTCCAGCTCGCCCCCGTCGGCAAGAAAGCGCATGTCCAGGTCTGCGGCACGACGCCGTGCCGCCTGCGCGGCGCCGAGGATCTGATCCACGTCTGCGAGCACCGCATTCATCACGATCCCTTCCATTTGTCCAAGGACGGCAATTTCAGCTGGGAAGAGGTCGAGTGTCTCGGTGCCTGCGTGAACGCGCCGATGGTGATGATCGGCAAGGACACCTATGAGGACCTGACCAAGGAAAGCTTCGGCAAGGTGCTCGACGGTTTTGCGTCGGGCAATCCGCCCAAGCCCGGTCCGCAGAACGGCCGCCAGTTCTCGGCGCCAATCACCGGCCCGACCACACTCAAGGAGGTCACCTGATGCGTGATCTCGTCGTAACCGGAGGGACCGCGGCCGTGAAGAAATGGGGCTTCGTCGCCATGCACGCCGCGATCGCGGCTGCATTCATGTTCCTGCTGCAGCGTTACTTCATGAACGCCTCGCAGGAGACCAGTCTGCTCTGGGCGCTGTTCTTCGCCGTCTGCGCCGCCGGACTTGCCTACAAGCAGTCCATTCGTTGATCGGAAAGCACTGATATGCTCGAGGACAAGGATCGCATCTTCAAGAACCTCTACGGCCTCCATGATTGGGGGCTGGAGGGTGCGCGGCGCCGCGGCGCCTGGGACGGCACCAAGAATATCATCGACAAGGGCCGCGACTGGATCATCAACGAGATGAAGGCTTCGGGTCTGCGCGGCCGCGGCGGCGCCGGCTTCCCGACAGGCCTGAAATGGTCCTTCATGCCGAAGGAGTCCACCGACGGCCGGCCCAGCTATCTCGTCGTCAACGCCGACGAATCCGAGCCCGGCACCTGCAAGGACCGCGAGATCATGCGGCACGATCCGCATCTCTTGATCGAAGGCTGCCTGATCGCGAGCTGCGCGATGAACGCGCACACCTGCTACATCTACGTCCGCGGCGAGTTCATCCGTGAGCGCGAGCATCTTCAGGCCGCGATCGACCAGGCCTATGACGCCAGGCTGGTCGGCAAGGACAATCTCAACGGCTGGCCGTTCGACATCTACGTCGCCCACGGCGCCGGCGCCTATATCTGCGGCGAGGAGACCGCGCTGCTCGAAAGCCTCGAAGGCAAGAAGGGGCAGCCGCGCCTGAAGCCGCCGTTCCCGGCCAATGTCGGCCTGTTCGGCTGCCCGACCACCGTCAACAACGTCGAATCCATCGCTGTCGCGCCCGACATCCTGCGCCGCGGCGCGGCCTGGTTCGCCGGCATCGGCCGTCCGAACAATGTCGGCACCAAGCTCTTCTGCATTTCCGGCCATGTCGAGCGGCCCTGCAACGTCGAAGAGGCCATGGGCATCCCGTTCCGCGAGCTGATCGAGAAGCATTGCGGCGGCATCCGCGGCGGCTGGGACAATCTCAAGGCCGTGATTCCCGGCGGCTCGTCGGTGCGCATGGTGCCGGCCGAGCAGATCATCGATACCCCGATGGATTTCGACAGCTTGAGCAAGCTGCGCTCGGGCCTCGGCACCGCGGCCGTAATCGTGATGGACAAGTCGACCGACCTGATCCGCGCCATCGCCCGCATCTCCTATTTCTACAAGCATGAGAGCTGCGGCCAGTGCACGCCGTGCCGCGAAGGCACGGGGTGGATGTGGCGCGTCCTGACCCGCATGGCCGAGGGCCGCGCCCACAAGCGCGAGATCGACATGCTGCTGGAAGTCACCAAGCAGATCGAGGGTCACACCATCTGCGCGCTCGGCGACGCCGCCGCCTGGCCGATCCAGGGCCTGATCACGCATTTCCGTCACGAGATCGAAGCGCGCATCGACCAGTATTCGCACAAGGCCGATGTCGACGACATCGGCGTCCGCGATCCCGTGAACATGGTCGCGGCGGAGTAAGAGACATGACCAAGCTCATCATCGACGGCAAAGAGATCGATGTCCCCGCCGAGTACACGCTGCTTCAGGCGTGCGAGGCGG
>NZ_JAEMSD010000320.1:2925-3932 GCF_016462955.1 Bradyrhizobium sp. | reverse complement strand
CGGCGGCGGAGTGAGGGCATGACCGACACCGTCAAACTGCTGGTCGATGGCGTCGAAGTGGATGCGCCGAAGACGTATACGCTGCTGCAGGCGTGCGAGCTGGCGGGCGCGGAGATTCCGCGCTTCTGCTATCACGAGCGGCTGTCGATCGCCGGCAATTGCCGGATGTGCCTCGTCGAGGTGAAGGGCGGCCCGAAGCCGGTCGCGAGCTGCGCCTGGGGCGTGCGCGACTGCCGTCCGGGTCCCAAGGGCGAACCGCCGGAGATCTCGACGCGTTCGCCGATGGTGAAGAAGGCGCGCGAAGGCGTGATGGAATTCCTTCTGATCAACCATCCCCTGGACTGTCCGATCTGCGACCAGGGCGGCGAGTGCGACCTGCAGGACCAGGCGATGGGCTACGGCGTCGACACCAGCCGCTTCGCCGAGAACAAGCGCGCAGTCGAGGACAAATATCTCGGCGCGCTGGTCAAGACCTCGATGAACCGCTGCATCCAGTGCACGCGCTGCGTCCGCTTCTCGGCGGAAGTCGCCGGCGCGCCGGAGATGGGCGCCACCGGCCGCGGGGAGGACATGGAGATCACGACCTATCTCGAGCACGCGCTGAGCTCGGAATTGCAGGGCAATCTCGTCGATATCTGCCCGGTCGGCGCGCTGACCTCGAAGCCCTATGCGTTCGCGGCGCGCCCGTGGGAGCTCGGCAAGACCCAGTCGATCGACGTCATGGACGGCCTCGGCTCGGCCATCCGCGTCGATACCCGCGGCCGCGAGGTGATGCGCATCCTGCCGCGCATCAACGAGGCCGTGAACGAGGAGTGGATCTCGGACAAGACCCGGCACGTCGTCGACGGCCTGCGCACCCAGCGCCTCGACCGTCCCTATATCCGCGAGGCCGGCAAGCTGCGCGCGGCGAGCTGGCAGGAGGCCTTTGCCGCGATCGCCGCCAAGGCGGCGCGCAGCGACGGCAAGCGCATCGGCGCCATCGCCGGCTACCTTGCCGGTGTCGAGGA
>NZ_JAEMSD010000320.1:0-2915 GCF_016462955.1 Bradyrhizobium sp. | reverse complement strand
TGTTCGCGCTGAAGGACCTGCTCGCCAGGTTCGGCTCGGCCAATCTGGCCGTGCAGGGCGGCGACGCCTTCGATCCCGCGCTCGGCCGCGGCTCCTACATCTTCAACCCGACGCTGGCCGGCGTCGAGCAGGCGGATGCGCTCCTCATCATCGGCGCCAACCCGCGCAAAGAGGCGGCCGTGTTCAACGCCCGCATCCGCAAGCGCTGGCGCGCGGGCGGCTTCAAGGTCGGCGTGATCGGCCCCAGGCCCGACCTGACCTACGATTACGACCACCTCGGCGCGGGCACCGACACCCTCGGCGAGCTCGCCGCCGGCAAGCACTCCTTCATGGACGTGCTGAAGAACGCCAAGAACCCCATCATCCTGGTCGGTGCCGCCGCTGCCTCGCGTCATGACGGCGCGGCGATCCTCGCCGCAGCCGCCAAGCTGGCGCTCGATGTGGGCGCAGTGAAGGACGGCTGGACCGGCTTTGGCGTGCTGCACGAGACCGCCTCGCGCGTCGGTGCGCTCGATATCGGCTTTGCCGCGACCGGAGGCGGCCTGAACGCCGCGCAGATGACGACCTTCGGCACGCTGGACCTTTTGTTCCTGCTCGGGGCCGACGAGATCAACGCGCCCGATGGCACCTTCGTCGTCTATATCGGCACCCATGGCGACCGCGGCGCGCACCGCGCCGACGTGATCCTGCCGGCGGCGGCCTATACCGAGAAGTCGGCAATCTACGTCAACACCGAAGGCCGCGTGCAGATGACCGGCCGCGCCGCGTTCCCGCCGGGCGAAGCCCGCGAGGATTGGGCGATCATCCGCGCATTGTCCGAGGCGGTCGGCAAGAAGCTCGGCTATGACTCGCTTCAAGCCCTGCGCCAGGCGATCTTCAAGGCCGTGCCGCATCTGATCCGTCTCGACCAGATCGAGGCCGGCTCCGCCGACCAGATCAAGAAGCTAGCAGGCAAGGGCGGCTCGCCCGAAAAGGCGCCGTTCAAGCCGCTGGTCGAGGACTTCTATCTGACCAACCCAATCGCGCGTGCATCCGCCGTGATGGCGGAATGCTCGCGCCTCGCCTCCGGGCACATGCTGACCGCAGCGGAGTGAGCGTGATCTGATGGAATTCTTCGAAAGCGCATTCTGGACCGGATTTCTCTGGCCGCTGATCATCATGGTCGCGCAGAGCGTCCTCGTGCTCGTCGTCCTCTTGGTCGCGATCGCCTATATCCTGCTCGCCGACCGCAAGATCTGGGCGGCGGTGCAGATCCGGCGCGGCCCCAACGTCGTCGGCCCCTGGGGCCTGCTGCAATCCTTCGCGGACCTGCTCAAGTTCGTGCTGAAGGAGCCGATCATCCCAGCCGGCGCCAACAAGGGCGTGTTTCTTCTCGCTCCCCTGGTCTCGTGCGTGCTCGCGCTCGCCGCCTGGGCCGTGATCCCGACCAATCTCGGCTGGGTGATCGCCGACATCAATGTCGGCATCCTCTTCATCTTCGCGATCTCGTCGCTGTCGATCTACGGCATCATCATGGCCGGCTGGTCGTCGAACTCGAAATATCCGTTCCTGGCGGCGCTGCGCTCGGCGGCGCAGATGGTGTCCTACGAAGTCTCGATCGGGTTCGTCATCATCACCGTGCTGCTCTGTGCCGGCACTCTGAATCTGACCGCGGTGGTCGAGGCCCAGCACGCCCGCGGCCTCGCCAGCCTGATCGGGCTGCCGCAGCTGACGATCCTGAACTGGTACGTCTGGCCGCTGTTCCCGATGTTCGTGGTGTTTTACGTCTCGGCGCTGGCGGAAACCAACCGTCCGCCCTTCGATCTCGTCGAGGCCGAATCCGAGCTCGTGGCCGGCTTCATGGTGGAGTACGGCTCGACGCCGTACCTCTTGTTCATGCTCGGCGAGTATGTCGCGATCGTCACGATGTGCGCGCTGGCCACCATCCTGTTTCTCGGAGGCTGGCTGCCGCCGGTGGACCTGCCGCCCTTCAACTGGGTGCCAGGGATCATCTGGTTCTCGCTGAAACTGTTCTTCATGTTCTTCCTGTTCGCGATGGCAAAGGCGATCGTGCCGCGCTACCGCTACGACCAACTGATGCGCCTCGGCTGGAAGGTGTTCCTGCCGCTGTCGCTGGTGATGGTGATCGTGGTGGCCGGCGTGCTGCACTTCGCCGGCATCGCGCCGAAGTGAGGACCGTCATGGGTATCAACATCAACGCCACTGCACGCTCGCTTCTGCTGTCGGAATTCGTCTCGGCGTTCTTCCTCGCCATGCGTTATTTCTTCCAGCCGAAGCCGACGCTGAACTATCCGTTCGAGAAGGGCCCGATCTCGCCACGCTTCCGCGGCGAGCACGCGTTGCGCCGCTATCCGAACGGCGAGGAGCGCTGCATCGCCTGCAAGCTGTGCGAGGCGGTCTGCCCGGCGCAGGCCATCACCATCGAGGCCGGCCCGCGCCGCAACGACGGCACGCGCCGCACGGTGCGCTACGACATCGACATGGTGAAGTGCATCTATTGCGGCCTCTGCCAGGAGGCCTGTCCGGTCGATGCCATCGTCGAAGGTCCGAACTTCGAGTTCGCGACCGAGACCCGCGAGGAGCTCTACTATGACAAGGCCAAGCTGCTCGCCAACGGCGACCGCTGGGAACGCGAGATCGCCAAGGCGATCGAGCTCGACGCGCCGTACCGGTGAGGTGAGGGCATGATCCTTCCCGCCAACCTCTCGTCATTCCGGGGCGCGCGAAGCGCGAACCCGGAATCCCGCGCCACAACCTCCAGATTCCGGGTTCACGGGCTTTGCCCGTGCCCCGGAATGACGGGGACTGCCCGATGATCCTTCCCGCGCTGTTCTTCTATCTGTTCGCCGGCGTCTGCGTCGCCTCGGCGGTGATGGTGATTGTCTCGCGCAATCCCGTGCACTCCGTGCTGTACC
>NZ_JAEMSD010000771.1 GCF_016462955.1 Bradyrhizobium sp. | reverse complement strand
TGTGGAGAGAGCCCCTCACCCCCACACTCTCAGCGCGAGCGCAGCTCGTCGCGGCCCCGTAAGAACGGGGCGAGGGGGCGCACCGAGCTCGACGCACCACCACACCCGATTGTCCTCCGAGCAATTGCGCGATGGCCCGGCAAGACCTTGCATATTAGAACCGTGCCGTCCCCCGCACCGGTTCGCCCATGCCCCACACCTCCGCCCTGCTCGGCTTCGCCCTCGTCAGCCTCGGCCTCGTGCTCACGCCGGGACCGAACATGATCTACCTGATTTCGCGTTCGATCACGCAAGGGCCGGCGGCGGGCATCGTCTCGCTCGGCGGCGTCGCGCTCGGCTTCGTGTTCTACATGCTGTGCGCGGCGTTTGGCATCACGGCGCTGCTGCTGGCCATTCCCTTTGCCTATGACGCGCTGCGCTTTGCCGGCGCCGCCTATTTGCTCTGGCTGGCCTGGCAGGCGGTGAAGCCGGGAGGTCGCTCACCGTTCCAGGTCAGGAAGCTCGCAGTCGACAGCCCGCGCAAATTGTTCGCGATGGGCTTCATCACCAACCTGCTCAATCCGAAGATCGCGATGCTGTATCTGGCGCTGCTGCCGCAGTTCATCGATCCCGCCGGCGGCAGCGTGCTGACACAGTCGCTGGTGCTTGGAGCGATCCAGATCGCGATCAGCGTCAGCGTCAATGCGATGATCGCGCTCGCCGCCGGATCGATCGCGCTGTTCCTTGCGAACCGGCCGAGCTGGATGCTGGTGCAACGCTGGCTGATGGGCACGGTGCTGGCCGGGCTCGCAGTGCGGATGGCGGTCGAAGCGAAGAAGGTGTGAGGCGCAACGCTGTCATGCCCCGCACAGGCGGGGCATCCAGTACCCGCGGGTTCTCGGCTCAATCACTGGCGTCACGGATTACTGGGTCACCCGCCTCCGCGGGTGACGACAACGCCCAGCGTCAATCCAGCTTCGCCTCCATGCCCCGCTTCACCGCCGGGCGAGCCATCAGCGCCTCGTACCAGCGCTTGACGTTGGGGAAATCGGCCAGATCAACCTTGTGGCGAGGATGACGCCAAGCCCAGCCCAGGATGGCAAAATCGGCAATCGAGAGCTCGCCGGCAACGAAGTCGCGCCCGTCCAGACGGCGGTCGAGCACGCCATAGAGCCGGCGCGTCTCGGCCATGTAGCGCTTCAGGCCATAGGCACGGTCCTGCTCGTTCTCCAGCGCAATGAAATGGTGCACCTGACCGGGCATCGGGCCGAAGCCGCCCATCTGCCACATCAGCCATTCGTAGACGGGAATGCGCTGGCCGAGCGATTTCGGCAGGAATTTGCCGGTCTTTTCGCCGAGATAGAGCAGGATGGCGCCGGATTCGAAGATGCTGACGGGCTTGCCGTCGGGCCCCTCGGGGTCGAGGATCGCGGGGATCTTGTTGTTCGGGGAGAGCTTGAGGAACTCGGGCGCCATCTGCTCGCCCCTGGTGATATTCACCGGGATCACCTTGTAGGGCAGCCCCATCTCCTCCAGCGCGACCGAGATCTTGCGGCCGTTCGGCGTGTTCCAGGTGTGCAGCTCGATGGTCATTTTGGGCACTTCCTCCCCGAGAAATCTGGGCATCCACCTAGCCCAGAAGGTCGCGTCCCCACAACCGGCGGCCGCGGGATGGCCGATCCCTGTTGACGAGGGACGCCCCCTCTGGAATGTCGCGGCCGTGCCGGATAAATTCCGCCTCCTCCAAAAACCCTGTTCGAGGGAACGCCGTGTCGAAATCAGCCTCCCGCGCCCGCCTGTTCGAAATCATCCGCCGGCGCTCGTTCGGCCGCGGCGAGGTGACGCTCGCATCGGGCCGCAAGAGCGATTTCTACTTCAACCTCAAGCCGACCATGCTCGACCCCGAGGGCGCGACGCTGCTTGCCGAGCTCACCTACGAGGCGCTGAAGGACGACCAGCTCGATTTCATCGGCGGGCTCGAGATGGGCGCGGTGCCGCTCGCCGGCGCGCTGGCGCAGATCTCCTGGATCAAGGGCCATCCGATCGCGGCGTTCTTCGTGCGCAAGAAGCCGAAGGAGCACGGCGCCAAGCTCGCGATCGAGGGCTTGCCCAAGGGCGAGACGCTGGCCGGCAAGCGCGTCGTGATCGTCGAGGATGTCACCACGACCGGCGGCTCGGCGATGAAGGCAGTGGAATCCGTGCGCGAGGCCGGCGCCAATGTGGTGCTGGTGCTGACCATGGTGGACCGCGAGGAAGGCGCCA
>NZ_JAEMSD010000319.1:2121-8193 GCF_016462955.1 Bradyrhizobium sp. | reverse complement strand
GCCGAATCCTATCAGCTCGTCTCCGGCCGCGTCGCCGCGCTCCGCACCAATCTGACGTCGCCGATCGACGTGCGCACCCGCACGTCCTTCGACGAGCATCGCGAGCTGCTCGATCTGTTCGCAAGCGGCGAGCTCGCCGCCTTCGAAGCGCTGATGACCACACACATCACCAATTCGGGCAGGGTCTATGCCAAGGCGCTGAAGGTGGATTGAACGCCGTCACGGCTTCTCCTTCGCGCCAGGCCTGTCCAAGAAATCCAGCGCCGTGTTGATCTGCTCAAGCTGGTGCTCGATCTTGTCGCGATCCTCGGCCGCCGGCGCCTTCTCGAGCTGTTCCACGAGCTTCTGCTTTCGCAACAGCAAGTTCTCTATGACCGTACTCACAGCTTCCCCATCGCCAGAGGTCACATCACGAACGCCGGAACGATGGAGGCGCGCGCGACCCGGGCCCGGGTCGAACCCTCGACCAGAATGTTCGCGGAGCCAGGTTGGTTCCTGAGCTCCAATGGGCTGTCGACGAGGACGGAACCCTAAGTTCGGTACCGCCACACCGATCGGTTGAATTCGCCGGCTATGGGGCCTATGCGTAGGCGCCATGGACATCCAGATGATCACCGCCGACAGGCCCCTGATGGCCCGGGCGCAGCCGCGCAAGCCGGCGCCGTTCCTGCCCATGAGCCGCGCCGAGATGGATGCGCTCGGCTGGGACGCCTGCGACATCGTGCTGGTGACGGGGGATGCCTATGTCGACCATCCGAGCTTCGGCATGGCGATCATCGGCCGCCTGCTGGAGGCGCAGGGGTTCCGCGTCGGCATCATCTCGCAGCCGGACTGGCACTCGGCCGAGCCGTTCAAGGCGTTAGGCAAGCCAAAAGTTTTCTTCGGCGTCACCGGCGGCAACATGGACTCCATGGTGAACCGCTACACTGCGGACCGGCGCATCCGCAGCGACGACGCCTATACGGCCGGCGGCGAAGGCGGCAGGCGACCGGACCGCTGCACCGTGGTTTATGCCCAGCGCTGCCGCGAGGCGTTCAAGGACGTGCCGATCGTGCTCGGCGGCATCGAGGCCTCGCTGCGCCGGATCGCGCATTACGACTACTGGTCCGACAAGGTGCGCCGCTCGGTGCTGGCCGACGCCAAGGCGGACCTCTTGCTCTACGGCAACGCCGAGCGCGCCGTGGTCGAGGTGGCGCAGCGGCTTGCCGCAGGCGAGGCGCCGCGCGCGCTCGACGACATCAGGGGCGTCGCGCTGTTCCGCAAGGTCCCTGCGGACTACACCGAGCTGCACGCCGACGATCTCGATTCCGCCGACGAGGGCGCCTCGCGCGAGAAGGGGCCGACCGTGATCCGCCTGCCGTCGCTCGAGCAGGTCGAGCACGACAAGGAAGCCTATGCCCGCGCCTCGCGCGTGCTGCACCGGGAGAGCAATCCCGGCAATGCGCGGCCGCTGGTGCAGCGCCATGGCGACCGCGATCTCTGGCTCAACCCGCCGCCGATCCCGCTCACCACCGAAGAGATGGACGCGGTCTACGATCTGCCTTACGCACGCGCCCCGCATCCGTCCTATGGCGATGCGCGCATACCCGCCTGGGAGATGATCCGCTTCTCGGTGACGATCATGCGCGGCTGCTTCGGCGGCTGCACCTTCTGCTCGATCACCGAGCACGAGGGGCGCATCATCCAGAGCCGCTCGGAAGGATCGATCCTGCGCGAGATCGAGCGCATCCGCGACAAGACGCCCGGCTTCACTGGCGTCATCTCCGACATCGGCGGCCCCACCGCCAACATGTACCGGATGGCGTGCAAGGACCCGAAGGTCGAGGCGGCATGCCGGCGGCCGTCCTGCGTCTTCCCGGAGATCTGCCCGAACCTCAACACCTCGCATGACGACCTGATCCGGCTCTATCGCAAGGTGCGCGAGACCAAGGGCATCAAGAAGGTGATGGTCGCCTCCGGCGTGCGCTACGACCTCGCGGTCGAGAGCCCCGAATACATCAAGGAGCTCGTCACCCATCATGTCGGCGGCTACCTCAAGATCGCGCCCGAGCATACCGAGCGCGGCCCGCTCGACAAGATGATGAAGCCGGGCATCGGCGCCTACGACAAGTTCAAGCGGATGTTCGATCAAGCCGCCGAGCAGGCCGGCAAGAAATACTATCTCATCCCCTATTTCATCGCGGCGCATCCGGGCACGACCGACGAGGACATGATGAACCTCGCGCTGTGGCTGAAGAAGAACCGCTACCGCGCCGACCAGGTGCAGACCTTCCTGCCCTCGCCGATGGCGACGGCGACCGCGATGTACCACACCGGCGTCAATCCGCTGCGCGGCGTGCGCCACGGCGGCAGCGACAAGGTCGAGGCGATCAAGGGCCTGCGCCAGCGCCGCCTGCACAAGGCCTTCCTGCGCTATCACGACCCCGACAATTGGCCGGTGCTGCGCGAAGCACTGATCGAGATGGGCCGCCGCGACCTGATCGGCTCGCAGCCGCATCAGCTCGTCCCCGCGCATCAGCCGCCCGGCACCGGCAAGGCCGCCGGCACCAAGCGCCCAATGCGGCCCGGAGGCAGGACGCAGCGGTTCACGACCAAGGGCCTGCGGGTGATGAAGTAGCGGGAGCCGGATTCGGGCGCGGGTCGGTGGCGCTTTCGCGCCTGCCGAACAAAAGCGCGAAAACAACCCCATGCACAGTAGGCGGGGGTAGCAAGATCAACGGCTTACGAGCGCGATGCGATTGGCGAGACCTTCGAACCGCAAATCGAGCATGATCTGCCCCGGAAAATCGCCGATTTCCGTTTTTACGAAAATTTCGCTTGATCGTCGGGCAAACCAGGCGTATGATGCCATTATCGCGGAACGTGGATGAAGCGAACCCGTCTTGCTCATCCGGATCGACCCCTTGAGCTCACCCCGCGGCGTCCGAATCCCCGGCTAGGCTTGCTGGCTCGCGATGAGCCGAAACTCCGCGCCTGGCCTTGTTCTTCGTTTCAACGCCAAGGCAAGCTCCGCGTAACGAAGCGAGCAATTAGAGACGTTCTAACAATCGATCCAGAAGCGATTAGATCGCCGCTGCAAAGATCGATGCGCGTTGCAGCTTGGCGTCATCGAACTCGTGACAAATCGTCGCGATGATGGCGCAAACGCTGCTGCTGCGCACCGAACTATAGAAGTTCTAATTTCGCTGCGTTGCTTCCGATCTTTCAATTCCATAGCAGACGATCTGCTGAGTAATTGGGGGCGTTGGTGAGCAACATTCAGAACTACAAGAGCCGCATGCTTGTCGGAGCGGCCATCGGTGCCTTTTCGCTCGGTCTGACGGGCGCTGCTGTGACGGAGAGCCGCGCGCAGAGTTCCGCACCGCAGGCGTTGCCGCCGGTGACGGTCGACGCGCCTCAGCAGCGCGCACGCGTCACGCGCAGCAGCGCGCGGCCGCGCGGTAACGTCCAGCGCGCTGGACGCTATGTGTCGAGGCAAGCTGCGCAAGCTCCATCGAATGCTCCCGTTACCACAATGGGAAGCACGCGGACGCTCGGCGCTCCGGCGCCTGCCTACGCTGGAGGTCAAGTTGCCCAGGGCGGAACTCTCGGCCTGCTTGGCAACGTGAGCGTCATGAACACGCCCTTCAGTGTCGTCAACTACACCTCGCAATTGATCGAGGATCAGCAGGCACGGACGGCGGCGGATACGCTGATCAACGACTCCTCGGTTCGTCTCACCACCGGCCCTAACGGGTTCGACGACACCTTCCAGATTCGCGGTTTCCCGGTGAACGCGACGGACGTCGGCTTGAACGGACTTTACGGCCTGGTGTCCTCCAGTCGCGTTCCCGCCCAGATCATCGAACGCATCGAGTTGCTGAAGGGGCCCGGCGCACTCATCAACGGCATCGCTCCCGGCGGCACGGTTGGCGGCGCCATCAACATCCTCACCAAACGCGCCGGAGAAATTCCCTTCACGCGGGTGACGCCGTTCTTCATGAGCGCCGGCCATTATGGCCTGCACGTCGAGACCAGCCAGCGCTATGGCGAGAACAAGGAGTGGGGCGTCCGCTTCAACGGCGTGGGCCGCAATGGCGAAGCCACGATCGACAACGGCAACTGGAGGGGTGGTCTCGGTGCGCTGGGCGTCGACTATCGCGGCGAGCGCCTGCGCTGGACCGTCGATGCCATCTCGCAGAACGACGATACCGAGAACTTCCGTCCGCAGATCGGCATTCGAACGACGGTACCGTTCATTCCGGCTCCGCCGGACCCGCGCAGCACCTGGTACCCCGGAACATTGCTGAAGCAGCGGGACAATACCATTGCCACGGCGGTCGAGTATGACATCTCCCAAGCGATCACGGCCTATGCAGGCATCGGCTACCGCGAAGGCGAGAATTACCAGACCTTCCCCGACTCCCGCGTCACCGGCTTCCCAAGCGGGGCGGACGCCCTCGGCAATTTCCGTCTGATCAACGCCTATTACGATTCCTACAGCAAGACGACCAGCGGCAATGCCGGCATTCGGTCGCGCTTCGACGTGGGGCCGGTCACGCACAGGGTGAACTTCGCCTTCACCGGCTACTTCCAGGAAAACGGCAACGCCTATGTTGCCAACACGCCGGCGCAGTCGGTGCCGTCGAACATCTACAATCCGGCCCCGCTGCCGGTGGTCACCGGCGCGCGTCTCCCGCCACGGCTGGCCAACGAGATCCTGCTGCGCAGCTTCGCGCTTGCCGACACCATGTCGGTGCTGGATGAGAGGGTCCTGCTCACGCTGGGCGCCCGCCATCAGCGGGTCGAGCAGGATGCGTTCAGCACCGCGACGGGGCTCAAGACCAGCGACTATGGCGCGGAAGCCGTGACGCCCCTGGCCGGGGTCGTCGTCAAGCCGCTGCAGAACGTCTCGCTCTACGCGAACTACGCCGAAGGCCTCAGCCAAGGCGTCATCGTTCCCGCCGGCTTTGCCAATACCGGGTCGATCCTCGCGCCCTACAAGTCCAAGCAGCAGGAAGCCGGCGTCAAGGTGGACTGGGGCACCATCACCACGACGGCAGCCGTGTTCCAGATTGCGCGGCCGAGCCTGGTCACCACTGCCGCCAACGTCCGCGCCTACGACGGCGAACAGCGCAACCGCGGTCTTGAACTCTCGGCCTATGGCCTTCTGCTGCCCGGCCTGCGCGGCATGGCGGGCGTTACGTTCCTGCGTCCGGAGCTGACCAATCCGGCCACGGCCTCAGAGCGCGGCAATGATGCCGCCGGTGTGCCGAACGTGACATTCTCGGGTTCCCTCGACTGGGATGCACCGTGGGTGACAGGCCTCGCATTCAACGGGCGCGTGATCCACACCGGTAGCTCCTACCTGACGAATGCCAACCTGGCGTGGCAGCGTTTCTCCAGCTGGACCCGGTATGACATCGGTGCGCGTTACGCGACCGTCCTGAACGGCCGCCCCGTCACGTTCCGTGCCAATGTCGAAAACCTGTTCGACAAGCGATACTGGCTGACCAGCGGCGGTTTCCAGACCGTTGGCGCCGGCCGCACCTTCCTGCTGTCGGCGGCGTTCGATCTCTGACCGAACGTCCCCGATGGCCGCAGCAAGAGCATCCGCAGACGGATGATTTGCTGCCGCCGAGCGTCGTAACTTCGTCGGATCGCCGGGGCCTCGCGCGCCCGGCGATCTCATGTCAAATTCGGGTTTTGTTTCGGGTGCCTGTCATGATCAAGCGTTTCGCCGTCTCCATTGTCCTGCTTGCAGCAGTGTTGCCTGCGCAGGCGCACCAGATCTGGATCGAGCAGGCCGACGGCCAGAACGCGATCGTTCGCTTCGGCGAATACGGCGAGAACCTTCGCGAGGTCTCGCCGGGCCTTCTCGACAAATTCGGCAAAGTGACGGGCAGGCTGATCTCGACCAGGGGTGAGCAGAAGTCCGATGCGACCAAGACCGGCAACGGCTTCACGCTGCCGTTCGCGGCCGCCGCAGGCGAGGCCATCGTGGCGGAGGACGCCAGCTATCCGCTCTATGTCTGGAAACAGCCGGGCAAGGACGTCAACAACTGGTTCTATCCGGCGGCCCGCTACATCACC
>NZ_JAEMSD010000319.1:0-2111 GCF_016462955.1 Bradyrhizobium sp. | reverse complement strand
TCGATCTCGTGCCGACCGGCCAGGAAGGCCAGTTCAAGCTGGTCTTCAAGGACCAGCCCAAGGCCAAGACAAAGGTCACGCTGGTGACGGAGTCGGGCTGGCAGAAAGAAGGCCACACCGACGAGCAGGGCCTCGTGACATTCGATATGCCCTGGCAGGGCGTCTATGTGGTCGAGGCCAGCTTCAATGACCGCAATGGCGGCGAACGCACTGGGACGAACGGCACCGAGAAGTACGATGCGGTGAGCTATTCCACGACCGTAACCTTCGTGAACGCCAAAGGCCTCGCGCCGATTCCGGCCGGGCCCCCTGCAACGCCCGGCAAATGAACGCTTTGATCCGACAGGTCCGGTCGACCGGGCCGCTGATGTCCCGCATCATTGCGGCGGTGTTCGGCGGCTATGCATTGGCAGCGCTCGCGAGCGTGGCCGTGCTGGCACTGCCAATCGGCAAGCCGCAGGCCGTGCTCACGGGCATGCTGGCCAGCTTTGCCATCTACGCAGGTGCCGTGATCTGGGTCTTTGCCG
Organism: Bradyrhizobium sp.; assembly: GCF_016462955.1. Classification (GTDB taxonomy): domain Bacteria; phylum Pseudomonadota; class Alphaproteobacteria; order Rhizobiales; family Xanthobacteraceae; genus Bradyrhizobium. The sequence goes on along the minus strand of NZ_JAEMSD010000319.1, from coordinate 1,584 downwards.
CGCGCAGCGCCTGGAGGTCATGGGCGGGCTTGATCGTCGCGGCGGCGATGCTGGCGCCGCTGGCATGGTCTGTTGGCTGAGGAGCGGCGCGTGAAAGCCGACAAGGAAGCGCAGACGGCGGGCCGCGGTATCCGCCAAAGCATGTCCGGTCTGCACACCTGGGCGGGCCTGCTGCTCGGCTGGGTGCTTTATGCAATGTTCCTGACGGGCACGGTGTCCTACTTCAAGGACGAGCTTTCGCAGTGGACGCGGCCGGAATTGGCGCGGCTGTCGCAAGTTCCTGATCAGGCCGCAGTGGCGCAGCGGGTTGCCGATGAACTCGGCAACGTCGCCGCCGGAAGTTCGCAGTGGAGCATCCGGCTGCCGGATGGCCGCAGCAACAGCGTCTATGCGTTCTGGCGGACGCGTGGCCAGGGCCAGCGTGCGTTCGGCGAAGCCAATTTCGATCCCGCGACCGGTCAGAAAGTCTCCGCGCGCGAGACGCAGGGCGGCGAGTTCTTCTTCCGCTTCCACTTCCAGCTTCACTACCTGCCCGTGGTGTGGGGTCGATGGATCGCCGGCATCGCCGCGATGTTCATGCTTGTCGCCATCATCAGCGGCGTCATCACCCACAAGAAGATCTTCGTCGATTTCTTCACCTTCCGCTGGGGCAAGGGCCAGCGCTCGTGGCTGGAGGCGCACAACGCGCTGTCAGTGTTCGGATTGCCGTTCCATTTCATGATCACCTATACCGGCTTGGTGACACTGATGGCGCTCTACATGCCCTGGGGCGAGAACGCGGCGTTCAAGACGCCGGCCGAGCGCCAGCAGATGACTGCGGAGCTCAGCGTCTTCATCCAGCCCGGCAAGCCCAGCGGGCAGAAGGCTCCGCTGGCGTCGGTCGAAGACATGGTGCGGCACGCGCAGGAGCGCTGGGGCATGGGTAATGTCGGACGCGTGACCTTCGTTCATCCCGGCGACGCCGCCGCACGCGTGGCGGTGTCGCGCGGAGACGCGGGCCGTGTTTCGATGAGCCCACAATACATGGAGTTCGAAGGCATCACCGGCAAATTGCTGAACGTCCGCGACAGCGTCGGCGCCGCCGCCGAAACCCGGGGAGTGCTCTACGCGCTCCATCTCGGGCGCTTCAGCGACACCCAAACGCGATGGCTGTATTTTTTCGTCAGTTTCATGGGCACGGCCATGGTGGGCACCGGCCTCGTGATGTGGACAGTCAAGCGGCGCAGCCGGCTGCGCGATCCGGAGCGCCCGCATTTCGGCTTCCGCCTCGTCGAACGCCTGAACATCGCGAGCGTTGCCGGCCTGTCTATCGCGATGACGGCATTCCTGTGGGCCAACCGCCTCCTGCCGCACCCGATGGAAGCCCGCGCCGACTGGGAGATCCATGCATTCTTTGCAGTCTGGACTCTGACGCTGCTGCACGCCCTGCTGCGTCCGGCCAAGACGGCCTGGATCGAGCAATTATGGGCGGCGGCTGCGCTGCTATTCCTGTTGCCCGTCCTCAACGCGCTGACGACGCAGCGGCCGCTGTGGCACAGCCTGGCGCAAGGCGACTGGGTGTTCGCCGGCATCGACATCATGTGC
>NZ_JAEMSD010000770.1:374-2248 GCF_016462955.1 Bradyrhizobium sp. | reverse complement strand
CCTTGTCCTCGATGCCGGCGAGGCCGGAGAGGATCAGAATGGGTGTCTTGATCTTGGAGACCCGGAGCTGCTTGAGCACGTCGTAGCCGGACATGTCGGGCAGATTGAGGTCGAGAAGGATAATGTCGTAATCGTATAGTTTACCGAGGTCGACGCCTTCTTCCCCCAAATCGGTCGTGTAGACGTTGAAGCTCTCCGACTTCAACATCAGCTCGATCGACTGCGCGACGGCGCTGTCATCTTCAATCAGCAAAACGCGCATGCCAGTTCCCCATAGTCGCCGCTCCTGGGCGTCAGGTCGGCCGCATTCGCGGCACTCAACAAAACGCCTTTGAACAACTGATTCGGATCCTGACAACAGATGGTTAACAAACTCTGATTCTGGAGCGCAAGTCCTCCCGGTGCAATTTTTGTCGAATCGCCCTAAGGTGTTGCGCGTGAAGCAGCTTTCGTCACCCACCTCCGTTCAAGTTCCACTTTAAGAGACGGGACTAACCGACTCCCGCGACTCAGCCTTCTTCTGAAGGGGAGCCACGCTCAGTCTCAAAGACAGTGACGCAATGATTAATGATGCGGGTAAACACGAAGTTAAGCGCCGTTCAGAAATATGGCGAAACTTAAGAGTTTCTCCGTGATGTCCCGGATGGCGAAGGTGGCCCCCTGATGAAGGCTCTTGCCGAACAGATCGGCGACATCGACGGCATCAACATTTATGGCCGCGTGGTCGGCGTGCGCGGCCTGATGGTCGAGGTGGCCGGTCCGATCCACGCGATGTCCGTGGGCGCGCGGCTCGTGATCGAGACCGGCGCCAACCGCACCATTCCCTGCGAGGTGATCGGCTTCTCCGGCAACAACGCCGTCGTGATGCCGTTCGCCGGCCTCGACGGCGTCCGCCGCGGCTGCAAGGCGGTGATCGCCAATGCCGCCAATCAGGTGCGGCCGTCCGCGGCTTGGCTCGGCCGCGTCGTCAACGCGCTGGGCGAGCCGATCGACGGCAAGGGGCCGCTGCCGCAGGGCTCCTCGCCGATGCCGTTCCGCAACACGCCGCCGCCGGCGCATTCGCGCAAACGTGTCGGCGCGCCGCTCGATCTCGGCGTGCGCGCGATGAACACCTTCCTCACCTGCTGCCGCGGCCAGCGCATGGGCATCTTCGCAGGGTCCGGCGTCGGCAAATCGGTGCTGCTCTCGATGCTGGCGCGCAACGTCGATGCCGCCGTCAGCGTCATCGGGCTGATCGGCGAACGCGGCCGCGAGGTGCAGGAATTCCTCCAGGACGATCTCGGCGAGGAGGGCCTGGCGCGCTCGGTCGTGGTGGTCGCGACCTCGGACGAGCCGGCGCTGATGCGGCGGCAGGCGGCCTATCTGACGCTCGCGGTCGCCGAATATTTTCGCGACGAGGACAAGGACGTGCTCTGCCTGATGGATTCGGTGACGCGCTTTGCCATGGCCCAGCGCGAGATCGGCCTCTCCGCGGGCGAGCCGCCGACCGCCAAGGGCTACACGCCGACCGTGTTCACCGAATTGCCGAAGCTGCTGGAGCGCGCCGGGCCGGGCCTGGGGGAGGGCGCCATCACCGCGATCTTCACGGTGCTGGTCGACGGCGACGACCACAACGAGCCGATCGCGGATGCGGTCCGCGGCATCCTGGACGGCCACATCGTGATGCAGCGCTCGATCGCCGAGCGCGGCCGCTACCCCGCGATCAACATCCTCAAATCCGTCTCGCGCACCATGCCGAAATCCGCCGATCCGCAGTTCTGGCCGGTGATCCAGAAGGCGCGGGCGGTGATGGCCACCTATGCCGACATGGAGGAATTGATCCGGCTCGGCGCCTACCGGGCCGGTTCCAGCCCGGAGGTCGACGAGGCGATCCG
>NZ_JAEMSD010000770.1:0-364 GCF_016462955.1 Bradyrhizobium sp. | reverse complement strand
GAGCCGCTGGAGGCGTTCCTGCGCCAGCGCAAGGACGAGAATGCCTCGCTCGCCGACGGCTACCGCCAGTTGTCGCAAATCCTCGGCAATTTGGAAACGGAACGCTAACTTTGTCCGGTCATCATCCCATCCCACAAAGTAGCAGAGCCGGTCTGGGCCCCCATCGGGCCCGTGGGGCGACCGGTGTCGTCCCACGTGCAGCGGGGGGACTTCTGGGGAGTACGAGTCGATGAAGTCACGAGATACCCTGATCCGCCTGAAGAAGTTTCAGGTCGACGAGAAGCGCCGCCGGGTCACCCAGATCGAGACCATGATCGCCGACTTCCAGCGCATGTCGGTCGATCTCGAACGCGAGATCCAGACC
>NZ_JAEMSD010000318.1:425-8226 GCF_016462955.1 Bradyrhizobium sp. | reverse complement strand
GAGAAACCATGAAGGCGTCCGCTCCGTCGCCGCCATTGAGGATGTCGTTGCCCGGACCGCCCTCGAGCATGTCGTCTCCGGGCGCCGGCGTCGGGGTAGTCGTTGCCTGCGCGACCCATCACATTGTCGTTCATGGCGCCTCCGTACAGATGGTCATCGCCGTCCCCCGCCCCGAACGTCGTCGCTGCCGTTGCCTCCGTCGAGAAGGTCGTTGCCTGCATCGCCCGCCAGGTGGTCGTCGCCTTCACCCCCATAGAGCCCATCGTCGCCGCGGAGCCCGAAGTAGAGATCGTTCTTGGCGGTGGCCCTGAGCCAGATCTCTTTTCCAAACTCCCGCCAGCAGTACCGAGCCGTCACCTTGTGCCGTATCCCAACTGATCAGCACGCCGGCGCGGGTGTCCTGGAATTTGAACTGCTCGGGTTCGATGTTCATGAGGGCGAGATGATCAAACATGTCCGGTCCGGCACGAAAATCGGTGACACGGCCTGGCCGTATGTCGGGTGAGATCATGAATCCGTCGGCATCTGGGCCACCGATCACAAGGTCGTTTCCCGGTCCGCCGTCGAAATCGCCATGACCGCTGCCCTCGTTGAGCATGTCGTCCCGCGCCGCTTTGCTCTCCTGACTACGGTCATGTTCGTGCGCACGGCCACGGTCGGGGTCATGATCGTAGGAGTGTTCGTGTCGCCGCGCTCGTGGATCGCGCTGTCTCATGCGAAGGTATTTGCACGACTTTCGCTGATGAGCCGATCGGCCAACGTGTCGGCGACTACTGGTGCGACCCTTGTCCAGACTTGTGACCATCGCACGTGTCCATCTTCTGCATCATCTCGTCATGCGGGTGGCACCGACGGCGGCTGCGTCGACGTGCGCCTTCGCCAACGTGCAACTCCTTGAGTTTGCCTAGGAAACAACCTCATCGGCGGGCCGTTGCGATCGACCGGCGGAGTAAGCGAGTGTTCGCCGTCGCCAGCGAGCGCGGCACCGCGGTGAGATTCATAGGAACGTTGAACGTGACGAGGATTTGGGGGTTGGGCTGGACCGTAAAGGAGTAGCGCAATGCGCAGCAAATCACACGAACACCACGACGCTTGCGAGCAGGATGGCGGTATTGGCCGTGCGGTAGTCCCGCCGGGGCGGCGCGGTCGTTCCGTTCGCGCCATGACATCGGCTGCGCTGGGAGCAGCAGGTGTAGGGCGCGACCGTCGAACGGTGGCGCACCGGGGGGCCACTTTCCCGCACGGGTACCGGGTCGGTGCGTGCCAATGGCACCGCCGTCGGCAGACAGCCCCCTAGCGTGAGCGGAGCCTCCGACCGCAAGAAGACCGGTACGGAGTAGAAAGCCTCGGTACCGCCAAACTGAGGACGGCCGGCTGCGCTTTAAATTGCGCAAACATATCGCACGTTGAGCATTCATGCCTTCAATTCGTGCATTCGCTCCTAGTTCTCCGCTGGCCGTTTCGTTGATCTGGCTCAACTGCATCGCTCGCGGATCACGCTTTCATTGTTTCCGGATCAGAAATCTGATTTGATCGCTTACGAGTGAACGGATTAGAGAGGAGAATTAGAGATGAACACCCGCAAATTGTTTGTTGCCGCTGCCATTATGAGCTTGGTCGCGCTTCCGGCTATGGCGCAGTCTACCCCGGCGGGAGACGACAAGAGTGGTGGCCACCACTATACAGGTGGACCGAAGGCCGAGCCGCACCACATGGGTAGGAAAGAAAGCATGGGTTCGAAGAAGAAAAGCAAGTCCGGCGGCAGCCATCATTATGGCGGCGGACCGAAGACCGACGTGCCGCACCACATGGGGCCTAAGAAGGAACAATGATTTCGAAACAGTGATCCTCCGAGCACGTCGTTGGATCACACTCCGCCTTTCGGGGCTAGCTGAGCTCCGCTCTGTTTCGACCCGTTCAGGAACCAGGGGTTAAGTAGCGCCTAGATGCTGGCTGGCTCGACCGGCGATCGTTGCAATCGATGTTATGAAGAGCGCGGCCCCCCTGAAAGAGACCGCGGTCAACCAACAGCCGATGGGGAGTCCGCAACCGTCCCCGCACCACCGAGAAAGACAATTTCAGGCTCATCATATCATTTAAAACTTATGGTCTGGCACTCTGTCAGATCAATGCTGCTTCCCGATTGTGGCTGCGCCCGATTGGATCCGTGAAGAACGGCGCATGGAGCAACATCCCAAAGCATTGCACCAGCCAATTGGCCGTCCTAGCCCGCCGCTTGACTTATGCATTCTCCGGCTGCCTCGCTCACGACATAGTTTAGCCGCCGAGCAGTTACAACTCCGGAGCGGTGGCTTAAGCCGCAGTCGAGGACCTCAGCGCAACGCTGTCGATTCGCGACGGAACAGGCGGCAAGTGGCTCTCCACAAAAGTCCGCTAAATTAAGCTATTTGTGCGCGCCATGTCCGACATGTTGGTTCTCGCCCTCTTCTTCCTTTTGCTGCATCATCTGATCATGCGTCCTCGGAGCACTTCTCACGAGCGCTTGATACTGTTCTGCGGTGAGCTTCGGCATTTTCCGCAAGAAAGCGACCAAATCCCAAAGAACCTCATCCTCATGCGTTGGACCCCAAGCGGGCATTCCGGTCATCTTGATTCCATGCTTGATTACCCAGAACTCCTCAACGGGCGTGAGGCTACTTCCGCGCCTAAGTTCGGGCGCTCTCGGATAGAGACCCCGGCTGATCTCAGTTCGCTTCATGCCGGGCGCTAGGTGGCAGGTAGCGCACATTTCCGCATATTGGCCGGCACCCGATGCGATGCGTTTTCCATCATCGAGGTCCTTCGGGACTGGATCGGAGGCGCGTACAGCGATCGAGTATTCTCTCACCTTTTGCATTAGCCAATACACCGGCTGACTGTGGGGGGTATCGGCGGCGATATCGAAGGCGCCACTGCGGACGAAAAACCACCCACCGGCGCCAATTGACACGAGAATACCGAGAACGATCCACGCGACAGCGAACCGTGGCCGCCTAGCGTCCAATTCAGATAAACGGATCATGCTGTCACCGCGACCTGTTCACAGAGGGAAACCTTGGTGCAAACCAATCTGCTACTTCTCCGTTGCTTCCATGGCGTTCTGCAGATGCACCACACACGCTTTTAAATCCTTCTTCTGCATCATCTCTTCCGCTGCCTTCATTTCGTTTGCGGCGATTTTCTTCGCCTCGCCGTTCGGCATCGCTTGAACATCGGCCTTCAACGTCTTGATGGAAGTCTCGCTGCACTCCATCTTGTGGCCCTCATGAGCCAAGACGGAAGTCAGCGGCGTGGTTGAGATGACCGCAAGACAGATTGTGCTAATCGCAGAGGCAGTCCACTTCAACAAGGTGGTCATGTATTTCTCCGTTGCATACTTTGTTTTGGCAGCATACCTCAGGTGGGCCGCCGTCGCACCAGGCTAGCAACGTCGAGTCTTGCTTTCCTGGAGCTTCGTTGCTGTGATGCCACCCTCCGTATTCTCGGCAACAACCTCACCTTTATCTCCGACCACCACCTGCTGAAGCGTTACAGTATCCTTGACTCTTTGCGGGTCCGTGCTTGCGGTTATCCTTCCTACGCTCGCGTCGATCTTCGGTCACCTCGCCATTGATCTCTGCGGCCGCCGCAGTGGGCGGCAAAGCTGCGAAGATGGCCGCTCGGGCCGTCGTACGAAAGATTCTCATGTAGTTCTCCTTTCGGTTTAGGTTTCGTGGTTTTTCATAGCGACGATTAACCATCAGGCGGCGCCGAATGGGGTCGAGCCGGCGATAATGATCTATCCCGTTCATCGTGTGGTGCGACTTGTGACAGTGGAAGGCCCAATCTCCTGGGGTTGTCGGCGACAAAAGATCTTCGTTCGGCAAGCGGGCGTGGCTCAGCGGGACTTCCGAATATTGGTGATCATCACAGCGTTTCGTAGCCTAGCCACTTCAAATTGCACGAAGTCCCCGGGCCGCAGATCTTTCAGCATCCGACGGTTCGTGACATGGAACGGCATTTCCATGGCCTGCATCCTAATGCTGCCGTCGGCACTTTGCATATCTTCGGTAAGAATGGTCACTGAAGGAGCAGCGCCCAAACCCGAGTCGATAGCTTTGATCTGACCTTTCGCATGCACGTGTCCCGATGGAGAAACAAGGTATCTGTGCTCCCGATTCAGCTTTTCCATCCACTCGCTGGGCGTGCTTGTCAGCGTTTGGGCCGCTGCAGGCACGATCCCAGCTGCGGAGCCTAACGCTATCGCTACAAAAACGACTGCTTGGCGCACGATTATCTCCTCCTCTTTGCCGGCCGCGCACGGGCGCTCGATAGGGCGTCATCGATCGATGCATCATTGCACAGCGAGTTTTGGCAGCTTTGATTTTCCACAAGCAACTCAGAGCGCGTCGCAAGTTTGTGCCATCATATTGAAACTCCGTTCTTTGGTTGAATCTGTGCTAACGCAATCGGCGCGCGCCAGCTGTTTCGCTTCCGCTTTCGCGTGTTCGAGCCAACCCGTTCACTTGGACTTTTGCATCTTCGTGATGGTCACTCCCTCCGAAGCGCGCTCGGCTTCGAACTTGACCTTGTCGCCTACCTTCAAGTTCTTGAGCATGTCCGGATGATTGACGCGCAGGACCATCGTCATTGCGTCCATCTCCAGATTCTTGATCGGTCCGTGTTTGAGCGTGATTTTTCCAGCGGCGGCATCGATCTTTTTAACTTCACCCTGGACCATGGCGTTCTGCGCGAGTGCAGGGGCTGCGGAGGTGACGATCGAGGCAAGGACGATGGCGATCTTCAGAGTTCTCATTTGAATCCTTGTTGCTATGGCGGTTACTCAGTGGATTACTTCAGGTCGAAGTGCCGATTGTGCCGGGCTCCCCATGCCCCGAAATTCAGATATGCACACTCAAACTGCGCGGTTTTGTTTTTTCAAACGATCTCATTCCGCCGTCTTTCGGAGAGGCCGCCTTGCATTTGGATCGTCCTGCTCCATGTTGGATGTGTCTTCATGGCTTCGGTATGCTTCAGGTTCTCGCTGCTCGTGGCATCGACGAGTTCTTTCAAATTCACCGTTGTTGCGGAGGGCGAACCCACCTGGATCGGCGCAGGCATGTACATCATCGATCCTCCATTTCGCCCATCGTGGCCTGTACCACGCGCGCCGGCTTCTTAGGATCGTCGGGTTCGCCCGCTGGAAGAGAGTCGTCGTGGCTGTGACCCTTAGGACCCTCGTCTGCGACGCAATGGCGGTGATCCGCGTCAGCTCAGCCAGCGCGATGAGAGACGTGGCGTGTTGCATGCCGTTTCCCTCTGTGTTGCCGAAGCGGCCAGTAATTCCTGATACTACAATGCCATTCATCCCTTCATGCGCTTCTTTGCCTTCATGTCGCCCTCTTTTGGAATACTCGCAGGCTTATCCTTGCGCATTGGTTGTTCCGAAGGTGCGGCGACTTCAAAGGCGACAGTTCCGGCAGGATATTTGTAGGGGCCCGGATCGCTATAGTCGTCCGGCGCCAAACCCTCGCGGATTTTCATCACTGTGAACATTCCCCCCATCTCGATTGGACCGAATTGGCCAGAGCCGGTCATCATGGGTAGCGTGTTATCCGGTGCGGGCATTTCCATTTCCCCCATCGCCATACCTGTCGATCCCATGACCATCGCGTCGGGCGCGAGCTTCCCAACGGCTTTTGCAAGATCCTTCTTCGACACGCCGATGAAATTTCGGACGTCGTGTCCCATCGCATTCATGGTGTGGTGCGACTTGTGGCAGTGGAATGCCCAGTCGCCAGGATTGTCAGCGACAACATCGAACGCGCGGATGGCACCGACCGGTACATCGATCGTTGTTTCCGGCCATTGCGCGCTTTCGGGTACCCAGCCTCCATCGGTACAGCTCACAGAGAAGCTATGCCCGTGAAGGTGGATAGGATGGTTCGTCATCGTGAGGTTGCCAATGCGCACTCGGACCTTGTCGTTTAACCGCACCGCGAGCGGATCGATGCCCGGAAACACGCGACTGTTCCAAGTCCACATGTTGAAGTCGGTCATTTCCGTCACTTTAGGAAGGTAAGTGCCAGGGTCGATCAGATAGGTGCTCATGATAAAGACGAAGTCGCGATCGACAGGCCGGAAGTTGGGATCGCGCGGATGCACGACGATCATTCCCATCATGCCCATCGCCATCTGAACCATTTCGTCCGAGTGCGGATGATACATGAATGTCCCGCTGTGCTTCATCTGGAATTCGTAGACGAAGGTCTTGCCGGGTGGAATGTGGGGTTGGTTGAGCCCACCGACGCCATCCATGCCGTTGGGCAGAAGCACACCGTGCCAATGGACGGTCGTCTGCTCGGGGAGCTTGTTCGTGACGAAAATGCGCACCTTGTCTCCTTCAACAGCCTCGATCGTCGGGCCAGGAGACTGACCGTTATATCCCCATAGATGCACCTTCATCCCTGGGGAAAATTCACGCACGACGGGCTCTGCAATTAGATGGAATTCCTTCCAGTCGCCGTTCATCCGCCACGGCAACGACCATCCGTTCAGCGTGACGACCGGGCGATAGTCCGGGCCCGACGTTGGATGGAGCGGCGGCTGCATCACTGCCTTCTCCATGATCGGCGCCTCGGGAATAGCAGCGGCCTGTACCCGCCCGCTCACCGCGCCTGCGCTCACCAGTGCCGCCGTCCCGATAAATCGTCTTCGCGATAGCATCTTCGTCTCCTTTAATGCCCCCCGCCGGCTTGGGCCGTTGTGGTGGATCGTGAACCTGAAGGCTGCTCCTCGCCGGCCCGTCGGCCGCCGCCGTTCACGGCGGTCTGCAATTCGGACTCTGCCAGCCAAAAATCCCGCTTCGCGTCGATGGCGGCACGCAGAACCGCAAGCCGCTGTCTGGCTTCGGTCAGCAGCGCAAACACATCGACTTGCATACTGGAGAAGCGAAGCTGCATCTCCTCTGAGATGATCTGTCTAAGCGGCAGGACCTCTCGTTGATAGTGCCCCGCGATGTCGTAAGTCGAGCGATAGACGCGGTAGGCATTCCTTGCTTCCGAGCGGACGTTGACGGCCTTCTCGGTCAGTAGATTGAACGCCTGATTGTAGATCTCGGTGGCTTGACGGACGCCGACCTCGCCGCCGTCGAAGACCGGGATCTGGAACTGGATGTCGAAGCCACGTTCTTTGAATGGCGGACCCTCCAGCTCGCGCGTTTTTTTGTCTATCCCCGCCACGTCGAGCAGCGTCACGAAGCGGCTCGCCTGCGTGAGCTGCATTGCTTTCGCGAGCGCCAGCAGTTCGATGCGTGCCATCTGCAGGTCCAGCCGATGTCCGACCGCATCGACCTCGATTCTCGGGAGCGAGCGCGGACGACCCGGCAACGTAGGCAGCCGCTGCGGCAGCCGGATGCCAATGTCGCCGCCCCAAAGCCCAAGAAGTCTGATCAGTTGCTCGCGCGAACTCGCCGCCTCCTGCCGTAGCGCGGCCAGATCGGCGGTGGTCTCGGCGTAGAAGGCCTGTTCGCGGGCTTGGTCAAGCTTGTTCAATGAGCCTGTCCGACCAAGCTGCTCCGCAAGCTGAGCGGTGGATTCTGCGGTCGACTTCGCGTCAGTGAAAAGTACCACCAGTTCATTGGCCGCAACGGCGCGATAATAAGTCCGCCGCACCTCGGCCGCGAGCCGTAGGGTGTCCTCGGCGGCACGGAGCTGCGCCTTTCGGAAGCGGTCCCGCGCTATGTCCGAGCGGAACGGGAGGGTCGCCAGCGCAAGGATGTCGCCGACGACCTGTCGTTCGACTTCCAAGGCACCGTTTCCGG
>NZ_JAEMSD010000318.1:0-415 GCF_016462955.1 Bradyrhizobium sp. | reverse complement strand
CGAATGTCGGATTGGGAGGTAGGCTGTCTGCTATTAGGTCCGCTTCGGCCAGAGCGAGCTCGTTATAGGCCGCCTGAAGCCCACGGTTGTTAAGAAGCGCAACCTGAACCGCACTGGCAACCGTTAGAGGCCGACCCAGCAATCCTCGCACGACGTCCTGTGCGTGGGAGGCATCGCTCTCCGTCCGGATCGATATTACGTCCTTTTTGATGGTCTGATCTGCAACATCAGCAACGACGCCCATCCCGCGATCCGGCGAAAAGGAGGCACACCCGGGTAGAAGGAGCGCGGCGAAAACCGCTGCCATTCGCGGAGCCCGGGATCGGGAATGAAACGATTGCAACACGATGGATAGGAAAATCCGGTTCATCGCCGTCCCCTATTCGGTCGGCTTCGGCGCCGGAGCAACGCTTTG
>NZ_JAEMSD010000769.1 GCF_016462955.1 Bradyrhizobium sp. | reverse complement strand
CGCTTCGCGCGATCGACCCTCCCCCTCCAGGGGAGGCTAAGAAAGAACGAGAGAGAGCAACCATGTGGCCTGACCGTCGACTGATCGATCTGTTCAAGACCGAATTCCCGATCGTGCTGGCGCCGATGGCGGGGGCGATGGATGCGGAAATGGTGATTGCGGCCGCGCAAGGCGGGGCACTGGGCTCGCTGCCTTGCGCGATGATCTCGGCCGAGAAAGCGCGCGAGCAGGTCGGTCTCATCCGTCAGCGCGTGAAGGCGCCGGTCAACATGAACTTCTTCTGCCACACGCCGGCCGAGCTGACAGCCGAGGCCGAAGCGCGCTGGAAGCAGCGGCTCGCGAGCTACTACACCGAGCATGGTCTCGATCCGGCGGCGCCGATCGCTGCGGCGAACCGTGCGCCGTTCGACGCGGCGTTCTGCGAGGTTGTCGAGGAGCTGAAGCCGGAGGTCGTCAGCTTCCATTTCGGCCTGCCGGAGCAGGCGCTGCTCAAGCGGGTCAAGGCGGCCGGCTGTCTCGTCATCTCGTCCGCCACGACGGTCAAGGAAGCGGTCTGGCTGGAGGAGCGCGGCGTCGACGCCGTGATCGCGCAAGGCGCCGAGGCGGGCGGTCATCGCGGCATGTTCCTGACCGACAGGATCGCAGAACAGCCCGGCACTTTCGCGCTGGTGCCGCAGGTTGCCGATGCCGTGAAGGTGCCGGTGATCGCGGCGGGCGGCATTGCCGACGGGCGCGGCATTGTCGCGGCCTTTGCGCTCGGCGCCGCCGGCGTGCAGATCGGCAGCGCTTACCTGCGCTGTCCGGAATCCAGGCTCAGCGCGGGCGGCCGCAAGGCGCTCGCCGAGGCCGGCGATGATTCCACCGTCATCACCAACGTCATGACCGGCCGTCCGGCGCGCGGCGTGCAGAACCGCCTGATGCGCGAGGCCGGCCCGGTCTCGCCGGATGCGCCGCCGTTCCCCCATGCCGCGACGGCGTTGGGGCCTCTGAAGGCGGCGGCCGAAAAGCAGGGTAGGGTGGATTTCACCAACCTCTGGGCCGGCCAGGCCGTCGCGCTGGGCCGTGAGGTCCCTGCGGCCGAATTGACCCGGGATCTCGCCAGATCGGCGCTGGCGCGCATGAAAGCCCTCGCCGGATAGGGGGAGGCGCCGGTTGCGGCGCAAAAGCGGCCTCTGCTATACGGCACTCAGGTTTTACCGTGCTGGGTTTTGCCGTGAGAGGCCTTATATAATGTCCGTCGATGCCGCTACCGTCCGTCGCATCGCGCATCTGGCGCGCATTGCGGTTTCCGAGGACGAGGTTCCGCACCTGCAGGGCGAGCTCAACGCCATGCTCGCTTTCGTCGAGCAGCTCTCGGAGGTCAATGTCGAGGGCGTGGAGCCGATGACCTCGGTCACCCCGATGCAGATGAAGAAGCGGCAGGACGTGGTCGACGACGGCGACATCGCCGACGATATCGTTGCCAACGCGCCCGCGACCGAGGGGCACTTCTTCCTGGTGCCGAAGGTCGTTGAATAAAACAGGTTAGGTCCGATGTGCCTGCTATGCGACGATGAGAAGGCCTATCAGGCCTACATGAATTACCTCGACAAGATGGAGCGGCAGGGCAAGGCTGCCGACCCCAATGTCGCAGTCAATGAAGTGCTTGACGAGATCGAGGCCGCTGCGAAAGCCGCCGCCAAAAAAGACGACCCGGCCAACGACAAGACCCTGTCTCCGTTCTTCTGCAGCCCGATCAATAAATGACCGATTTGACATCGCTGACGCTCGCCGAGGCCCGCAAGGGTCTCGCCGACAAGACTTTCACGTCGCTCGAGCTGACCGACGCGCACTTGAGCGCGATCGAGGCGGCGCGCGTGCTCAATGCCTTCGTGATGGAGACACCGGATCAGGCGCGCGCCATGGCGAATGCCGTCGACGAGAAGATTGCCAGGGGCGAGGGCGGGCCGCTCGCCGGCATTCCGCTCGGCATCAAGGACCTGTTCGCGACCAAAGGCGTGCGCACAACCGCGTGCTCGAAGATCCTCGGCAATTTCGTGCCGACCTATGAATCGACCGTGACCTCGCAGCTCTGGCGCGACGGCGCCGTGATGCTCGGCAAGCTCAACAATGACGAGTTCGCGATGGGCTCCGCCAACGAGACCTCGTGCTTCGGCCCCGTCGGCAATCCCTGGCGGCGCGAGGGCAGCAACACCACGCTGGTGCCGGGCGGCTCATCCGGCGGCTCGGCCTCGGCGGTGGCGGCGCTGCTCTGCAT
>NZ_JAEMSD010000317.1:4781-8286 GCF_016462955.1 Bradyrhizobium sp. | reverse complement strand
GCGGCGCCTGCCAAATCCGAACCTGTGAAGACGGAAGCGGCGCCCGCCGCCGAGCCGGCGGCCAAACCGGCCGCGGCAGCCGCCCCGAAAGCAGCGGCATCCAAGCAGCCGAGCCCTGCGCAGGTTTCCGCAATCAAGAGCGCCTGCCGCGGCGACTATCCCAAGGTCTGCGCCAGCGTGCCGCCGGGCGGCGCCCCCGCGCTGGAATGCCTGGAGAAGAACAAGGCGAAGGTGTCAGCCGGCTGCGCCAAGGCCGTGAATGCCGCATTCGGTGGCGGAGCGGCCGCAACCGCTGCGCCCGCAGGCCCAGCTCCGGCCGCAGCTGCTCCCGCGGCCGCGCCCGCCGCGGCGCCGGCCACGATCACGCTGCGCCCTTTGCTGCCGCGGGAAGAACTGTTCATCGTCCGCTCGGCCTGCGGCGCCGATATCCGCACGCTCTGCGCCGGCGTGGCGCCCGGCGGCGGCCGGATCATCCAATGCATTTCCAACCGCGCGGCATCGCTGTCGCCGGCCTGCAGGGACGTGCTCGCTCCTTTCGCCGCGCGATGAGGCGGAGCGGACTTGAATTCGTTCGCGGCATGAATTGCGGTGCGCGACGTGAAAATTGCGGTCCGTGACGCGAATGTTTTCGCGTGCTGAGGCGTAAACTAACCGACCCTTTTTGAAAGGCCGTTACACCACGACTAGCCACGGGAGAACAACATGCGTTCATTGCTACTCGTTGCTTCTGCGCTCTTCGCCTTTGCCGCGACCATGACGTTCGAGGCCACCGACGCCAATGCGGTGGTGTGCGCCCGCGGCGTCGTTCGTGCCGGCTGCGCCGGTCCGAACGCGGCCGTGGTCGTCCGCAAGCCGGTGCCAGCGGTCCGCTGCACCCGGGTGCTGGTGAACGGGGTCTATGTGAAACGCTGCGTCTGACGCTCCGGTGGCCAACCCGCCCCGGTTTGGCTATGATTCCCAGCTGACGGTCCGGACGCTCGCAAAACGTGTGTCCGGACACGAGCTACGGCGCGCCGATCCTGGCCGATAATTCCGCTGGCGCGAAACGCCGGAGCACATTAGTCTACCCCTAGATAGTAAGTATACTGTCAATTAGGGAGGCAGACGTTGCGGATCGCCGTGATTGGCGGAGGGCCCGGTGGGCTCTATTTCGCCTATCTCTGGAAGAAGCGTCACCCCGAGGATCAGGTCGACCTGTTCGAACAGAACCCGGCCGACGCGACCTGGGGCTTTGGCGTCGTGTTCTCGGACCAAGCGCTGGAGTTCCTGCGGGCCGACGACCCCGATACGGTCGACGCGATCGCGCCGCATATGGAGAGCTGGGAGAACATCACGCTGAACCTCGGCGGCGACAGCGTCGCCATCGACGGGGTCGGCTTCTCCTCGATCGGGCGGCTAGAGCTGTTGCGCTTCCTGCAGCAGCGCGCGCTCGATGTCGGCGTCACGCCGCGCTTCGAGACGCAGATCCACGCCATCGACCAGCTCAACGGCCATGATTTGATCGTCGCAGCCGACGGGCTGAACTCGCTGGTGCGCCGCGCCTATGAGGGCGATTTCGGCACGTCGCTGTCCTACTCCTCCAACAAATTCGTCTGGTACGGCACCTCGAAACGATTCGACACGCTGTCCCAGACCTTCGTGAAGACCGAGCGCGGTGCCTTCAACGCCCATCACTACCGTTACTCGCCGACCATGAGCACCTTCCTGGTCGAATGCGATCACGCCACATGGCAGGCCTATGGCTTCGCCTACAAGGACGTCGAGCAGTCCAAGGGCGTCTGCGAGGAAGTGTTCGCCGACACGCTCGGCGGCCATTGCCTCGTCTCCAACAAATCGGTCTGGCGCAACTTTCCCTGGGTCTGGAACGAGCACTGGTCGTTCAAGAACATGGTGCTGCTCGGCGACGCGCTGCACTCGGCGCATTTCTCGATCGGCTCGGGCACGCGGCTTGCCATCGAGGACGCCATCGCGCTGGTCAAGGCGCTGGAATCGGACGCGCACCTCGCGACCGCGCTGCATCGCTACCAGGCCGCGCGCAAGCCCATCGTGCAGAAGCTCGTCAATGCCGCGCGCACCAGCGCGTTCTGGTACGAGCACTTTGCCCAGCACATCAAGCTTCCGCTGATGGACTTCGCCTACAGCTACATCACCCGCTCAGGCCGCATCGACGATTCCCGGCTGCGCGCGATGTCGCCGGCCTTCATGACCCGCTACGAGGCCGCCAAGAGTGGCGGGGACACCGGCGGAGACGAGGCATGAGCCACGCGATTTCCGATCAGGTCCCCGCCGACAGCGCTGGCGCACGCGAGATCGGCTTTGCCGTCCCCGAGATCTACAACGCCAGCCGCATCCTGTTCGACAATCTCGCCGAGGGCCGCGGCGACAAGCGCACGCTGATCGGCCCCGCGGGCACGCGGACCTATGCCGAGCTCTGCGACGAGGCTTGCCGCTGGGGCAACGGCTTTGCCTCGCTCGGCCTGAAGCGCGGCGGCCGGGTGCTGCTGTTTCTCGACGACACGCCGGCCTATCCGGCCGCGTTCTTCGGCGCCGTGCGCGCCGGCTTCGTGCCGCTGCTGATCAACACGCTGACGCCGCCGGACCTCCTGCAATTCTATCTCGCCGATTCCGGGGCTGAAGTTGCGGTGGCGGACGCCGAGTTCTGCGCGCGCTTCAATGCGGAGGCCTGCAGGGACACCAGGCTGCGTACGCTCATCGTCGTCAACGGTGCGGCGGAGGACCACGCCGTGCCGAGGGCGCTCGCGGCAGCCGACTGGCTGGCGCAATTGCCCACGGAACTTGCGGAAGCGGACACTCATCGCAACGAGATGGCGTTCTGGATGTACTCGTCCGGCTCGACCGGACGGCCCAAGGGCATCGTGCATCTCCAGCATGACATGGCCTATAGCGATCTCGCCTTCGCGAAGGACATCCTGAAGCTGACGCCGAACGACATCTGCTTCTCGGTGCCGAAGATCTTCTTCGCGTACGGCTTCGGCAACTCCATCACCTTCCCGTTCTCGGCCGGCGCCGCGACGCTGTTGCTGCCCGGCCAGCCCAAGCCGGCCGCGATCTTCGCGGCGATCGAACAGTACAAGCCGACGGTCTTCTTCGGCCTGCCGACGCTCTACACCTCGCTCACCAAGGCGGGAGGCGCGGACAAGACCGATTTCTCGTCGCTCCGCATGTCGCTCTCGGCCGCCGAGGTGCTGTCGGCCGAGGTCTTCAACGGCTGGAAGACACTCAGCGGCCTCGAGATCGTCGAAGGCCTCGGCTCCACCGAGGTGCTGCACATCTATCTCTCAAACCGGCCCGGGCAGAAGAAGCTCGGCGCCGCGGGCCTTCGCGTGCCCGGCTACGAGGTCGCGCTGCGCGACAAGGACGGCCGCCACGTCGGCGACGGCGAGGAGGGCATCTTGTGGGTGCGCGGCGATTCCAACACGCCGCTGTACTGGAACCGGCCGGACAAATCCGCAGAGACCATCCGCGAGGGCGGCTGGATCTACAC
>NZ_JAEMSD010000317.1:0-4771 GCF_016462955.1 Bradyrhizobium sp. | reverse complement strand
CTTCGTGAGGGATGCCGACGGCTTCCACTTCTTCCGCGGGCGTGCCGACGATCTCATCAAGATCTCCGGCCAGTGGGTCTACCCGCTCGAGGTCGAGCTGTGCCTCGCCGACCACCCCGATATCCGAGAATGCGCGGTGTTTGCCGCCGAGTTGCCGGACCGGCGGATGACGCTGAAGGCGGTGGTGGTGATGAACGACCGCGCCGTCGATCCAGGCGAAGCGACGCGGCAATTGCAGGATTATGTGAAAGGCAAGCTGCTTCCTTACAAATACCCACGCGAGGTGATCTTCATCGACGAGCTGCCAAAGACGGGCACGGGGAAGATCGACCGGCAGGCGTTGCTGCGGATGTGAGGCACCGCTGCAACCACACAATTGGCGTCATCGCCCGCGAAGGCGGGCGATCCAGTACTCCGAGACGGGTGTGATAAAACAGATGGGTCGCGGCGTACTGGATTCCCCGCCTTCGCGGGGAATGACACCTTCACTCTTGCAGCAGCGCCTTACTCACTTCGTCACCCACCCTTCCCCAGATGCTCCAGCGCATCCTCCGCCCGCAGCGGCACGCGCGAGGCTTCATTGTTGAGATCGACGAGCTGCACCAAGAGTCCCATCAGCGTCTTGCGGTCGGCGGGCTTCAGCGGCTCCAGCATGCGCGCCTGGGCGCGTTCGACGGCGGGGATGATCTCGCGCAGGATGGCAGCGCCGGACTTCGTCAAGTACAGGAGCTTGATGCGCTTGTCTTCCGGTGCCGGCTTGCGCTCGATGTAGTCCTTGGCCTCGAGCCGTTCGATCACGCTGCCGAGCGTGGAGCGGTCGAAGGCGATCACGGCTGACAGCCGCGTAGCATCGATGCCGGGATGGGTGTGGATCGCGATCAGCGCGGCATATTGCACCGGCGTGAGGTCGAACCTCTTGCACTCCTCCATGAAGATCGAGACCGCGATCTGCTGCATGCGCCGGAACAGATAGCCCGGCGCGGCATAGACCGCCTCCATCGTGATCGGAGGAGGCGGCTTACTCGGCATCGGGCTGCTTCTCCGGAGCGGCATCGGCGAAAGTCGGCAAGGCCTTGGCCGCGGCCTCGGCCTGGAGCAGGCGCGGATAGGCCGAGACATCGACACCGAAACGGCGCGCATTGGTGAGCTGCGGCACGAGGCAGAGATCGGCCAGCGTCGGCGCATCGCCGAAGCAGAATGGGCCCGGCTCGTCCTTGATCAGCGTCTCGCAAGCCGAAAGGCCCTCGCGGTTGGCCCACGCCGCCCAGTCCTGGACCTTCTCCTCGGCAAGGCCGAGTTCGCGAAGCCGCGCCAGCACCTTCAAATTCTGCACCGGATGGGTGTCGCAGGCGATCGCCAGCGCGAAGGCCCGCACCTTGGCGCGGCGCAGCGGATCCTTCGGCAGCAGCGGCGGATTGGGGTGCGTCTCGTCGAGCCATTCGATGATGGCGACCGATTGGGTCAGCACAGCACCCGCATTGTCCTCCAGCGCCGGGACGAGGCCTTGCGGGTTGATGGCGAGATAGGCGGGGGCGCATTGCTCGCCCTTGCGCAGATGATGCGGCAAATGCGCGGCCTTGAGGCCCTTGAGATTGAGCGCAATACGTACGCGGTAGGCGGCACTGGAGCGGAAATAGCCGTGCAGCTTCATTGGGACCCTCCCCTGCTGTTTTCTGTCATTCCGGGGCTCGCGAAGCGAGAGCCCGGAGTCCATACTCCCGATCATGGTTATGGATTCCGGGCTCTCCAGGCTGCGCGTTGCGCGGCCCGTCGCCCCGGAATGACGACCTTGTATGTCATCCCTCACATTGACGCTACCTAGATCGTCAGTATACTGTCAATCAACAAACGAACGGGAGCGCCGCCATGGAAGCCGTGACCAAGACGCCGGAACGCGAGGCGTTCTACAAAAAGATCGACGGCGAAAACCTCACCGCGCTGTGGACGGTGATGAGCGATCTGATCACGCCGGAGCCGAAGAGCGCCTGCCGGCCGCATCTGTGGAAATTCGACGTTATCCGCGACTACATGCTCGAGGCCGGCAAGCTCATCACGGCCAAGGAAGCCGAGCGGCGCGTGCTGGTGCTGGAGAACCCGGGCCTGCGCGGCCAGTCCAAGATCACGACCTCGCTCTACGCCGGCGTGCAGATGGTGGTGCCCGGCGACGTCGCTCCTGCGCACCGGCACAGCCAGTCCGCGCTACGCTTCGTGCTCGAAGGCAAGGGCGCCCACACGGCGGTCGACGGCGAGCGCACCGCGATGGAGCCGGGCGACTTCATCATCACGCCGTCGATGACCTGGCACGATCATTCCAACGAGACCGACCAGCCGATGTTCTGGCTCGACGGCCTCGACATTCCCGTGGTGCAGTTCTTCGACTGCTCATTCGCGGAAGGATCGAAGGAAGACCAGCAGAAGATCACGAAGCCGGCCGGCGACAGCTTTGCGCGCTACGGCCATAACCTCTTGCCCGTCGACGTGAAGCGCTCATCGAAGACCTCGCCGATCTTCAGCTATCCTTACGCCTACACCCGCGAAGCGCTGGAGAAGGCGCGCACGAGCCAGGAGTGGGACGCCTGCCACGGCCTCAAGCTGAAG
Organism: Bradyrhizobium sp.; assembly: GCF_016462955.1. GTDB lineage: Bacteria > Pseudomonadota > Alphaproteobacteria > Rhizobiales > Xanthobacteraceae > Bradyrhizobium. Next base: position 2,173 of record NZ_JAEMSD010000317.1, on the reverse strand, counting down.
TTCAGCAACCCCGAGACCGGGGATTTCGCCATGCCGACCATCGGCACCTTCATCCAGCTGCTGCCGAGGGGATTCAAGACCGCGCGCTATCGATCGACCGACGCCACGGTGTTCTGCCCGATCGAAGGCAAGGGCCGCAGCCGCATCGGCGACACCGTGGTCGAATGGGGGCCCCGCGACTTGTTCGTGGTGCCGAGCTGGCACTGGGTCACGCACGAGGCCGATGAGGATGCCGTGCTGTTCAGCTTCTCGGACCGGCCGGTGCAGCAGAAGCTGGATCTGTTCCGGGAAGATCGCGGCAACGCGTGAGGCGCCGTTCTATCCTCCGTCATGGCCGGGCTTGTCCCGGCCATCCACGTGCCGCTACGCCCGAGGAAAGACGTGGATGCCCGGGTCAAGCCCGGGCATGACGACCTGATTTGTGGCGCTCGCCTGCGTCCTCATCATCTTTGCGATTGCGGCTATCGCCAGTGCAACAGCCGCGTCTCCAGCCAGCCGATCACCTTGCCCACTGCGAGCCCGAACACCGACAGGATCACCACGCCCGCGAGCAGCTGATCGGTCTGCATCAGGTTTCCCGCCTGTAATACGAAGGCGCCGATGCCGTATTGCGCGCCGATCATCTCGGCGCTGACGACGAGCAGCAGCGCCACCGACGCCGTGATGCGGAAGCCGGCGAGGATCGCGGGCAGCGCGCCCGGCCAGATCACCTTGCGCACGATGGTGGCGAAGGGAACGTTGAAGCTCTGCGCCATGCGGATCAAATTGCGTGGCACCGCATCGACGCCGCTATAGACCGAAATCGCGGTCGAGAAGAACACGCCGAGCGCAATGGTCGCGATCTTCGGCTCCTCGCCGATGCCCAGCCAAAGGATGAGCAGGGGCAGCAGCGCGATCTTCGGAATTGGGAACAGTGCAGAGATGAAGGTGATGCCGACGCTGCGCGCCAGCCGCGACAGGCCGATGGCGAAACCGACGGCGATGCCGGTGGCGGTCCCGAGCAGCCAGCCGACGCCGATGCGTAGCAGCGAAGCCGAGAGATGCTGCCAGAGCGCGCCCGACACCGCGAGTTGATAGAGCGCGCGGGCGATGGCGGAAGGCGGCGGCAGAAACAACGGATTGACGAGGCCGGCGCTGCCCGCCGCCTGCCAGATCGCGATGACGAGGACGAGCGCGAGCCAGCCGCCGAAACGGCTCGACTCCGGAACGAAGCCGGCGCCACGAAACTGGACGCGGCGCGTCGTCTCGTCCTTCGCAGACGGGTCCGCGCGATCAAGCATGCTGGACCTCGCGCTCGGCATCGATCGCCTCGTTGCGGATCAGCGACCAGATCCGGTTTTGCAGCACCAGCAGCCTTTCGCGCGCCGCCGCTTCGCTACGCGCCGCGCGCGTCATCGGCACGGTCACGACCTCGCGGATACGTCCCGGACGCCGCGACAGCACCACGATGCGGTCGGCAAGCCGCGCGGCTTCTTCGAGATTGTGGGTGACGTAGACTGCGCCCATGCCGCCCTCGGCGAGCAGCCGGACGAAATCCTCCATCAGGAGCTCGCGGGTCTGCGAATCCAGCGCCGACAATGGCTCGTCCATCAGCAGGATGGCCGGCTTCACCGCAAGCGCGCGCGCGATGCCGACACGCTGGCGCATGCCGCCGGAGAGCTGCTTTGGATAGGTGGTGCGAAAATCGGTCAGGCCGGTGCGGCGCAGGGCGTCCTCGACCAGCGCACGGCGTTGCGCAGCGCTAAGCTGGGCATGCAGCAGCGGGAATTCGACGTTCTCCTCCACCGTGGCCCAGGGCAGCAGCGCGAAATCCTGGAACACGAAGGTCAGCGGATTGAGACTGTCCGCCGGCGGCGCGCCGCGCAACTCGGGCGCGCCGGAGGTCGGCTGCAACAGCCCGCCGAGGATCGACAGCAGCGTGCTCTTGCCGCAACCCGATGGCCCAACGATCGCGACCACCTCGCCGGCGCTGACGTTGAAGGAGACATCGTCGAGCACGGCGAGATCGCCGAAGCGATGGGAGATATGGCTGGCAATCAGGTCCATGCGATGAGCCCGGGCTCTTCACCCTCCCCTGGAGGGGGGGTCGGTTCGTGTTGAGCGAAGCGAAATACGAACCGGGGTGGGGTGACAGTCCATCGGCGATGAGACTGACGACGATCGCCGATAAAAT
>NZ_JAEMSD010000316.1 GCF_016462955.1 Bradyrhizobium sp. | reverse complement strand
GGTGTCTCCGAACCTCGCCGGCATGCTCATGGTCGTCGCGCAGGCGATCGCCACCGGCGTGTTCGCCGAGCTGCAATACGTGGGCCTTAAGAAGAGCGGGCGCGCCGTGGCGGCGGCGTGACAGGTCGATCCCAGTCATTCCGGGCTGGTGCGTGAGCACCAGACCCGGAATCTCGAGATTCTCAGGCGCGCAAGAGCGCTCCTGAGTTCGATGCTGCGCATCGCCCCGGAATGACTGCTTCTTGAATTCCGCGGCTAGGCCCGCGCGCGACCGTTAGGTTTGCCGACGGCGTGGCCGTTGAGTTTCTTCTTTTTGGCGGCCTTGGTCTTCGAACTCTTGGCGCCCGCCTTCTGCGCCTTGCGCTCGGCGCGCGCCTTGACCTTGGCGGCTTCCGCCCGCGCTTCGGCGCGCTGCTTCTTGCGCTTCTTCTCGCAGGAATCGCACTTGCAGCCGATCGGCTTCAAGTAAGCTTTGAAATAGTCGGTGCCGTAATCGTAATTGATCTCGTCACCCGGCTCGATGTTCCTGATGGCGCGGATGTAGACTTTGCGCTCGCGCGGGCGGACGTCGGATTCGGCGTTCGGCCGGCAGGAATGGTTGATGTAGCGGGCGAGGTTCTTGCGCACCGAACCGTCGATGGTCCAGCGCCCGTTGAGCTCGAACAGATATTTGTTCTCGATCTCGTCCTGCTCGGGGATCTTGGAATCCAGGATCGGCCCGAAATAGCGGATGATCCGGGTCCCCTTCTTGATCGGCTTGGTGGCGAAGAGGCCAAGCCCGGTCTTGGAGCGGCCGACGCGATAGGGTTTGTTTGAGATGGCTGGCATGATCGAGAGGTTGAGGACGACGAGCTGGATGAGCTTGAGGCGAAGCCGCTCTTCTAGAACGATTCCGCGCCGCTGTCAGGACTATCCAGCCGCCGTTTGAACCTTGCCCACAATCAAGACGTCTGATGGGGACGGAGTTCCCACACCATTGAAGCCTCACATGAACCGGATCACTGCAACAGGCTTGGCCGTCTTGATGACCTGCCTCGGCCTGAACAGCGCCAACGCCCAATCCGTGGGCAGCAGCTACAGCTCGACGGCGCCGAAGGATTGCCGCCAAATCGGCAAGCCCAGCGACCTCGACGGCAGCACCACGCGGGTCTGCCCAGGCAAGGGTGGGCTCGTGGTGCTGATCGCCGAGGATGATCTGCGCGAAGTCGTCTCCGTCGGCCGCAATCGCAAGCAGGCGGCCGAGGAACCGGCCGCCAATGTCTGGTTCGCGCCGTTCAATTCATCGCAAACCACCATCGAATGGCGCATTGCCGGTACAAGGCCGTTTGCGATGATCCAGCGCTGGCATATCGCCGACAATTCCGATCCCGACAGGCAGGGGCGGCCGAACACCAAGGCCATGCTCGTGGTGACCCGGCTGCCGCCCGGCCCGGTCTGTCACGTCGCCTATGTCGACGCGATCGCCAACCCCACCGCCAATGAGCTCGCGCGCAAGGCCGCCGACGATTTCGCCCGCGGCTTCGTTTGCGGCAAAGACGAGGTGAAGATCATCGGCACACCCGGCCGCGCGGTCGAGCTGGCGACGATGCGCTAGCCTCTCGTCTTGGCGCGCCGATAGCGTGCCAGGAGCCGCTCGCCCTTCGCCGCAATACGCCGCGCAGCCGCCACCGTCTTTGGAACAGGCTCGCCCCAAGCATGGGCCGAGAGCGCGTGGCGGGTCGGCTGCCCTTTCGCATCGACCAGCGGCGGCAGCTTCGCGCGGCCGTAGAAGCGCACGGCCCAGCTGCCCTTCCGCCGCATCTCCTGCGGGGTCATCTCCGACTCTCTCTTGGTGACGCCCGGGCGCAAATGAGCACCCTGCTTGCGCGCAAACGCCTTGCGGCCCGCCGCGGTCAGGCCGCCGCGCGGATCCTTTTCGCGCGCGGACGCGCTGCGCTTGCGTGTCGACTTCGCCGTCTTCTTTGCAGTGCGCTTGCGGGTCTTCTTCGCAGATTTTTTCTTTGACGCTTTCGACTTCGGGGCTTTCTTGGAGGTCTTTTTCGAGGCCATGCGCATGTTGTCCACGAGGTTGGGATAGCGGCGGCCGGCGCGGCGGGCGCGGGCCTTCGCCGCCGATTTCTGCGCAGGGCTCAGATGCTTGGAGGTCTTGCCTGCCCGCTTGCGGGGATTTGAACGTTTCCAGGGAGCGCGCGGTGTTCTTGCCATGCGGCGTCAACGCCTGACCACGGCAAGGGTTGCCTGTCGTCGCGGCGATCAGATAGCGGGCGGCTTCGCCGCGACCGGTACCGTCAGCATCGCCTCGAGCAGCTGCTCCGCCGTCGTGCCCTCGGGCAGCCGCGCGAGGATGTCTTCGAGCCGACCGTCGAGCAGCAGCATGGTGAAGCCGTGCACCATGGCCCAGGCGCGCGCAATCACGGCGCCCTGGTTCATGGTCAGCGCATCCTCGCTGATCTGCTCCTGCCGTATCACTCCGATCGCATTCGCAAGTCCGGCGAAAGAGGCTTCGGCCGCCTCGTGCAGCGACGGCCGGGAATGGTCCAGGCGCTCGGTGCGGAACATGATGCCGTACATGCCGGGATGCGCCTGCGCATAGGCGACATAGGCCTTCGGCCGTGCCAATGCCTTCTCGAGCGGCGTCGCGGCCGCATCGCAGGCCGATGTCATCGCGGCGTTGAACTGGCGGAATCCGACGGCGGCGAGTTCGCTGAGCAGCCCCGTGAGATCGCCGAAATGATGGGTGGGCGCGGCATGCGAGACGCCCGCCTCGCGCGCAACCGCCCGCAAGGTCAGGCCGGCGAGCCCGTCTCGCTCCAGCACGCGTTCGGCGGCCTGGAGCAGCGCCTCGCGCAGGGCGCCGTGATGATAGGGCGTCTCCGTCTTCGCACTTCTCGTGCGGCGCGGCGGTCGCGGTGCAGCAGCCGGCGTCGTGCTTCGGGGGCGTGAGCCTCGCGAGGTTTCGCTCTTGGTGTGGGTCTTGGCCATTTACAAGCTATATGACGCAATATTGACAGTGTAAAGATTTTGCTTGACCAAAGCGACAATCGGCGCTATCAGATCTTTACGATGTAAAGATGGGGAGGCTATACCGTGCAGCACGAGGCCATCACCGAACGCCGCAACAATCTCGGCCCGATTCCTTTCGAGGCCGATGCGCCTTCCCTCAAGATCATCGGCGAATTACCGCGCGAGCTGAACGGCACGCTCTATCGCAACGGACCTAATCCGCAATTCGAGTCTCCCGGCGCGCACTGGTTCGTCGGCGACGGCATGCTGCACGCCTTTCATCTCGAGAACGGCCGCGCCAGCTACCGCAACCGCTGGGTCCGTACGCCGAAATGGCTTGCCGAACACGACGCCGGCCGCGCGCTGTTCGGCGGCTTCGGCCGCAAGCTGCCGGATGCGCCGCAAGACCTCACCGACGGCGGCGTCGCCAATACCAACATCATCTTCCACGCCGGCAAGCTGCTCGCGCTGGAAGAAGCGCACCTGCCGACCGAGATCGAGCCGGGCACGCTGGCGACGCGCGGCTATCACAATTACCAGGGCCGCATCGCCGGCAGTTTCACCGCACATCCGAAGATCGACCCCGTCACCGGCGAATTGGTGTTCTTCGGCTACAACGCGGCGGGCCCGCTGACGCCCGCCCTCTCCTACGGATCCATCGACGCATCAGGCAAGGCGACGCGCTTCGAGCGCTTCGAGGCGCCCTATGCCAGCATGGTGCACGATTTCATCGTCACCGAAAACCATGTGCTGTTTCCGATCCTGCCGATCACCGGCAGCATGCAACGCGCGATGAGCGGACGGCCGCCCTATGCCTGGGAGCCGGACAAGGGCGCCTATGTCGGCGTGATGAAGCGCAGCGGGACCGCAAAGGACATCGTCTGGTTCCGTGCTGAGGCCTGCTACGTCTTCCACATCATGAATGCATGGGAGGACGATCACCGTATCGTCGCGGACGTCATGCAGTTCGAAGAGGCGCCGTTGTTTCCGCATCCCGATGGCCGGCCGACCGATCCGGAAAAGTCGCGCGCCCGCCTCTGCCGCTGGACGTTCGATCTCTCGGGCAACACCGACCGCTTCCAGCAGACTTATCTCGACGATCTCACCGGCGAATTTCCGCGCATCGATGATCGTCGCGCCGGCCTGAAGAGCCGTCATGGATGGTACGCCTGCGCCAATCCGAGGCTGCCGATGTTCGGCGCGCTTGCCGGCATCGTCCATGTCGACGGCAACGGCAGACGGCTCGGCCAATACCTGCTGCCGGCCGGCGACACCATCTCCGAACCCGTGTTCGTCGAGCGCTCCAAGGATGCGGCCGAGGGCGAGGGCTGGCTGCTCGCGGTGGTCTGGCGCGCACGGGAGAATCGCAGCGACCTCGCGGTGTTCAATGCCACCGACATCGAGAACGGGCCCACCGCATTGGTGCAGCTCGGGCACCGCGTGCCCGACGGATTCCACGGCAATTGGGTCGGGGCGGCATAGCCGGCGGCACGACATCGCGAATGCAGAGAGAATTCCCATGTTCATGTCCCCGATCACCTCCCCGGCCACCGTGGGCTGCCTCGCGCTCGTCGCCCTGTCCGGGGCTGCGGGCGCATTTCAGATGATCCGGCTGCGGCGGAGCCGCCATACCGTCTTCGACGGCGGTATCTTGCTCAGTCTTGGTCTGTTGATCGCCGCCGCGATGCCACTCCTGCCCTGGGACGAAATGGTCGAGATGGCATTGGACCAAACCGTTGCAGTTCTTCGTTTCCTGGAGGTCGCTTTCGTCGTCTTGACCTTGTAAGAGAAGGTTGACCCGGGCTCCCTGTCTTGACCACCCCTGCTCTGCTTGTTGTGGCCCAAATCCCCTGCTGCAGGGTCTGAACCCAGCGTTCGGCCGCTTTTGGGAACGCCTGCGCCTCTCGCACCAGCGCGGTTGTCTTCACAAAGTGATATGCCGGGCATCGCCAGATCAAGTACGGTGCGCCGATCTGCGCCTTGCCCACGACCGCTAACCAGGAATGACGATGAAGGACGTATTCGCCCGCCTCGCCTCCGACCTCCTCTCCGTTATCATCTTCCTGGCCGTCTATCTCGTCACAGACAACGTGATCCTCGCAACGGCGGTGGCGATTGTCGGTGCGGTCGCGCAGGTGATCTATGCGCGCCTCAAGGGACAGCCGCTCCATTACATGACCTATGCGAGCCTCGCCCTGGTCATCGTGCTCGGCGGTATCACGCTGCTGACCAACGATCCGCGCTTCATGCTGGCGAAACCCTCGATCGCGCATTTCGCGATCGGTGCGATCATGCTCAAGCGCGGCTGGATGCTGCGCTACATGCCGCCCGTCATCGCCGAGACCGTTCCGGAATATGTCACCGTTGCGGGCTATGCCTGGGCGGCGCTGATGTTCGTGATCGGCGCCGGCATGCTCGTGGTCGCCTCCACCGGCGATCTGAAGCTGTGGGCGTTCTATCTGATGGTGGTCGCAGGCGGCGCCAAGATCCTGGCCTTCGCCGTGCAGTACTTCGTTCTGCGGCTGATCGTGACCAACCGCCGACGTGCCGCTGCCCGCGCCTAAATGCCCTACCGGAGGGTTAGGCAGGACATGCGAGTTGCGCTATAGGCTCGGCTAGGGACGGCCGCGGATCGTCGCGGGCCGCCGGAAATCTGCTCGGGAGACGGGAATGGCCGTAGACGGCAACTGGAATCTGACGATGACGACCCCGATGGGTGAGCGCCAGGCGACGCTGAGCCTGAAGGCCGCAGGGAGCACGCTCACGGGCACGCAGGGCGCGGAAGGCAATACCGCAGAGATCTTCGACGGCACCGTCTCCGGCGACAACGTCTCCTGGAAGGTCTCGATCGACAAGCCGATGCCGCTCACGCTCGAATTCACCGGCATGGTCTCGGGCGACAGCATCAGCGGCGAGATGGGCATCGGCCCGATGGGCAGCTTCCCGTTCACGGGCGCCCGCGCGTAAGGCCGCGCGCGGCACCGATGCGCGCGCTCCTCCTGATCGCGGCGGCGATCCTGTCCGTCGCGACACAGGCGGCGCGTGCGGATGACACCGAACCGGCGTGGCGCGCAAGCGCGCTCGCCTTGGTGCCGGCAGGCTATGTCGCCGGCCTCGCCTACCGCACCGATGGCTCGACCGGCTATCTCGCCATTTATCCCGCGCCATCGAACGATCCGAAGACTCCGGCGAGCGTGTACGCTGCGCGTCAGGCCCTCGTCGTCACGCTGACGCCGGACGCGACGCGCGCGGTGTCGGCCGAGATCAAGCCGCGCAACGATCCCGATGACGGTGACAGCGACTTCGCCAAGCTGCACACCGAGCTCGCCGGAAAACGCCCGTCGCTGCCTGATGGCACCGAGCCCTGCAGTCTCGGCGCCTGGTCCATCGACAAGGACCCGAACGGCCTCAACGTGCGCGCCGAGCCGTCGGTCAAGGCGCGCGTGCTCGGCACGTTGCCGCCCCCCTATCGGCTCAAGCTCGGCGGCGCCGAGAACACGCCCGAGGGCGGCTGGCTCACCGAATTCCGCATCATCGGCTTCAAGGATGGTTGGTTCCTGATCGAAGGCGCGAGACCGCCGGGCAAGGACTACGAGGACGAGAAGCGATATCCGCGTAATGCGCCAAAACCCTATGCAGGACGCGGCTGGGTCGCGTCCAACAAGGTCGGCGCGGCCTATGCCAATGGCGGCACGCGCGCGGGCGGCCTGTTCCAGGCGCCCTTCGTCGACGCCAAATGGATGCCGGCCCAGCGCGAGCTCGGCGGAGCGCTCGACACCGACGGCGGCCCGAAGCGGCTTCTTGCCTGCAGCGGATATTGGGGGCTGGTCGAGAGCCACGACGGCGTCCGCGGCTGGTGGCGCGCGCTGTGCTCGAACCAGGTCACGAATTGCAGCTGACGGGCATCGGGACCTCGCCGCGAGCTCAAATCGTCATACGCGGGCTTGACCCGCGTATCCATCTTCTGACGGAGCGATGGATGGCCGGGTCAAGCCCGGCCACGACGGCCTCAGCCGAGATTCAACTCCTTGAAGAAGTCGTTGCCCTTGTCGTCGATGATGATGAAGGCGGGGAAGTCGACGACCTCGATGCGCCAGATCGCTTCCATGCCGAGCTCGGGATATTCGAGCACCTCAACCTTCTTGATGCAGTGCTCGGCGAGGTTCGCCGCGGCACCGCCGATCGAGCCGAGATAGAAGCCGCCGTACTTCTTGCAGGCCTCGCGCACGGCCGGGGCGCGGTTGCCCTTCGCCACCATCACCATCGAGCCGCCGGCGGCCTGGAACTGGTCGACGAAGGAATCCATGCGGCCGGCCGTGGTCGGACCGAACGCGCCGGAGGCATAGCCCTCGGGCGTCTTGGCGGGGCCTGCGTAATAGACCGGATGGTTCTTGAAATAGTCCGGCAGCGGCTCGCCCTTCTCCAGCCGCTCGCGCAGCTTGGCATGGGCGCTGTCGCGCGCGACGATCATGGTGCCGGTCATCGAGACCCGCGTCTTGATCGGATATTGCGAGAACGTCGCCAGGATGTCCTTCATCGGCTGGTTGAGGTCGATCTTGACGACTTCGCCGCCGAGCGACTGTTCGACCTGCGGCAGGTATTGCGCGGGGTTGTGCTCGAGCTCCTCGAGATAGACGCCGTCTTTGGTGATCTTGCCAAGCACCTGGCGGTCGGCCGAGCAGGACACGCCGAGCCCGATCGGCAGCGAAGCACCGTGGCGCGGCATGCGGATCACGCGCACGTCGTGGCAAAAATACTTGCCGCCGAACTGCGCGCCGACGCCGAGGCTTTGCGTCATCTTGTGAATCTCCTTCTCCATCTCGACATCGCGAAACGCGTTGCCGTCGGGCGAGCCGTGAGTCGGCAGCGCATCGAGATAGCGGGCGGAGGCGAGCTTCACCGTCTTCATGCAGAGCTCGGCCGAGGTGCCGCCGATCACGATGGCGAGGTGATAGGGCGGGCAAGCCGCGGTGCCCAGCGTCAGGATCTTCTCCTTGAGAAACGCGAGCAACCGGTCCTTGGTCAGCACCGAGGGCGTGGCTTGGAACAGAAAACTCTTGTTGGCCGAGCCGCCGCCCTTCGCCATGAACATGAACTTGTAGGCGTCATCACCCTCGGCGTAGATCTCGCACTGCGCAGGCATGTTGTTGGCGGTGTTCTTCTCTTCGTACATCGAGAGCGGCGCGACTTGGGAGTAGCGCAGATTGCGGCGCAGGTAGGCGTCGCGCGCGCCTTCGGACAGCGCGGCCTCATCGTCGCCGTCGGTGATGACGTTGCAGCCCTT
>NZ_JAEMSD010000768.1 GCF_016462955.1 Bradyrhizobium sp. | reverse complement strand
CCACCGAGATGATGCCGCTGACCTGGCCGGAATTCGGCTCGCTGCATCCGTTCGTGCCGCGCGAGCAGGCGACCGGCTATCACGCGCTGTTCGCGCGGCTGGAAAAATGGCTGTGCGACATCACCGGCTATGACGCGATCTCGCTGCAGCCGAACTCCGGCGCGCAGGGCGAATATGCCGGGCTCCTCGCGATCCGCGGCTATCATGCATCGCGCGGCGAGAGCCACCGCAAGATCTGCCTGATCCCCTCCTCCGCCCACGGCACCAATCCGGCGTCGGCCGCGATGGTCGGCATGGACGTCGTGGTCGTGTCTTGCGAGAAGAACGGCGACGTCGACGTCAATGATCTTCGCGCCAAGGCGGAGAAGCATGCGAACAATCTCGCCGCGGTCATGATCACCTATCCCTCGACCCACGGCGTGTTCGAGGAGCACATCCGCGAGATCTGCGACATCGTCCACGGCCATGGCGGCCAGGTCTATCTGGACGGCGCCAACCTCAACGCGCAGGTCGGCCTGTCCAGGCCCGGCGATTACGGCGCCGATGTCAGCCATCTCAACCTGCACAAGACTTTCTGCATCCCGCATGGCGGCGGCGGCCCCGGCATGGGCCCGATCGGCGTCAAGGCGCATCTCGCGCCGTTCCTGCCGGGTCATCCCGTGACGAAGGCCGACGCTCCGGTCGGCCCGGTCTCGGCCGCGCCGTTCGGCTCGGCATCGATCCTGACCATCTCCTACATCTACATCCTGATGATGGGCGGCGAAGGCCTGAAGCGCGCCACCGAAATCGCCATCCTCAACGCCAACTACATCGCAGCGCGTCTCGATCCGCACTTCCCGGTGCTCTACAAGAACGAGAAGGGCCGCGTCGCGCATGAGTGCATCGTTGATCCCCGTCCGCTGAAGGCGACATCGGGCGTCACCGTCGACGACATCGCCAAGCGCCTGATCGATTACGGCTTCCATGCCCCGACCATGAGCTTCCCGGTGCCGGGCACGCTGATGATCGAGCCGACCGAGTCGGAATCGAGGGCCGAGCTCGACCGCTTTTGCGACGCCATGATCGCGATCCGCAAGGAGATCGCCGATGTCGAATCCGGCCGGTTCAAGATCGAGGCTTCGCCCTTGCGTCACGCCCCGCACACCGTGCACGATATTGCGGACGATGATTGGAATCGCGCCTACACCCGCAGCGAGGGTTGCTTCCCCCAGGGCGTCTCGCGCACCGACAAATACTGGAGCCCTGTGGGGCGCGTCGACAACGTCTACGGCGACCGCAACCTCGTATGCTCCTGCCCGCCGGTCAGCGATTACGCGCAAGCCGCGGAGTAGGACGCGACGAAGGTCGCGTAGGGTGGGTTAGCCGCGCGACTGCACAAAGCGCAGTTGCGCGGCGTAACCCACCTCTTCTGTGTCCGCAGATGCGAACAGTGGTGGATTGCGCCTTTGGCGAATCCACCCTGCGAATCTGCCCTAAGGCGCCACCAACAGCCGGCTTTCGCGATCCCATCGCCAGAGCTTTTCGTTGGTGAGCTCCGTCCCGCCCCACCAGCGATGGATTCGGTTGTGCCACCACATGTCGTCTTCGCGGGCGAGCAGTGAACGCCCGAGTTCAGAGCGTCACGCGCGTCGTTCTCGTCGAATACATCGCGAATCCATCGCGCGTTCTCGACGAGCCTTGGGTCGGTTTGCCCATCGTTCACGTAATCCAGCAGATCCATTTCAGTTGCACCGAGGCCCGTAATGCTGTCCGGAAGCTCTTCGAGCAGCGCGATGAGCGCGGGTCGAAGTCTCGGCATGATCATCAGATCCGTCATCAGCAGATCAAAACAGGATTCCGGCGTTTCAGCCCGGTAGGCCCGCCAGACCCGGCTTGCCGTCACCAAATGGTTCTCCGTCACCTTGAAGGCCGGCAGCTTCCATTTTGCGACGGACTCCGGAGCATAGTTGCCAATAGTATCGTCCGCATGCACAAGGCTCAGCTTGGTCGTGATCTCCTTGTAAGGGCGAAGCAAGTCGAGCAGCCAGACGAGCACCAGCTGATCGTTGGGTAGTGGATCAACCCATATTTCGATCGAGTCGAACTTCGCGCACAGCTCGAAGAAACCGATATCGCGCGTGCCGAAATCGTCGAGCGATTCACGACAAACTTCATCGAGCCAATGATCGCCGGGATTGCAGTGCTTTTCCGATCGGCGCTCCAGCCCCCTCAAAAGCCGCTCGTCGGAAGGGAGTTTCCTCCAGACAAAACGCGGATAGAACCCGAG
>NZ_JAEMSD010000315.1 GCF_016462955.1 Bradyrhizobium sp. | reverse complement strand
CAACGCCTGCTCGGGCTTGCCCTCGTTGCGGGCCGTCTCCTCGGCGATGCGCCGGCGCGATTCCGTCGGCACGAAGTCCAGCGTGCGCATGTTGTGCAGACGGTCGGCGAGCTTGACCAGAAGCACTCGGACATCATCGGCAATGGCCAGCAACAATTTGCGCAGATTCTCGGCCTGCTTGGCCTCGCGCGACACCAGCTCCAGCCGCTTCAGCTTGGTCAGGCCCTCGACCAGCGCGCCGATCTCGGAGCCGAAAATCTGATCGATCTCGGCACGCGTTGCCTCGGTGTCCTCGATCGTGTCGTGCAGCAGCGCGGCCACGATGGTCGCGTCGTCAAGCTTGAGGTCGGTGAGAATCGCAGCGACTTCGAGCGGATGCGAGAAATACGGATCGCCCGAGGCGCGGGTCTGCGAGCCATGCGCCTTCATGGCGTAGACATAGGCGCGGTTCAGCAGGTCTTCGTTGGTATTGGGGTTGTAGGACCGGACGCGCTCAACGAGGTCATATTGACGCATCATCCGCGCCCGGGGCCTGGCCGGACGCGCGACCGGCGCAGTCGGGGCGACGGCAACCGATTCGGTTGCGGCCTGCATCTGCGAGGGTCTGCGACGCCGATATACCATTCCATCCTGCCTTCAAACGGGCCGAGCCAGCCCGCTGCATCCATCCTAGCTCCAATCGCGCTCGTGTCCGATCAATTCAGTGACAGACGCGGCGCCGGCGACGACGCTATGGTAACCACGAAAAGGTCAACAAAAGCAAAGGCCCGAACGACGGTTCGGGCCTTTGAAATGATCACAAGCAGTCGATGGTCGCGACGGAGGAATTACTCGTCTTCCTCGGGCTGCTCCTCGGGCGGAGCGAGGCCTTCCAGGCCCTTCAGGAGCTCCTCTTCGGTCATGCGCTCGACGGCCACTTCGGTGTCGTCGGCATCGACGCTCGCACCTGCGGAACCGATCAGCGGCACCGTATCCGGCTCGGGCTCATCCACCTCGACGAACTTCTGGAGCGAGTGGACCAGCTCCTCGCGGAGGTCCTCCGGCGAGATCGTCGTCTCCGCGATTTCACGTAAAGACACAACTGGGTTCTTGTCGTTATCGCGGTCAACCGTTAGTTGTGAACCGGACGAGATCATGCGGGCACGGTGGGCGGCCAGCAGGACCAAGTCAAACCGGTTGTCGACCTTGTCGATACAATCTTCTACGGTGACGCGAGCCATGGACTGTCGCTCCGTTGTGGGTGGGACGAAATATGTGGATGATTGGGGGTAGTTATAGGGGCCGGAACAGTTTCGCAAGGCCAATTTGTGATTTGGTCTCGCCAAACGGCTCTGCTACCCCCACATTGGGGCCGGGAAGAGTGGTTTCGCGGGCTGCCATCGAAGGCGGCCCCGGATGCATGCATGTCCGCCATAACTATACCTTGATTGCCCCGACTTCTCCGGATTTGCGGTTTCGACGGGTCTTAGCGGCACTCTAGAACTGCGCGGCTTGCTGTCGCCGCGCCAACAATAAAACCATCACCACGAACTCTACGCGAGCAAACTGAATGTCACCTTCTCCGACCAACAAGATCGCGCTCTTCATCGACGGGGCCAATCTCTACGCGACAGCCAAGACTCTGGGCTTCGACATCGATTACAAGCGCCTGCTGAAGGAGTTTCAGAGCCGCGGGACCTTGTTGCGGGCGTTCTACTACACCGCCATCATCGAGGATCAGGAATACTCCTCGATCCGCCCGCTGATCGACTGGCTGGACTACAACGGCTACACCGTCGTGACCAAAGCGACCAAGGAGTTCATCGACGCCTCGGGCCGCCGCAAGGTCAAGGGCAACATGGACATCGAGCTCGCCGTGGACGCCATGGAGCTCGCCGAGCACATCGACCAGATGGTGCTGTTCTCGGGCGACGGCGACTTCCGCTCCCTGGTCGAGGCCGTGCAGCGCCGCGGCGTGCGCGTCACCGTGATCTCCACCATCGCCAGCCAGCCCCCGATGATCGCCGACGAGCTGCGCCGCCAGGCCGACGTCTTCACCGACCTCGTCGAGCTGCAATCCAAGCTCGGCCGCGACCCGTCCGAACGCCCCGCCCCGCGTGACCGCGGCGAGCGTGGCGAACGCCACCACGCCCCGCAATTCCTCCAGCGCGCAACCACGATGGCGCCGAGGGGCGATGACGACTTCGAGGAGTGAGGCGGCCCGGTCCAGCCGCCAGCCTCCCCTCGTCGTTCCCAACCGCGATTGTCCGCTCTGTCCGCGCCTGGTCGCCTTTCGCGCGGCGAACCGCGCACGCGAGCCGTCGTGGCACAACGCGCCGGTTGCGCCGTTCGGCGAACTCGGCGCGCGCCTCCTGATCGTGGGCCTCGCGCCGGGAATGCAGGGCGCCAACCGCACGGGGCGGCCGTTCACCGGCGATTACGCCGGCGACCTGCTCTACGCCACGCTGCTCGAATACGGCTTTGCCAAAGGCAGCTATCAGGCGCGCCCCGATGACGGCCTGAAACTGGTCGACTGCCGGATCGCCAATGCCGTGCATTGCGTGCCGCCGCAGAACAAGCCGCTACCGGCGGAGATCAACACCTGCCGGCAGTTTCTGGTCGCCAATCTCGAGGCGATGCCGAAGCTGCGCGCAATCATCGCGCTGGGGCGGATTGCGCACGACAGCGTACTCAAGCCGCTGAAGCTGAAGGCGTCCCAGGCGCCCTTCGGCCATGGCGCGGTGCATCAGGCCGGCGCGTTCAAGCTGTACGACAGCTATCACTGCTCGCGCTACAACACGAACACCGGCGTGCTGACGCCAGACATGTTCAGATCCGTGTTCGCGAAGGTGAAGGCAGATCTGGATTAGAGAGCCCGATGCAGTTGAGCAGGCCGGTTGCGGGTTCACCTCCCCAACGGGGAGAGGTACGCCCTCCGCTCGTATCGCCTCCACCAAAACTCATTCGACCTTGGCGCGCGCTCCGTTGGCCGGATTGGCCTTCAGCCAGTCCAGCACGTCGCTTGCGTTCCGGTCGGGCGGAAATACCGGGTAGAACACGTGCGTGATCCTGGCGTCGTCGATGACGAGCGCGAGGCGCTTGATCAGCGTCAGGCCCGCGACCTCCATGGTCGGCAAATTCAGGGCGCACGTCAGGGCCAGCTTCTCGTCCGAGAGCACTGGGAACGGCAGATGCAGCCGCGAGGCCATCTCGGTCTGGTAGGCGTTGCTCTGGGTCGAGAGGCCGAACACGTGCGAGGCGCCGGCGGCCTTGAGCTCGGCGAAAAGATCGCGAAACGCGCAAGTCTGCGGCGTGCAACCCCGCGCGCCCGGGATCATGTCCCAATCGTCGACCAGCGCGATCTTGCCGGGCTCGCCGGTGCGGGGATAGGCGAACACGACGACGCGGCCGCGCAGTGCCGACAGCGTGACGGAGGTGTCGTCGGTCGCGAGCAGGTTGACCGCCGGCAACGTCATGCCCTCGAGATGCGCGGCGGCGCCATCGTCGGCAGGTGCGGGAATCTGGCTCCAATCGACCTCGAGCAGGTTCCGCTGGATCATCGCGCTATCCCCTCGCCCGCAACAGGCGGCCCTTCTCCCGGCTCCAGTCCCGCTTCTTCTCGCTCTCGCGCTTGTCGTGCAGCTTCTTGCCCTTTGCGATCGCGAGCTGCAGTTTGGCCCGTCCACGCTCGTTGAAGTAGAGCTTGAGCGGGATCAGCGTCATACCCTCGCGGTCGACGGCGCCCATCAGCTTGTTGATCTGCCGGCGGTGCAGCAGCAGCTTGCGGGGCCGCTTGGGCTCGTGGTTGAAGCGGTTTCCTTGCAGATATTCGGGAATGGTCGCGTTGATCAGCCAGATCTCGCCGTTCTTGGAATCGGCATAGGATTCCGCGATCGTGCTCTTGCCGTTGCGGATCGACTTGACCTCGGTGCCGGTCAGGGCAATGCCCGCCTCGATCGTATCTTCGATCGCGTAGTTGAAGCGGGCCTTGCGGTTCTCCGCCATCACCTTGATCGGACGTTCGTTCTTATCGGCCATGACAGGCAAACCTGATCGAGATGCGCTCGGATTCTAACAATTCGGATGAAGCGGGCGCGTCACTTCTTCAGGAGGTCTCGGATCTCGGTCAACAGCTCGACCTCGGCCGACGGTTTTGGCGGAGTGGCAGGAGCCGCCTCCTCCCTGCGCTTCAGGGTGTTCATGGCGCGGATCACCAGAAACAGCACAAAGGCGACGATGATGAAGTTGATCGTCAACGTCAGGAAGCTGCCATAAGCAAGCACGGCGCCTTGCTTTTTGGCATCCGCTAAGTTGGTGGCGGTGACCGCCTTCGACAAGGGGATGAAGTAGTTCGAGAAGTCGAGCCCGCCGGTGACGGCGCCGATGATCGGCATGATGACGTCGCCGACAAGCGAGGTGACGATGCCGCCGAACGCCGCGCCGATGATGACGCCGACCGCGAGATCGACGACGTTCCCCTTCATGGCGAACTCGCGGAACTCCTTCAGCATCCGCGCGCCCTTGTCCTCGACGCTCATGAAAGGTTCCCCAAGCTAATGCGTCAGTTGATCAGGCCGGCGTGAACCATCGCACTGCGCACCGCGACCCGCGTCGGCTCGGAGACGGGGACCATCGGCAGCCGCAAGGTCTCGTCCAGCTTGCCGAGCAGCGACATCGCGTACTTGATCGGCGCCGGGTTGCTCTCGATAAAGAGGTTGTTGTGCAGCGGCATCAACTTGTCGTGGATCGCGAGCGCTGCCTTGGTGTCGCCCTTCTGCCAGGCGGCGTGGAACTCCGAGCACAGACGCGGGGCGACGTTCGAGGTCACCGAAATACAGCCGTGGCCGCCATGGGCCATGTAGCCGATGATGGTGGCGTCCTCGCCCGAGAGCTGATTGAAGTCCTCGCCCATCGCCGCGCGCTGCTGCGACACGCGCACCATGCTGGCGGTGGCATCCTTGACGCCGGCGATGTTCTTCAGCTCCCACAGCCGCTTCATGGTGTCGACCGACATGTCGATCACCGAGCGCGGCGGGATGTTGTAGATGATGATCGGAATGCCGATGGCGTCGTTGATGGCCTTGAAGTGCTGGTACATGCCTTCCTGGGTCGGCTTGTTGTAGTACGGCGTCACCACCAGCACGGCATCCGCGCCGGCCTTCTCGGCGTGCTGGGCGAGCTCGATCGCCTCCTTGGTCGAGTTGGAGCCGGCGCCGGCGACGACGGGCACGCGGCCCTTGGCCTCCTCGATGCACCATTCGACCACCTTCTTGTGCTCGTCATGGCTGAGCGTCGGGCTTTCGCCGGTGGTTCCGACCGGGACAAGGCCGTTGGTGCCCTCGGAGATCTGCCAATTGACCAGAGAGCGGAACGCCGCCTCGTCCAGCGAGCCGTTCTTGAAAGGGGTGACCAAGGCGGTGAACGACCCCCGGAATTTCGTCTTGGCTGCCATGGACTTCCTCCGTACGCGGCGATCTTCTTGAGCAACCCCCTTCATATCGGGTCTCCCCTGCCGGTAAAAGGCCCGCTGCAGTGTGACGCACCGTTTAGGCCGCGATTTTGCCGCGGTGCTGGTGCAAATCGGCCCGAGGTAAGCGGCTGTTGGTATTTTCTCCGCATATTCGAGCAAATTCAGCTAGGTCTTGAGCCACTTCACTGATTCGGGGCGACGAAACGCCGTGACCTCCTTTGCTCGTGCCTCATGGCGATCCCTGGGTCTGTCGGTGGGTTTGGCCGTCTCCCTGATGGCCGGACTGTCGGTGGGCCGCGCCGCCCCCGCAAAGTCCAATGAGACCGCGGACACAAAGCCGGCCGCCAATAACGCGGCGAAGAGCACACCCAAGGACGCGGGCAAGGAGAAGTCCAAGGATAGCTCCAGGGCAACCAGCACGGGAACTGGCAAGGATCCAGCGAAGGGCGCGAGCAAGAGCACCACAAGCGCTCCGGCGAAGGATGCCGCAAAGAAGCCTGCAAAGGACTCCGCCGGCAAGGAACCCGCGAAAGACAAGCCGAAACCTGCTGCTGCGGTCGCCGCGCCAAAATCACAACCCGCGCCGCCGCCGAAGACGGCCCCTGCGCCGGCCGTGACGGCCACCGTCAAACCCACCGCCCCACCCGCTGCCCGGCCGGTCGCACCTCCCGTGCTGGCGCCTGCGACCCGCCAGCATGCCGCACCCCGCAAGCCGGTCATCCCGGCCGCGGTCGCAGCGACGTCGTCGACGTCGCAGGCCGACAAGGACACGCTGGAAAGCGTCATCGAGCTCGTGCGCAAGCGCAAGGCGGGCGAGGCCAGCAATGCCGCAGCCGGCATCTCCGATCCCGTCGCGCGGAAGCTCGCCGAATGGATCATCCTGCGCAGCGAGAACAATGACGCGACGGTGGAGCGCTATCGCGCCTTCATCTCCGCCAATCCGAGCTGGCCGTCGCAGACGTTCCTGCGCAGGCGCCTCGAGGCTGCGATGTGGGACGATCGACGCGATGATTCCGTTGCGTGGTCGTGGTTCGAGAATGAATCTCCGATCTCCGCCAAGGGCCGCTTCACGCTCGCCAAGGCGATGCTGGCGCGCGGCGACCGCGCCAATGCCGAGCGGCTGGTGCGCGAGGCCTGGCGCAGCGATCCGATGTCGGAGGACACCGAGAACAACGCGCTCGACCAGTTCGGCGCGCTGCTGACGCCTGGTGACCAGAAGGCGCGGATGGACAACCTGCTCTACGGCAGCGAGAACGAGGCCGCGATGCGCGCCGCCAAGCGCCTCGGCGCCGGCTATGTCGCGCTCGCCAAGGCCCGCATCGCCGCGGTCAAGAAAGCGCCCAACGCGCGCGCACTGCTCGACGCGGTGCCGCGCGAGCTGCACAACGATCCCGGCTTCCTCTTCAGCAAGATCCAGCTGTTGCGCCGCGAGGAGAAGTTCACTGAAGCCGCCCAGCTGATGGTGTCGGCGCCGAAGGATCCGGGCCGCCTCCACAATCTCGACGAATGGTGGATCGAACGGCGCCTCCTGGCGCGCAAGATGATCGACACCGAGGAATTCCGCAGCGCCTATCTGATCGCGCGTGACGCCGCCCTGCCCTCGCGCGACATCTACAAGACCGAGCAGGAGTTCACCGCCGGGTGGATCGCGCTTCGCTTCCTCAACGATCCCGCAACCGCCGCGCAGCATTTCGCCCGCATCGGCGTCGGCAGCGTCAATCCGACCGCCCTTGCGCGAGCCGGCTATTGGCAAGGCCGCGCCGCTGAGGCGATGGGCCGCCAGCAGGAGGCGCGCAACGCCTATGCGCGAGCCGCCGAGCAGTCGACCAGCTATTACGGCCAGCTCGCGCGCGCAAAGCTCGGCCTGCCGCAGATCGAGCTCAACAGTCCGCCGCGCGGCCGCGGCGCCGACCGGCTCGAGATCGTCCGCGCTGCGCAGCTGCTGTACGAGCTCGACGAGCGCGAGATGGCGATTCCGCTGCTGGCCGACATGGGCGAGAACGGCGATCCCGAGGCGCTCGCCGGCCTTGGCGAGCTCACCCAGCGCTACAGCGACGCGCGCGGCATGCTGCTGCTCGGCAAGGCCGCGCTCAACCGCGGCCTGCCGTTCGACTTCTATGCCTACCCCGTCAACGGCATTCCGCAGTTCACGCCGATCGGCCCTGAGGTCGAGCGCAGCATCATCTACGCCATCGCGCGGCAGGAAAGTGCCTTCAATCCGTCGGTGGTCTCGCCGGCGCAGGCCTATGGGCTGATGCAGGTGACGCCGGACGCTGCGCGCTACGTCTGCAAGCGGCACGGCGCGACCTACGACCTGTCGCGGCTGAAGAACGATTCGGTCTACAACGCCACGCTCGGCTCGGCCGAGCTCGGCGGACTGCTCGAGGATTATCGCGGCTCCTACATCATGACGTTCGCCGCCTACAATGCCGGCCGCGGCAGCGTGAGGAAGTGGGTCGAGCGCTACGGCGATCCGCGCGACCCCAAGGTCGACGCCGTCGACTGGGTCGAGCTGATTCCTTTCTCCGAGACACGCAACTACGTGCAGCGGATCATGGAGAATCTTCAGGTCTACAGGGCCCGCTTCGGCGGCGGCACGCGCCTCCAGATCGAGGCCGATTTGCGCCGCGGCGCCGGCAGCGTGCAATAGCATTCTCCTCCCAGCTTCGAGCCCGCGCCCACGGCGAGATTCGTCTGGCCGTGACGCGAGCGGCCAAAACAAGACGGGCGATCGACGGCGATCCTCAGGCCTGTCCGCTCCGAACGTTGCGCGGCTGCGACGGCTGGTCCGACCGACGAGGTTCGCGAGGGTCCGCCGATCGACAATGAAGCCACCGTTGATCCC
>NZ_JAEMSD010000314.1 GCF_016462955.1 Bradyrhizobium sp. | reverse complement strand
GTAAGACTGCATCGTTCGCTTCCGTTGATCGAACGGCAAGCTACGCAGCAGGCGTTACCAAGTCGCTTCAAGATCCGCGCAATTGCAACGTGCTCCGGGTTCCCCGCGGTTTCCTCTGCATCGGCGCACGAGCGAGACCGCGCTTAACCCTCGTCGAGCAACTCGAGCAGCTCCTCCACCCGCTCGAACGGCGCATCGCGCATCGGGCCGTGATGGACGACGCGGTCGCCGTCGCGCTGCAGCGACTTGCCGCGTGACTTGCGCAGGCGTCCCGGCAGGAACGTCGCGGCCGCGGCTTCAGGACCGACATCAAGGCGGATGATGCCCCTGCGCTTGCATTCGATCCTGAGCTTTGCCGCCGCGAAGAAGTCGCGCGCGGCCTTCGGCAAGGGTCCGAAGCGGCGGGCGGTCTCCTCTTCGAGGTCGTCGAGATCGTCTTCGTCATTGCACCGCGCAGCGCGGGCGTACAGTTCGAGCCGCACGGGCTCCGACTGCACATAGCTGTCGGGCAGCATGTCCCCGACCGGCAGGTTGAGGTCGGGCACCCACAGCGCAGCCTGCTGCTCGCCGGTCTTCTCCGAAGCCATCTTCAGGAGGTGGCTGTAGAGAACGGGACCGAACACCTGGACGTGGCCGGATTGCTGTTCCGAGAACAGATCGCCGGCGCCCCTGAGGTCGAGGTCACGCTCGCTGATGGCAAAGCCGGCGCCCGGCCGGCTGAACTCCTCGAGCACGGCGAGGCGCTTCTCGGACTGGCCGGACTCCGTCTCGGTCAGAAGATGGGCGAAGGCGCGGATGCCGCCGCGGCCGACGCGTCCGCGTAGCTGGTGCAATTGGGCGAGGCCGAACTTCTCCGGCCAGCACACGACGATGGTGTTGGCGCGGGGAATGTCGAGGCCGCTCTCCACGATGTTGGTCGCGAGCAGGACGTCGGCGCCGCCTTCGACGAAGCTCATCATGCGGTCGTCGATCGCGTCGGCCGGCAGCTTGCCGTGCAGGCAGACGATGCGTAGGTCCGGCGCCACCGCCCGCACCCGCGCCAGCATCGGATCGAGGTCCTGGATGCGCGGGCAGATCAGAAAGCTCTGCCCATGGCGGCGCTGCTCGCGCAGCAGCGCCGAGGCGATCGCGGCATCCGACAGCGGCGCGATCCTTGTCGCCACCGGAAGCCGGTGCACCGGGGGCGAGGCGATCACACTGAGATCGCGGAAGCCGGCAAGGCCGGCGGCCAGTGTCCGCGGGATGGGCGTCGCACTCATCATCAGCACATGCACGTTCTTCGCGAAAGCCGCCAGCTTGGCCTTTTCGGCCGCGCCGAAATGCTGCTCCTCGTCGATGATCACGAGGCCGAGATCCTCGAACCTCACGTCCTTGCCCGTGAGCGCCTGCGTGCCGATCACGACCTTGATCCGGCCGCTGCGTAGTCCTTCCCGCGTCTCCCGCAGCTCCGCACCCGAGGTCGCGCGCGACAAATTACCCACCTCGATGCCGAACGGCGCGAAGCGCTTCTGGAAGGTTGCGACGTGCTGTCGAGCCAGCACCGTCGTCGGCACCGCCACCGCCACCTGCTTGCCGGACAGCACCACCGCAGCCGCCGCCCGCAGCGCGACCTCGGTCTTGCCGAAGCCGACATCGCCGCAGACCACCCGGTCCATGGGATGACCGGAGGCGAGATCGTCCAGCACATCGTCGATCGCCTTGGCCTGATCGCTCGTGGTGAAATAGGGAAAACGCGCGACGAACTTCTCGTAGGCCGACCCCGGCGGCACCAGCTTTTCGCCGCGCCGCCTCCGACGCTGGCTGATGTGCTTGGCGAGCATCCTGCCGGCGGCCTGGATTTCACGCTCGGCCTCGCTGCGGCGTGCCCACCATGTGCTGCCGTCCGCCTTGTCCAGCGCCAGCTTGCCGAGCTCGGCGGCGTAAGGCCACATCATGGCGAGATCGGTCGGCGGCACCAGGACTGCATTGTCGCCGGCGAACTTCAGGCGGATCATCTCGCGCATGGCACCGCCGCCGGTATTGACCGTCTGCAGGCCGTCGAGCACGGCGAGACCGCGCTGGAGGTGGACCACCACCGTGCCCTGCTCGGGCACGTCGGGGTGGTCGAAGGCCGCGCTCCAGGCCCGTGCCATCGGTTGCGGATGATGGGCGCGGCTGCCGAGCACGTCGGACGCCGTCACCACGACCACCGGCTTCTTGCCCGGCACGACGAAGCCGGCATCGAGATCGGCCAGCAGAGCAGCCTCGCTCCGACCGCGCGCGACCTGCTCCCAATCCTCGCACCGCTCCGCCTTGACGCCGCTCATCCGCTCCATCACGCGCAGATCGTCCTCGTGCGCGGCAACCAGGATCAGCCGCGACCCGGCCCGGCGTGTCTCCTCGACGAAGCCGCGCAGCGCCTTCCGGGAGGAGGTCAGCTTCGAGAATTCCGGGACGGCCCGGAACGAGGCGGCTCGCGGCAGCACCTTCATGCCCTTGGAGAGCCGCTTCCAGTCACTCCGCCCGAGATATTCGCGCTCCCGCTCGTTGCGAGGGGCGGCTTCCCCGATGGTATCGAACCATCCCTCGGCGTGCGATGGAACGCCGGCATCTGCGATCCATTTGGCGCTGCCGCAATAGTCGAACAGGCTCGCGCGCTTGCTGCCTTTGCCGGAGAGGCCGAGCCGCTCCGACATGGGATCGACGAGCAGCTCCCTGGTCTCGAAGATGATCCTGTGCTCGTTCGGGTCGAACGCCACGATCCGCTCGATCGCACGATCCGAATGCTCGATCCGGAACGGCCCCAGCGCGCCCGCCGGAAAGATCTCGAAGGTCTGGCCGTGAAACAGCGCCCCGCCCGGATAGTCCGGCTCATCGTCGAGATCATAGCCGAGGGATTGCAGGCGCGCCTCGAGCTCCGCCTCGGAAAACGCGCCGCCCACCTTAAGGCTGAGGCTCAGGCGCGCAAGGCTGGCCGGCGGCGGCAGCCGCTCCATCACCGCTTCCGCCGTCGACACCAGAAACACGGGCTTCTTGGATTTTGCGAGACGCCTCAGCACGGAGGCTCTGCGTCCGGCGAGCTCGTGCGACGGCTCCAGCTGATCGAACGGCAAAGTGTTCAATCGCGGAAACACCAGCACCTCGCAGGAGGGGTCGAACGCATGAATGACGCTGCCGAGCCGCTCCGCCCTGTTTTCGCTCTCGGCGAGAAAGACGATGCCGCTGCGTCCGGACTGCTTCCATTGCGCAAGCAGATGCAGGGCGAGCACGCCGAGGGGTGACGACGAAGAGATCGCGCCGCGCTGTGCCCCTTTGCTCCTCTTGTTCGAGGTCTTGTTCGGCAACGCCTTCTTCGGCCGCGTCTTCTTCGCGAGCGTCTTGGCCACCCGCGCCTTTTTGGTCTGCCTCACGTGAATCCGTTTCTGGTCGTAAACCGTCGTCAACTGAACGCGCGCCGCCCTCATTCCGATTCGGCGGCGCCGCGCCATGCATATGGGATTTGCCCCGTGAACGCACGCCTGGTGGCAACGCTCGGCGCGGCGCCGCGATCCCGCACCAAGGGCTGTTTGATCGAGCCGTGGATTGGAACTGACGCTGCGCGGGATCTGCGTCTGTCGAAGCGACGCCTGGCGATCATAAACATTCAGCGCGCAAGAAGACACGAAAAAGCCCCAGCGCTTGAAGCCACGCTGGGGCGTTTCGTTCTAAATGAATTGGTCAAGCAATGACGTCTTCATAGCAGGTGTTTCGCCCCGGGTTTGTGAACTGGTTCACACGCCCTGGGGCTTTGGGACGAGCCGAGAGCCAATTCGCTCCACGCGGCGCAGCCGCACCGGAACGGGGTACCTCGTCCCATTTGAGCGCGTGCACGCCGCGCGCTAGGATGCGCGTTTTGACGGAGGCTGATTTTGAAACCAATCATTTTCTTTGGCGCCGTCGCGCTGCTTGCGGCCGCTCCTGCCCACGCTCAGGCGCTGGTCGATCCGAACAAGGTTGCGCCCGAATTCCGCGAGGCGGCCGAGAAGCGCCGCGCCGAGCAGCTGCGCCAGCGGGAATGCGCGCTCAAGGCGGATCTCGCGAAGGTGCTGCCCAGGGATCGCACAGCCTTCCTCAATCAGTGCCTGGAGACGATGGCGGCCAAGCAATAGCGCTGACTGTTCGCGGCCCTGCACGGGATGTAAGGGCGAGGACTAGCCAGCTCAGCTCGGCCGCCGCTTCCTCGGAAACAGGCGGTCGCGGATATAGCGCGAGGTCGGCGTCAGGCGGATTCCGCGCGGCTTGTGCCAGGCGGCGCGGTCGATCTCCTTCTTGTCGCCGATCAGCAGCCTGCCCGTGGCGGCTTTGGCAATGAAGATCGCATCGCTCATCCTGCGGCCGGAGCGCTTGTTTATCCCCTTCACTTCCTTCCAGAGGGTGATCCTGCCCAGCTTCAGCTTTGGCAGCTCCTCCTTGATCTCCCGCCGCAGGCAATCCTTGTCCGACTCGCGCGCACGCTTGCGGCCGCCCGGAAACATCCAGAGACCGTCTGACCGGCGTCTGACCAACAAGACCTTGCCGCGCTTGGCGGCGACCAGCTTGGAAGATTTCGCCATCGCTCCCATCGAAAACAGAATCGGCCCGATGGTAACTTGTCTAGTCGAATAGACAAGTTCGCCGCACGCCTTAATCACAGGCCGCGGGTCGTCGCGTCTCGGGCAGCCCGATCGCACCGTTCAAGGTGCCAGCTCAGCCCTTCCCGGCCTCCGCGCGGTCCTCGGTCCTGATCCAGGCCATCATCATTTCCCACGCCACCGACAGGATGATCGGGCCGATGAACAGGCCGACGATGCCGTGGGCCAGCGTGCCGCCGATCACGCCGACGAAGATCACGATGGTCGGGGTGGTCAGGCCGCGCCCCATAACGAGCGGCTTCAGCATGGTGTCGAGGAAGCCGACGATGACGAGAAACACGGTGAGCAGCAGCGCCGTGGTGACGTCCTTGGCGGTCCAGATCCAGATGATGACCGGCAGCAGCACGAGGAAGGCGCCGATCTGCACGATCGACAGCAGCAGCACGATGAAGGCAAGAAGGCCCGCGCTCGGCACCGAAGCGAGCTTGAAGCCGATGCCCGCGAGCAGCGCCTGCACAATCGCGACGCCGATCACGCCCTGCGCCACGGCGCGGATGGTCGCTCCAGCAAGCGAGAGGAAATGCTCGCTCTGCTCCGGCACGATGCGGAACAGGAAGTTGCGGCCGGCGGTGACCAGGCGCGGCCCGTGCGGAAACAGGAAACCGGCCACGAACACGGAGACGAGAAACTGCAGCGTGCCGAGGCCGGCGTCGCCCGCGAGCGAGAGCAGCGGGCCTGCGAGCGGCTGGAGATACGGCGCTACCTCGCGCACAACCGCCCGAATGTTGTTGTAGGCCTGCTCCCAGAGTTCGTAGAGCCATGGCCCGACCAGCGGCCAGGATTTGAGCTGCTCCGGCGCCGATTGCAGCGCCAGGTCACCGGTGCCGAGCTGCTGCGCCAGTTCGCGCACGCCATCCACTGCACTGATGCCGAGCCAGGTCGCCGGGCCGATGACGACGCCGAGCGTGATCAGTGTCAGGATCGCTGCTGCGGTTTTGGGCCGGCCGCCCAGGATCTTCGCGACCCAGCTGAACGCCGGATAGAACGCGACGGCGAGTACGCCGCTCCAGGCCAGGATCGGAACGAACGGGCGGATGATCAGGAAGGTCCAGATGATCAGCAGGGCAAGCAGGCCGAGCCGGATCACGAGCTGGATGACATCGTCTCCCGTCAGGAGCTGGCGGAGGCTTTTCACGGGCACAGCTTTCCTTGCGGCATGAACGCGACCTTCGGCGCTTGCGATGTCCAGCCGTTATTGCCAGCCACGCAACCGGCGTCAAGGCGACTGGAACCGGCGCCCACGCCCGCGAACATGTCGGGCTACGCCGCATTCCGAGGCGGCGCTGTCCGACCGGCATGCGGGGCGGACGACGGCGCTTCATCGCGGCTTGGCTAACGCTCGTTAACCGGATTTCCCCGCGCCGGTTTACGCCGCCGCAAACGCCCCCTGAATAACGTTGAACGAGTCACCCAAAAGCATTGCGTGCAATGGCCAACAGCATCTGGACGATCGAAGAATTCACCTGCACTGGTTGCAGCATGAACTACACGGCCACCCGGGAGGAGCATAGCGAAGCGCATTCCGGCTGCTTCAAGTGCACTATCTGCAGCGGCGTGGTGCACGCCTGGTCCGGCAAGCACCACTTCTTCGGCTGGCAGGCGGTGAAGGCCCGGCCGCCGGTGTTCGGACGGCGCTGGGCCGGCGTCGACGGGTAGGCGGAGGCAAGGGCCCTTCCCTCCCGTCATTGCAGCCTGCGTGAACGACGGCTTCAGCTCCTCCGCGGCACCGGTTAGATTGCCCGCCCCCAGCTGAAGCCGAGAGCCCATGACCGCCCCCTTCGTTCCCCAGATCGCCCTATACCGCAATTGGCTCGCCGAGCAGCGCGGTCGCTCCTTCGCCGATTACGAGGAGATGCGGCAATGGTCGGTGGGCGACCTCGACGGTTTCTGGCGCAGCATTTGGGACTATTACGATCTGCAATCGCCGACGCCGTTCCAGGCCGTGCTCACCGAGCGCAAGATGCCCGGCGCGGTCTGGTTTCCGGGCGCGCAAGTCAATTATGCCCGCCAGGTGTTCCGGCACGTCGAAGCGGCCGATGCCGCCGGTCTGCCCGCGATCGTCAGCAGCGGCGAGGATGGCAGGATCACCGAGACGAGCTGGCCGGAGCTGCGGCGCAAGACCGCCGCGCTCGCGCTCTATCTCAAGGACCAGGGCGTCAGGCCGGGCGACCGCGTCGCAGCCTATCTTCCCAACGTCGCCGAGACCATCGTCGCATTCCTCGCAAGCGTGAGTATCGGGGCGGTCTGGAGCGTATGTGCCCCCGACATGGCCGCGCCTGCCGTCATCGACCGATTCAAACAGATCGAGCCGAAGGTGCTGATCGCCTGCGACGCCGTCACCTATGCCGGCCGGCGGCACGATCGCAAGGATGTCCTCGCCGAGCTGCGGCGATCGCTGCCGACCGTCGAGCACGTCATCCTGCATAGCGAGGCCGGAACGGGCGCTGCGCCCGATGTCCTGCTCTCGCAGATCACGGCTCGAACCGGCGATGCGGTCGACGCATTCGAGCCGATGTGGCTGCCGTTCGATCATCCGCTCTGGATCGTCTATTCCAGCGGCACAACCGGCCTGCCCAAGCCGATCGTGCACGGCCATGGCGGCATCGTCATCGTGGCGCTGGCGCTGCTCGGACTTCACAACGACGTCGGCTGCTCCTATCACCCCAATTCGTTCGGCGAGCGCTATCACTGGTACTCTTCGACTGGCTGGATCATGTGGAACAGCCAGGTCGGCGGCCTCCTCAGCGGCACCACCTGCTGCATCTTCGATGGCAGCCCCGGCGGCACCAGGGACAAGCCGGACTGGACCACACTGTGGCGCTTCGTCGCGCGCTCGAAGGCGACCTTCTCCGGCGCCGGTGCGGCGTTCTTCTCCAGCTGCGTCAAGGCCGAGGTCGATCTTGCCGCCGCCGGCGATCTGTCACGGCTGCGCTGTCTCGGGTCGACCGGTTCGCCGCTCAGCGCCGACACGCAGGCCTGGTTCAACGACCGCTTCGCGGCGCTGTCGAAGATCAACGGCAGCAAGGCGCAAGCGGACATCTGGTGGGCGAACATTTCCGGCGGCACCGATTTCGCCGGCGCCTTCATCGGCGGCAACCGCGAATTGCCGCAGACACCCGGCGCAATGCAGTGCCGCTCGCTGGGCGCCGCTGTGGAAGCCTTCGACCAGCAGGGCCGCGCGGTCACGGGCGAGGTCGGCGAACTCGTCTGCACCGAGCCGATGCCCTCGATGCCGCTCTACTTCTGGAACGACAAGGATGGCGCGCGCTATCGCGCCAGCTATTTCGAGACCTATCCGGATAATTTCGACGGCAGCGGCCGCGGGCCGGTGTGGCGGCACGGCGACTGGCTCAAGATCAATCCGGACGGATCTTGCATCATCTACGGCCGCAGCGATGCCACCATCAACCGGCACGGCCTGCGCATGGGCACCAGCGAGCTCTATTCCGCGATCGAGGCGCTGCCAGAGGTGCTCGATTCCCTCGTCGTCGACCTCGAATATCTCGGTCGCGACAGCTACATGCCGCTGTTCGTGGTGCTCCGCGAGGGCGTAGCGCTCGATGCGGCCATGCAGGCCAGGGTCAACAAGGCGATCGAGGCCGGCCTGTCGCGCCGCTTCCTTCCGAATGAGATCTTCGCCGTCGCCGAG
>NZ_JAEMSD010000313.1 GCF_016462955.1 Bradyrhizobium sp. | reverse complement strand
CCGGGACGCCACGGCATCTCGAACGCGTTCTTCCTCTATGTGCGCGATCCCGACGGGCACCGGCTCGAGCTCTACACCAGCGACTACTTCACGGGCGATCACGACCACGAGCCGCTGCGCTGGTCGTTGCGCGATCCGCGCCGCCAGACGCTGTGGGGCGCACCGGCGCCGCGCTCCTGGTTCGAGCAGGGCTCGCCGTTCACGGGCCAGGCCGTGCGCGAGCCGAAATTCGTGGCCGACGTGCTGGTGGCGGATTAAGCGATGAAGCTCCCTCGCCTCGCCACCTATTCCCTCAAGGGTGATGTCAGCTACGGCGCCGTCCTGGAGGGCGGCATCGTCAATCTCTCCGCGCGTTACGCGAGAGACTATCCCACGCTGCGCGAGGTGATCGCGGCCGGCAAGCTCGTCAGCTTTGCCGAAGAGGCCGCCGGTCGCAAACCCGACCACGTGCTTGCCGACATCACATGGCTGCCGCCGGTCCCGGCGCCGGAGAAGATCATCTGCATCGGCGTCAACTATCCCGACCGCAACGCCGAGTACAAGGACGGTCAGGAGGCGCCGAAATATCCGAGCATGTTCATGCGCTCGCCCCGCTCCTTCGTCGGCCACGACACGCCGCTGGTGCGCCCGCGCGCCTCCGCGCAGCTCGATTATGAGGGTGAGATCGTGCTGGTGATCGGCAAGCCCGGCCGGCATATCCCCGAAAGCAGCGCGCTCGATCACATCGCCGCGCTCACGCTGTGCAACGAGGGCTCGGTGCGCGACTGGCTGCGCCACGCCAAGTTCAACGTCACGCAGGGCAAGAACTTCGACTCCAGCGGCAGCCTCGGCCCGTGGCTGGTGCCCTACACGCGGGAATCGCAGATCGCCGACATCCGGCTCACCACGCATGTCAACGGCGAACTCAGGCAGGACGATCGCACCAGCCGGCTGATGTTTCCGTTCCGCTATCTCTTGAACTATATCTCGACTTTCGCAACCCTGGTCCCCGGCGATATCATCGTCACGGGCACGCCGACCGGCGCGGGTGCGCGGTTCGATCCGCCGCGATATCTGAAGCCCGGCGATGTGATCGAGGTGGAGGCTGAGGGCATCGGGCGCCTGCGCAACGGCGTGGTCGACGAAGCTTGAACAACAACCGAAGTGGAAGTGCCAAATGACCACCCTCACCGGCGGCGAAGCGATCGTAAGCGGGCTCGTGGCCCATGGCGTCGACACCGTGTTCGGCCTACCCGGCGCGCAGGTCTACGGCCTGTTCGACGCCTTCCACCAGGCCCAGCTCAAGGTGATCGGCGCGCGGCACGAGCAGGCCTGCGGCTACATGGCATTCGGCTATGCACGCTCCAGCGGCCGGCCCGGCGTGTTCAGCGTGGTGCCGGGCCCCGGCGTGCTCAATGCCAGCGCGGCGCTGCTCACCGCGTTCGGCTGCAACGAGCCGGTGCTGTGCGTCACCGGCCAGGTGCCGACGCAGTTTCTCGGCAAGGGCCGCGGCCATCTGCACGAGATGCCGGACCAGCTTGCGACCTTGCGCACCTATGTGAAATGGGCCGAGCGCATCGAATATCCCGGACATGCGCCGACCATCGTCGCGCGCGCGTTCCAGGAGATGATGTCGGGCCGGCGCGGCCCTGCCTCGGTCGAGATGCCCTGGGACGTCTTCACCCAGCGCGCCGACACCGCCGCTGCCCGGATGCTGGAGCCGCTGTCGGCGCCGCAACCCGATCCCGATCTCGTCACTCATGCGGCCGGGCTGATCAAGGCCAGCAAGGCGCCGATGATCTTCGTCGGCAGCGGCGCGATCGAGGCCGGCGAAGAGATCCTCGAGCTCGCCGAGATGATCGATGCGCCCGTCGTCGCCTTTCGCAGCGGCCGCGGCATCGTTTCCAACGCGCATGAGCTCGGCCTCACCATGGCGGCCGCCTACAAGCTCTGGCCCAAGACGGATTTGATGATCGCCATCGGCACGCGCGCCGAGCTGCCGGCCTCGGGCTTTCGCTGGCCGTACCAGCCGACCGGACTGAAATCCATTCGGATCGACATCGATCCCGCCGAGATGCGCCGGCTCGCCGCCGATGTTGCTGTTGTCGCCGACGCCAGGGACGGCACCGCCGATCTGGTCGCAGCGGTGAAGAAGGCCGGCTATGCCAGGGGCCGCGGCCGGCGCGAGGACATTCGCGAGGCCACCGCGGCGGCGCAGGCCGAGATCCAGCGCATCCAGCCGCAGATGGCGTATCTCGACATCCTGCGCGAGGTGCTGCCGGCGAATGCGATCGTGACCGACGAGTTGTCCCAGGTCGGCTTCGCCTCCTGGTATGGATTTCCCGTCTACGAGCCGCGTACCTTCATCACGTCGGGCTATCAGGGCACGCTCGGCTCGGGCTTTCCGACCGCGCTCGGCGCCAAGGTCGCCAACCCCGACACGCCGGTGGTGGCGATCACCGGCGATGGCGGCTTCATGTTCGGCGTGCAGGAGCTTGCCACCGCCGTGCAGTTCAACATTGGCGTGGTGACGCTGGTGTTCAACAACAATGCCTACGGCAATGTCCGCCGTGACCAGCGCCAGCATTTCGACGGCCGCGTGGTGGCGTCCGATCTCGTCAATCCCGATTTCGTCAAGCTCGCGGAGTCCTTCGGCGTGGCGGCTGCGCGCGTGACCGCGCCGGACCAGTTCAAGGCGGCGCTGGAGAAGGCGCTGAGCCACGTCGGGCCGTATCTGATCTCGGTCGAGGTCACCAGGGATTCGGAAGTGAGCCCCTGGGCGTTCATTCACCCGCCGAAGCCTTGACGGGAGCACGGCCCTGTAGCCGCGCGGCCGCGATCACGAGCAGGCCGGCGCCTGCGACCGACCAGCAGGCGATCGGCGCCCAATGCAGCAGAGGCGCGTAGTCCGGCATCTTCTGCAAGCCGCCGGCAACCGCCGCCATCCGCGCGAAGGTGCCGAGCGCGAGCGCAGAGAAGACGAGGCCCGTCACCTTGCCTTCTGCGCCGGTCGAGCCGATGGCGAGCGCCGCCGAGACTGCGCTCATCAGCATGCAGCCCCACGCGGCGCCCGCGAGAAATTGCGCAACAATCAGCATGTCGAGGCTGCCGGCGAACTCGGCCGCCGCGATCGCCGCAGCGCCGAACAGGCCGGCCGCGCCCATCACGATCAGGCCGCCGCGATGCTTGACCACGAGGCTTGCCGGAAACATCGCGATGTTGAAGCCGATCCAGAACACCGGCATCAGCCATTGCAGATCATCCGGCCTTGCAAATCGCAGATAGAACGGCGCGCTGTTCATGGCGAAGTGCAGCTGGTAGCCGAGTGCTAGTGCGACCATTGCGACGATGAAGGCGATCGGCACGAGACCAAGCGGCTTAGCCGCCTCGGCCGACGTCGGCGGTGTCGTATCTTGCGCGACATCGTACTCGATCCGTGACAGCGCCAGCGCGGTGAGCAGCAGCACCACGCTGGAGATCACGAAGGGCAAACGCGCATCGTGCTGGCGCAGCACGACGCCCAGATAGGGCGAGACCGCGCCGGCGACGCCGTAGCCGAGCATGGCCAGCGCCGCGAGGAACGGCACCTGCGGCTTGGCCCGGTATTTTCCGAGCAAAGTCAGCGGCGGCGCGCGCAGCGCAGAGGACGTGATCGACCAGATCACGATCAGGGCAATGAACGAGACTTGCGCGGCCGGACCGGTGCCGGCAACGAAGGGGAGCGCGACGAAGGCGCCGCAGGAGATCGCAGCCATGAGCCCGACGAACAAGCCGAGCCGCCCGAGATGGGGCGCGAGCTTGTCGGCGGCGATGCCCATCGCGGTGTCGGCAATGGTGAAGATCGCCTGATCCAACATGAGGATGAGAATCACGGCGGACGGCGCGATGCCGACCTCGGCGGCGAGTCTCGGCAGGTAGACGACGTAGGTCGTCCAGCCTAGCGTGAACACCAGTTGCAGCGCAGCCAGATAAAGGCCCGTGCGGTTCGCCGCGCCCGTGCCGGCCGAGAGCTCCGTGGTCGTCATGTTGCCGCCTCCCCCGTCCCAAGCTTAGACGAGCAAGGGCTGCGAGGAAACGCCTCAGCGCGTCCTGCGGAAGGTCAGATTGATCCGCGTCCGCCCCAGCAGCGGATGCTCGCCGTCGGCGAGCGGCGCCACGCCGTGGTAGGCGAGCCGGCTGGCGCCGCCCCAGACCACGACGTCGCCATGGACGAGGCGGAAGCGGCGCGGCTTGTCGCTGCGCGCAAGGCCGCCGAACAGGAAGGTGGCGGGCAGGCCGAGCGAGACCGAGACGATCGGCGCCGCATAATCCAGCTCGTCCTTGTCCTGATGCAGAGACAGCCGCGTGCCGGGCTCGTAGCGGTTGACGAGGCAGGCATCGGGCGTGAAGTCCCGAAAGCCGCCCTGCTCCGCGGCGCGGCGGGCGAGATCGCGGAGCAGCAGCGGCATCGCCGGCCACGGTGCGCTCGTGCGCGGGTCGATCGGGTCGTAGCGATAGCCGGTATGGTCGGTGATCCAGCCGCGCTCGCCGCAATTGGTCATGGCCACCGACATTAGATGGCCGCCGGGCGTCGTCATCCGCCGGAACGGAGATTTTGCCACGATGGCGCGCACGGCTTCGATCAGCTCGCTCTCGATCGGCTTGACGAAGCCGCGTAGCAGCACGGCCCCATCGGCGATGTTTTCGCGCGACGGTTGGGCTTCGGCGACGCTATCGAACAAATCAGCCGTCAAAGGCTCCGCTCATTTCGCATCGTGAAAGATCACACCCAGCGTATGGCGCCGGCCCGACCTGATCCGGCTGACGCCATGGCGCAGATTAACGCGGTAGGTGCCACGTGTCCCCTGCACCGGGCGATGATGCACAGCGAAGGCGACGGCATCGCCCTGCGCGAGCGGCACAACCTCGGCACGCGACTGCATCCGCGGGCGCTGCTCGGTCAGCACGAACTCGCCGCCGGTGAAATCACGGCCCGGCTCCGAGAGCAGGATCGCAACCTGGAGCGGGAACACGTGCTCGCCATAGAGGTCCTGATGCAGGCAATTGTAGTCGCCGGCCTCGTATTGCAGCAGCAGCGGCGTCGGCCGGCTCTGGCCCGCCTCGTGGCAGCGCTTCAAGAATGCCGCGTGCGTGGCGGGATAGCGGATGTCGATCCCCATCGCCTCGTTCCAGCGATTGGCGACGCCGTGCAGCTGCGCATAGAGCGCCGGGCGGAGCTGCGCGATCAGGTCGGGCAGCGGATAGGCGAAGTATTTGTACTCGCCGCGGCCGAAGCCGTGGCGGCCCATGACGACGCGACTGCGGAAGTGCGTGTCCTCGGAGTAAAGCGAGGCGACGGCGCAGCATTGATCGGGCGTGAGCAGGTTCTTCAGGACGGCGCAACCCTGGGAGTCGAGCTCGGCGGTGATTTGCGGCCAGTCGAGGGCGTCGACGTGGGCGGCGAGGTCGGCCACAGAGTCTGGTGCGGCAACACGTTTGGCAATGGCCATAGCGATATCCTATCCAAGTCCGTCATTCCGGGGCGCGACGAAGTCGCGAGCCCGGAATCCATTCATCCACCGACCATGCCGCACGATGGATTCAGGGCTCGCGCCCAAGTGGGCGCGCCCCGGAATGACGGATGTGGGTGTGGCAAGGCGCGAGCGCTACGGCCACCCGATTTCCGATGACTCTTTCGCCGTCATTGCGAGGAGCCCTTGCGAGGAAGCAATCCAGAATCCCGCCGCGGAACCAGTCTGGATTGCTTTGCTTCGCTTGGCTCGCAATGCCCGTGGGGTAGACCTACCCCCTCACCGGCAGCGTCCTCACATTATAGCCGTGCCTGATCGTCCGCTTCAGCACGGGGTCTTCCAGCTCGAAGTCGAAGCGGTCGGCCGGGCGGATGCCGCCCTTGGCGGCGAAGGTGCCGCCGAACATGGCGCAGCCGTCGGGGAGCTTGCCGGCGTCAAAGCCGCGCGCGATGAGGTCGGTGACCGGAAGCATCGCATCCAGCGTGCCCTCCTGGTACAGCACGCGCTCGCCTTTGATCGTGGCGTATGAGCGCAGGATCATCTTGTCCCAGTGGCCGATGACGTCCTCCAGCTCCCACAGGGTGGCGGCGATCGGCTTGTCGCACATCTGCTTGGACACCGTGACGTTGTAGGCCTCGACCTTGCGGTCGGTATGGTCGGAGCCGCAGCCGACGAAGATGCGGCCCTGCCAGCCGATCAGCACGAACTCGACCTCGCCGGAGGAATCGCCGCCGCTGCATTCGATGCTGTCCTCCTGGGTCAGCCGCCGCGCTGAAGCGCGGTAATAGATCGGCGTCGAGGCAGGCGGGGCGATGCCCATCTCCTGCAGCTCCTTGATGTGCTTGTCGCGCGCGACCGGATCGCGGCCGGTCCAGCCGGCGATGACCAGCTGGTCGATCGCGAGCGTCAGCGGCGTGGTGGTGTCCTGGGCGTCAATGGTGAAAGTCAGGTCAAACACGAACGACGGCCTCCATGCCGGCAGCAAGTTCGAAAATGCGATGGTCCGAGCCGCCCGCGCCCGCCAGCATCAGGCCGACGGGAACGTCGCCCTCACGATGACAGGGCAGCGAAATGGCGCAGCCGTCGATGAGGTTGATCAGGCTGCAGTTGCGCAAGGCGCGGATGTTCTCGCGGGTGAATGCCTGATCGTCCGCGAGGTCGGCGATCTTCGGCGGCGTGTTGGGCGTGGTCGGCAGCACCAGCGCATCATAGGGCGCGATGCGCGCGTTGACGCGCGCGATCAGCGACCGCCGTTCATTGAGCAGGTCGATGTAGTCGGCAGCGCTCTGCGCCTCGCCGCGCATGATGCGGACGAAGACGCGAGGATCGTAGACGTCACCCTTGGCCGTGATGAGATAACGGTGCCAGGCGTAGCTTTCGGAGGCCGCGAAGCCGCCCTTGGCGTTCATCGGGCCGATGTCGTGGAACTCCGCCATCTCGATGCGCTCGATGATGGCGCCGTGATCGGACAACGTCTTCAGCGCACGCTCTAAGGTTTGGGCCACTTCCACGTCGAGATCGTCGAGCGCAATCGTGGTGGGCACAGCAAGCCGCATGCCCTCAACCGGCCGCGGCTTCAGCGGGGCAATAGGCTCGTTCGCAAGCACCGCGTCGAGTATGGCACAGCAGCTGACCGATCGCGCCAGAGGCCCGATGCTGTCGAGCGAGAACGACAGCGGCACCGAGCCGTCCAGCGGCACGCGCCGCTGCGTCGGCTTGTAGCCGACGATGCCGTTGAAGGCCGCCGGGATCCGGCAGGAGCCGCCGGTATCGGTGCCGAGCGCGCCGTGGGCCATGCCGTCGAGCACGGACACCGCCGCGCCCGAGGACGAGCCGCCGGGGACGTGGCCTTCGGCGCGGTTCCAGGCGCCCTTCGGGGTGCCGTAATGCGGATTGATGCCGATGCCGGAATAAGCGAACTCGGTCATGTTGGTTCGCCCGATCACGACGAAGCCGGCCTTTCGCAGCCGCGCCACCGTCGCGGCGTCCTGCTCGGCAGGCGAGGAATCCTCGAGCGCGCGCGAGCCTGCGCGCGTCACCTGGCCCTTGATATCGAACAGATCCTTGATCGAGATCGGGATGCCGGCATAGCGCGACGGCGCCGCCTTGGCCTTGCGCAGGGAATCCATCGCATCGGCTGCCGCGAGCGCGGCATCCTTGTCGACATGGATGAAGGCGCGCTGGCCCTCGCCGGCGGGGTCGGCGATCCTGGCGAGGCAGGCCTCGACCAGCTTGCGGGAGGTGGTGCGGCCGCTTTCGAGGTCTTCGGCGAGCTTCGCCAGTGTCGGAAAATCGGGCATGTCTGTCTCACGGAATATTTCGGGCGCAATCTATAGCGCTGGCTCAGCTCGACACAAGCATTGTGCGCATGATGGCATGCATGCGCATTGCTGGACCGTTGACGCGCCATGGTCGAATGTCGCATCAAGTTCGAACAGGCGGGCGCGAGGCCTGTCTTTGGGAGGAGCGCCAACATGGCCGAACCGCAGCGCGCGCGACCGAAACCGACGCCGGAGACCCAGCATTTCTGGGACGGCACCAAGGCCGGCGAATTGCGCCTGCAGCGCTGCGCCGCCTGCGCGCATGTCTATTTCCCGCCGCGGCCGTTCTGCCCGTCCTGTGCCTCGCGCAAGGTCAGCATCTTCAAGGCGAGCGGCAAGGGCTTTCTCTACAGCTACGTCATCAACCACCGCCCCGCCGCGCCCGGCTTCACGCCGCCTTACGCCATCGCGGTGGTCGAGCTCGACGAAGGGCCGCGGATGATGAGCAACATCATCGACTGCCCGCAGACCCCCGAAGCACTTGAACTCGACATGA
>NZ_JAEMSD010000767.1 GCF_016462955.1 Bradyrhizobium sp. | reverse complement strand
GGCCTACACCATGATGGCCGATCTCGGCAATGTGAACCTGAGCCAGGAGACGTTCCAGGTCGTCGTGGACAAGGCCATCGGCCTCGTCGGCATGGCGATCAACGACCTCGCTGCGCTGGGCGGCAGCGTCGGCACGGTCCAGCAGCGGGTCACCACCGCGACCGCGAAGCTCAAGACGCAGCAGGACATTCTGAACAATCAGATCGTCGGAATGGAAGCGGTCGACCCGACCGAAGCCTCGGTTCGGGTCGAGACCTTGCGGACCCAGATTCAGACGGCGCTGGCGCTCACCTCGCAGCTCCAGAAGATCAGCCTCATCAACTATCTCTGAGCCAGGGACGCCTTGTCGAGGCTCGAGACCTTCGTCCAGCTGTTCGGTCTTCCGTGAAGAGTGGTCCTGATGACGTTTGAAGCCTATGAAGCAGTCGTTGACGATAGTGGATATGAGGCGCGCACCCGCGAGCGGCAGGCGCTCAGCCTCGGCATCGACCGGCTCGAGCGGATCCAGACGGGTCATTTCAGTTTCGAGGACCTGGTCGAGAGCCTGCTCTATGTGCGGCGGCTATGGACGATCTTCATCGAGGATCTCGCCCACCCGGACAACGGCCTGCCGGACAAGCTGCGCGCCGACATCATCTCGATCGGCTTGTGGGTGGTCAAGGAAGCCGACCGTCTCCGCGAACAGCGGTCGAACGACGTGGTGCAGCTCATCGAAATCAACCGGCTGATCCGAGACGCGCTCTAATGAAGATCTCCTTGCGTGCAGGCGAACGGATCTACATCAACGGCGCGGTGCTCCGCGTGGACCGTAAGGTCTCCGTCGAGCTGGTCAACGACGTGATGTTCCTGCTCGAAGGGCAGGTCATGCAGGCTTCCGACGCCACCACGGCACTGCGGCAGCTCTATTTCATCGTCCAGCTCATGCTGATGAATCCGACCGACGTCCGCGACGCCGCGGCGCTCTACGCGCAGCATCACGCGGCCCTGTGCGCGGTGTGCGAGAACGGCGAGATGCTGGCTGGGCTAGGCGCGGTCGACGAGCTGGTCCAGGCGACGCGCTATTTCGAGGCGCTCAAGCGGATCCGCGCCTTGTTCCCGGTGGAGCAGGCCATCCTGGCCGGCGCCGCCACCGCCACCGTTTCACCATTCGAGGCTGCCTGACAGCGGAGAGACACATGAACGTCACCAGCGCTACCGACAGCACCAGCAGATCCAGTTCGACCGACACCAGCTCGACGACGTCCAGCAGTACCGTCGACTACGATACGTTCCTTCAGCTCCTCATCGCCCAGATGAAGAACCAGGATCCGACCAATCCGATGGACACTGCGGAGTACATGAGCCAGTTTGCCCAGCTCTCGACGGTCGAGCAGGCGATGCAGACCAATTCGAAACTGGACGCGCTGCTGTCTTCGCAGTCTCTCTCGCAGGCCAACGGGCTGATCGGCAAGATGGTGAGCTTCACCGATTCTACCGGCGCGAGCTTCTCCGGCAAGGTCGTCTCGGTTTCCATCAACAGCGACGGCTCCATCGCGACCCTTCAGGACGGCACCAAGGTCGCGGTCGGACCGGGGCTCACGATCAGCCAGTCATGAACGAGCGGGACGCACTCGACATCGTCCAGGCGGCGATCTGGACCATCATCGTCGCCTCCGGGCCAGCGGTCGGCGCCGCGATGCTGGTCGGCACCGTGATCGCGCTGATCCAGGCCCTGACCCAGATCCAGGAGGTGACGCTGACCTTCGTTCCGAAGATCATCGTGATTCTGCTGGTCGTTGCCGTCTCCGGCTCTTTCATCGGTGCGCATCTGTCCACCTTCACCGAGATGGTCTATTCGCGGATCGAACGCGGCTTCTGATCCGGACGGCGACCTGCCACCACCCTCGCGTAAGCTTTGCGCGGCAGATTATGGGCGGACCCCTCTGCCGGTGACCCATGGCCGATACGCTAGCTGCCAGCCTGCCCAATCCGCGCCGCCTCGGAGCGGACGCATTCTTCGCGGCCGGCATCGTGGCCATGCTCACGATCCTGTTCCTGCCGATTCCGCCGATCCTGATCGATCTCGGCCTCGCCTTCTCGATCGCACTATCGGCGCTGATCCTGATGGTCGCGCTGTGGATTCAGCGGCCGCTCGACTTCTCGGCTTTCCCGACCGTGCTGCTGATCGCCACGATCCTGCGCCTGGCGCTGAACATCGCGACGACGCGCCTGATCCTGTCGCGGGGCGGCGAGGGTGAACATGCGGCCGGCCACGTCGTCGCCGGCTTCTCGAAGTT
>NZ_JAEMSD010000312.1 GCF_016462955.1 Bradyrhizobium sp. | reverse complement strand
GCGCAGGCGAAGACCGTCGAGGATCTGAAGAAGAAGCAGGACGCGCCGCCGGCCAAGGACGCGAAATAGGCGCGCCGTTCACGCCACGCGGTAGCGCTCCATCACGCCGGGATCGGGCTCGTAGCCGAGCCCGGGGCCGGAGGGCACTGCGACATGGCCGGTGGCATCGGCATCGATGCGGCCGCCCCAGAGGCAGGCTTCGCGCTTCAGGTAGAACATCTCGACCAGCCCGTCGTCGCGTGTCGCGAGCAGATGCAGCGTCGCCAGCAGGCCGGGGCCGAAGTAAGGGGAATGCGGAACGATCTTGACGCCGACCCGATCGGCCAGGCCTGCGACCTTCACGAATTCCGTGATGCCGCCGACCTTGGTCACCGAGGGCTGGGCGTGGCTCACCGCACCCGCCTCGATCATCTGGCGGAATTGATATTCGGTGCAGGCATTCTCGCCGGCGGCAATGTCGAGCCCGCCCTTGCTGCGCACTTGCGCAAGCGCGGCGAAATCCTCCGGCGGCCAGACCGGCTCTTCCAGAAACATCGGCTGTGCGTCCCGGCAGGCTTTCGCGAAGCCGATCGCCTGCTCGGCCGTGAGCGGGCAGTTCATGTCGACCATTAGCGGAATGTTCGGCCCGATCGCCTCGCGCGCGGCAAACACCGCGGGCGCCGTGGTCTCGTGCAGCTTGATCGCGCTATAGCCGAGCGCGAGCGCCTTCCTGCATTCGGCGGCGATATCGTCGGGCGAGCCGATCCGGAGCAGGCTCGCATAGGCCGGAATGGCCGTGCGCCTGGTCTCGCCGAGCAGGCGATGCAGCGGCACGCCCTTCACCTTCGCCGCCAGGTCCCACAGCGCGATGTCGAGCCCGGAGATCGCGAACATGGTGATGCCGTAGCGGCCGAACAGATGCAGGTTGCGCTGGATCTGCTCCATGAAGGCGGGAATGCCGGCCGCATCGGGTACCTTCAGCCCGCGGGCCTGGGGTGCGATCATCTCCTCGACCGCGCTGCGCGTGGTGCGCGGGCAGACATAGGCGAAGGCATCGCCCCAGCCGGTCAATCCGGAATCGGTCGTGACCTCGACGAGCACCATGTCGAGCGCGGAAATGGCCAAAGCGCCCTGGCGGAAGCTTGCGACACCGGCGTCATAGGGGATGCGGATATGGTGCGCCCGCACATTGGTGATGTCCATGACCCGGTTCCTCTTTCTCGTGAGCGGTTCAGGCGAGTGTAGCCGTGAAGACCGGGGCGTTGCCAGCGGCCTTTGGCCGGCTATCCTCATGCGAGCGACAGCAATGCCGATCAAGCCGGGCGGTGCCGACCGGCGCAACATCGCCGCGCTTCGAACGAGGACGATACCCGTGAACCCAGCCCAGCGTGCGCTCTGGTACATCGAGAGCCATCTGGCCGAGCCGATGACGCTCGACGAGATCGCCGCGATCTCCGGCGTGTCGCGGTTCCACATCGTGCGTGCGTTTGCCGCGGCCGTCGGTCTTCCGGTGATGCGCTACGTACGTGCGCGGCGGCTGACGGAGGCGGCGCGCAGCCTCGCAAAGGGCGCACCGGACATCCTGTCACTGGCGCTGGAGGCGGATTACGGCTCGCACGAAGCCTTCACCCGCGCGTTCCGCGACCAGTTCGGTACCACGCCGGAAGCGGTCCGGGCCGCGACTTGCGTCAGCCAACTCCAGCTCCAGGAGCCGATCCTCATGGACTCCACCATGCTCGACCATCTTTCCCCGCCGCGTTTCGAAACCGCAAAGGCCTTCCTGGTCGCCGGCCCCGCCGAGCGCATCTCCTGCGACAACGGCGCCATGATCCCCGGCCTGTGGCACCGCTTCAACCAGGAGGTCGCCGACATCCCCGCGCGGGTCGGCCATCAAGTCGCCTACGGCGTCTGCTGCAACGGCGACGATGCCGGCAATTTCGACTACATCGCCGGGGTCGAGGTCGCCGATTTCTCCGACCTGCCGCGCCGCTACGGCCGCATCCGCATTCCCGAGCAGCGCTACGCCGTGTTCACGCATACTGAGCACGTCGCCTCGATCCGCCGCACCGTCAACACGATCTGGAATCAGTGGCTGCCGGCGTCCGGCCTCACGGCTGCGGATGCGCCGAACTTCGAGCGCTACGGCGAAACCTTCGATCCCGCAACCGGCAACGGCGGCTTCGAGATCTGGATACCCGTGCGAGAGTAGCATGCAAAGCTGGCATACCGTCCCGCTTGCTTGGCAAGCCTTGGCGACTTTGTCATAACCGCAGGCAAATCTTGCCTGCGGGGCCCGTGCCGGACATCCCGTGCAAGTCATAACAAGCAGCCGGGAGGGTCCCAAATGTCCACTGCCACGCCCAACATCCGCGTTCTCGCCACCGATCTCGAATTTCCCGAAGGGCCGGTCGTGATGCCCGACGGTTCGGTGGTGCTGGTGGAGATCCGGGGACAGCGCCTGACGCGCGTCTATCCGGACGGACGCAAGGAGATCGTGGCGAAGATTCCGGGCGGGCCGAACGGCGCCGCACTCGGGCCCGACGGCAAGATCTACATCTGCAACAATGGCGGCTTTTCTTGGATCCCGACCCGCAACATGATCATGCCGGGTCCGCAGCCCGACGATTATCTCGGCGGCGCGATCCAGCGCGTCGATCTGCAGTCGGGCAAGGTCGAGACCCTCGTGACCAAATGCGGCGAGCACGCACTGCGCGGGCCGAACGATCTGGTCTTCGACAAGCAGGGTGGCCTCTGGTTCTCCGATCTCGGCAAGCGCCGCGCGCGCGAGATGGACGTCGGCGGCATGTATTACCTCAAGCCCGGCATGACCGAGCTCGTCGAGATCGTGCACGGCATCCTGCCGGCCAACGGTATCGGCCTGTCGCCGGACGAGAACACCGTCTACATCGCGGAGACGCCGACCGGCCGGCTCTGGGCCTACGAGCTCTCGGCGCCCGGCACGCTCAAGCCGCGCGACGTGATCTATCGGGGCGAGCGGGGAAAACCGATCTGCGGGCTCGGCGGCTACCAGATGTTCGATTCGCTCGCGGTGGAAGCGGGCGGCAATGTCTGCGTCGCCACGCTCGTTTCCGGCTGCATCTCTGTGATCGCGCCCGACGGGACGCTGGTCGAGCAGGTGCCCACCGGCGACCGCGTCACCACCAACATCGCCTTCGGCGGCCCCGAGTTGAAGACCGCCTACATCACGCTGTCAGGCAAGGGCGAGCTGATCGCCATGGACTGGCCGCGCGGCGGTTTGCCGTTGAATTTCTTGAATAAGTGAATGTATCTGGACAAAGCCGTGCCAATACATCCGTCGTCATTCCGGGATGCGTGCGCCAGCACGCAGGCCCGGAATCCATAACCCCAGGCGGTGGTTATGGATTCCGGGCTCGCGACTTCGTCGCGCCCCGGAATGACGGCAGTCATTATGGAGTGAGAAATGCCCTGGCCCGATCCCGTCACCCTGCGTGGACAGCACGCCCGTCTAGAGCCGCTATCGCACGATCACCGCGAAGGGCTGGTCGCGGCCGTCAGAGACGGCGAGCTCTTCAAGCTCTGGTACACTGCGGTCCCGAC
Organism: Bradyrhizobium sp.; assembly: GCF_016462955.1. Lineage (GTDB taxonomy): Bacteria > Pseudomonadota > Alphaproteobacteria > Rhizobiales > Xanthobacteraceae > Bradyrhizobium. The sequence continues at coordinate 4,775 of NZ_JAEMSD010000312.1, read as the reverse complement.
GCCCGAGGGCATGGCGAAGGAGATCGATCGCCGCCTGGGGCTTCAGTCTGCGGGCTCGATGCTGCCGTTCACCGTGTTCGACGCCACCGGCAATATCGTCGGCATGACCACCTACATGAACATCGATGCCGCCAACCGCCGCGTCGAGATCGGCTCGACCTGGTATGGCAAGAGCGCGCAGCGCGGCCCGCTCAACACGCAGTGCAAGCTGCTCTTGCTGCGGCACGCCTTCGAGGCGCTGAACTGCATCGCGGTCGAGTTCCGCACGCATTTCTTCAATCACCAGAGCCGCCGCGCCATCGAGCGCCTCGGCGCCAAGCAGGACGGTATTTTGCGCAGCCACCAGATCGCGCCGAACGGCACCTTGCGCGACACCGTGGTCTACAGCATCACCGCCGCCGAATGGCCGACGGTGCAGGCGCATCTGGAATTCCAGCTCAATGACAAGCCGCGCTAGGGATGATGTGTGCTATTCGTAACGATGTCGCCGCGGGCTCGGCCACCTCTCCCATAGGGAGAGGTCGGCGCGTAGCGCCGGGTGAGGGGACCGCTCTCTCGTGGGACCTGAGCCCCTCACCCGATTTGCACCGGACGATGCTGCGCATCGCCGAGAGCAAATCGACCTCTCCCTCCGGGAGAGGTGTCGGAATCCGCGGCTGCAATTCACCCAATCTCGAAACATGCTAGGGGCGGTCGAGGGACCATGGATAGATTCGACTACGTGATCGTCGGCGCCGGCTCTGCCGGCTGCGTGCTCACCAGCCGCCTCAGCGAGGACCCGAACACGAGCGTCTGCGTGCTCGAAGCCGGGCCGTCCGACTGGCATCCCTACATCCATCTGCCGGCCGGCTTCATCAAGACCTTCCACATGAAGAGCATCAACTGGGCCTATCAGCAGGAGCCCGGTCCGTGGACCGGCGGGCGCAGCATCTACGCGCCGCGCGGCAAGACGCTGGGCGGCTCGTCCTCGATCAACGGGCACATCTACAATCGCGGCCAGCGCATGGACTTCGACACCTGGGCGCAGATGGGCAATCGCGGCTGGGGCTATGCCGACGTGCTGCCCTACTTCCGGCGATTGGAGAAGCGGGTCGGCGAGGGCGAGGACACCTATCGCGGCCGCGACGGCAATCTCATCGTCACCACCATGAACTGGCGCGATCCGCTCTGCGAGGCCTTCATGGAGGGCGCGGTCTCGCTCGGCATTCCCCGCAATCCCGATTACAACGGCAAGACGCAGGAGGGCGTCTCCTACTGCCAGCGCACCATCAACAACGGCCTGCGTGTCTCCGGCGCCACCGCGTTCCTGAAGCCGGCGATGAAGCGGCCCAACGTGCATGTGCACACCCATGCGCACGCGACCGAGATCATCTTCGAGGGCAAGCGCGCCGTCGGCGTGCGCTACATGAAGGGCGGCCGCGGCGGCACGCCCGTGGAGGTGCGCGCCAACAAGGAAGTCATCCTCTCCGGCGGCACCTATAATTCGCCGCAGCTGCTTCAGCTCTCCGGCATCGGCTCGCCCGACCTGCTGCAGCAGCACGGCATCGGAGTGCGTCACGCGCTGCCCGTCGGCGAGGGCCTGCAAGATCACTACGCCCCGCGCACGGTGGCGCGCGTCAAGGACATCAAGACCATCAACGAGCTCCGCCGCGGCCTCTCGCTGTGGATCGAGGCGTTGAAATGGGCGACCCAGCGCAAGGGCCTGCTCTCGCTGTCGCCGACCATGGTCTATTGCTTCTGGCATTCCGGCGAGAGCGCCGAGAGCTCCGACCTCCAGCTCACCTTTACGCCCGCTTCTTACAAAGAAGGCGTGCAAGGCCAGCTCGAGGACGAGCCCGGCATGACGGTGGCATCCTGGCAGCAGCGTCCCGAGAGCCGCGGCTATGTCCGCATCCGCTCGTCCGATCCGTTCGCACCGCCTGTTATCCAGACCAATTATCTCGACGCCGAGCTCGACCGCCGCGTCGTCGTCGGCGGCATGAAGCTGGCGCGCAAGCTTTTGAAGTCCGCGCCGCTCTCGCCCTATTACGCCTACGAGGACTTTCCCGGCCCCAACGTCAACACCGACGACGAATTCCTGCACGCCGCCACCGAGCGCGGCACCACCACCTTCCACCCCGGCTGCACCTGCCGCATGGGCCCTGCAGATTCCACCTGGGCGGTGGTCGACGACCAGCTCCGCGTCCACGGGTTGGAGGGCCTCCGCGTCATCGACGCCTCCGTGATGCCGCGCATGATCTCGGCGAACCTCAACGCGTCAACGATGATGATCGCGGATCGTGCCTCCGACCTGATCCGCGGCAAGGCGCCGATGGAAGCCGCAAGGATTCCGGATACGGCGATGGCGTGAGCTTTCGTAGGATGGGTAGAGCGCAGCGAAACCCATCATCGTGCCGCGTTCTCCGAGGTGCGATGGGTTTCGCTGCGCTCTACCCATCCTACAAGAGCGATGACGTCCATCCGAGGTTGTGCCATGATGGGGCATGACCTCCTATCGGCGCAACTTCGTCCCCGGCGGAAGTTTCTTCTTCACGGTCAATCTCGCCGACCGCCGGCAATCGCTTCTGACGACGAACATCGAGCTGTTGCGCGCGGCCTTTCGCGAGATCCGCCGACGGCATCCCTTCACGATCGATGCGATTGTGATCCTGCCGGAGCATCTTCACACCGTCTGGACAATGCCGGACGGTGATGCCGATTTTGCAACGCGCTGGCGACAAATCAAATCCGCTTTCTCCCGCAGCCTCGAAACAAACGAGCCGGTATCGGCCAGTTGCGCCGCCAGAGGGGAGCGCGGCATCTGGCAGCGCCGCTATTGGGAGCACACCATTCGGGACGGGGAGGATTATGCCCGGCACATCGACTACGTGCACATCAATCCCGTCAAGCACGGCCTCGTCAAACGGGTGCGCGATTGGGGCCACTCGTCATTTCACCGCCACGTAGCGCTCGGCATCTATCCGGCAGACTGGGCTGGTGATCTCTCAAAGTTGGAGCGCGGCGCCGACTTCGGAGAGCCGAGCTGATGCGATCATGTAGGATGGGTAGAGCGCAGCGAATCCCATCATCTTTCGATGCCCGCGGCAGCCGGTTTGATGGGTTTCGCTGCGCTCTACCCATCCTACGAAGTGTCGTCGGGCAAAACACCCGCCGCCCCGTCAACCCCTCTGCACGAAGATATTTCACGTTAATTATGGTTACAGGACGTCGTGATGGCTGATATCGACGATGCCGAGCTTCTGGAAAGCCTGCTTTCCTTTGTTCAAACAGAGACGTTGACGCGCAGGCAAATCATTCTCGCGACCGACATCGCCCGCGATTTGGGCGTCGACGGAGACGACGCGCATGAGTTCATCTGTCGATTTGCGGATCAGTTCAAGGTCGACATGTCGGAGTTCGATTTTGACATGTATTTTGGCGGGGAAGGGTTTGACCTGGTCGGCCTGATCAAGTCTCTCGTTGTCGGACGGAGCACCAAGGCCCCGATGACGGTAGAGCTTCTTTTCAGAGCGGCCAAGCAGGGGCGCTGGCCTCGCCATTCTGTGGCTTGACGTCGGGCAACCGATCTTTATTGCCCGTCGGGGCAAACACCCCGCACCCCGTCAACCCCTCCTCGCAAAAATATTCCACTTTACCGAAATTCGGAATTGCGGCATACATCGCAGCAGCCCGGCCCGACGAAGAGGGGCGGTTCGCGAGTCGTTCGAAACGCGGGCCGGGTTGCGGTGGACGCGGCGGCGTCGTGCGCGAGAGGCGCGGGCAGGGCGGGTAGTCCCTGTGAGCCCGAGGCTTCGTGCGGACGAGCGGCGCTGAAGTCCGGCGAAGCCTCTTGGCCAAGCCGGATGAGCTGCGTACGGCAAAACCGTGTGGTCCTGGCCGTCGTTGCTACGGTCAAGCCTCTTGCGGAGATGCGCGTGAGCCCAACCGGGCGGACGGCATCGTCAATTCGCGGGGCGAGGGAGGCCAGAGGGAAAGTTCGGCTCCCGGGAGAGCACGGCATAAGCCGTCCGACCATCGCGCAGGGAAGGCCGAGTGTTCGGCGACACCTGTATGCTGCTGTGCGGTTTTCTGCGTGTGCCTTTTTGCGCAGCAGACCGCGGGTGCCTGTCGGCACCTGGCCTTCCCTGCGCCCTCTTTCCTTTGGGGCGACGGAATGAAGCAAAGCTCGGGCGATGCGCCGCGAGGCTGCGAAGGCGTGTCTGCAGGTCAAGACGCGAGTCGGAGAACGCCGGCGATGCCGCTTGCTCCGTCATTGCGAGGGGCGCTTGCGACGAAGCAATCCAGACTGCCGCCGCGGAGGGATTCTGGATTGCTTTGCTTCGCTCGCAATGACGAGGGGAAGAGAGCGTGCGCCGCGTTCCGCTCTCGTGCCCCGGACGCAGCGCAGCGCCCTTGCGGTGCGCTGCAGAGCCGGGGCCCATGTCGCCGTATTGTGCCGTGCCGCGTTCTGGGTCCCGGCTCTGCGCAGCAGCGTTCCACGCTGCAGCGCGTCCGGGACACGAGAGCCCTACACTTCTCGCCGGCTCAGGAACGCCAACCGCTCGAACAGATGGACGTCCTGCTCGTTCTTCAAGAGCGCGCCGTGCAGCGGCGGGATCAGTTTTCGCGGGTCGCGCTCGCGCAGCTGCTCGACGCTCATGTCCTCGTTGAGCAGCAGCTTGAGCCAGTCCAAGAGCTCCGACGTCGACGGCTTCTTCTTCAGGCCGGGCACCTCGCGCACCTCGAAGAAGATGCGCAGGGCTTCCTCGACCAGGCGCTTCTTGATGCCGGGGAAG
>NZ_JAEMSD010000311.1 GCF_016462955.1 Bradyrhizobium sp. | reverse complement strand
GGTCAGGACACCGCACCACACGATCCTGATCGACACGGCCACCGGCAATGACAAGAACCGGCCGGAGATCCCGCCGCTCCACCGGCTCAACGAACCCTTCCTGGCGCGGCTGGCTGCAGCGGGCGTCACGCCAGAGCAGGTCGATTATGTGCTGCTCACCCATGTGCATGCCGATCACGTCGGCTGGAACACGCGGCTCGTCGACGGGCGCTGGAGCCCGACCTTCCCGAAAGCGACCTACGTCTTCTCCGGGGTCGAGCAGGCCTATGGCGAGAGCCTCGCCACGGGCACAGAGCCGATCGGCGCAGCCCGCCCGGCCCCGGCCCTCGGCCCCGCGCTGCGCAAGCCGGCCGACCGTGTCTATGACGACAGCGTCCGGCCGGTGATCGAGGCCGGACTTGCCAGGCTCATTGCAGTGGACGGGAGCGAGGTCCTCGACGGCATCTCGTTCATTCCGACGCCCGGCCATAGCATCGATCACGCGTCGATCCGTCTCGTGTCCGGCGGCGAGCAGGCGCTCTTCGCCGGCGACGTGATGCACCATCCGCTGCAGGTCTACGAGCCCTCGCTCAATTCGTGCTTCTGCGAATTCCCGGAAGCGGCCTTGCGCTCGCGCGCCTTCGTGCTGGAGGACGCCGCCGAGCATGGCGCAACTGTCTTCACCACCCATTTCGCACAGTCATCGGCCGGCCGCATCAGCCGGACCGGAGCACGCTTTATCTGGCAATTCATCTGAACGGAGACCGAGCATGAACCAGCAAGCTCGCGCGCGCGCCGACAGGCCCGAGATCGTGGTCGAGGACCTCATGATCCCGAGCGACACGGCCGGAATTTCGCTTCACCTGCGCAACAAGCGACCCGCGACGCTCACGACCTTCGTCGCCGAGCGAACCATCCTGATGATGCACGGCGCGACCTATGCGTCGGAAAGCCTTTTCGACACCCCCGTCGAAGGCGTCTCCTTCATGGATCATCTCGCCGCCCGTGGTTACGACGTCTTTGCGCTCGACGTGCGCGGCTATGGCCGATCGACGCGCCCGCCCGAGATGGACGCGCCGCCGGAGCAATCCGGACCGCTCGTGCGTACCGAGACCGGCGTGCGCGACCTCGCCAGCGCAGTCGCGCACGTCTTGAAGCAACGCGGCATTAAGCAACTCAATCTGGTTGCGATGTCGTGGGGCGGCTCGGTCGCCGGCGCCTACACCGCAGCGAACAACGACAAGATCGTCAAGCTCGCATTGGTCGCCCCGCTCTGGTTGTTGAAAGGCCCGGCTCCCATCGATGCAGGCGGGCGTCTCGGCGGCTATCGCAAGGTCCCGGTTCTGGACTTCAGGGAGCGCTGGCTATCGGCTGCACCGGAAGCCGCCCGAGCGAGCTTGATCCCGGCGGGCGGCTTCGAGCTCTGGGCCGACATCTCGCTCGCGACCGACCCGCAGGGAAGCTCGCAAACGCCTCCGGTCATGCGAGCGGTCAACGGCCCGATCCTGGACATTCGCGAATATTGGGCCGCCGGCAAGGGGCTCTATGATGCCGGCGACATCAGGGTGCCCGTGCTGCTGGTGCACGCAGAATGGGACCGGGACGTTCCCATCGCCTCGGCGCAGGATCTCTTTCTCGCGCTAAAACACGCTCCCTACCGGCGATGGGTCGAGATCGGCGAAGGCACGCACATGGTTCTGCTCGAAAAGAACCGTCTGCAGGCGTTCGATGCCATCAGCCAATTTCTTGCTGAAGACTATGGCTAGCGCGCTCGTCCGGGAGTTCGTCCGGAGTGCCTCCCTCGGCGCGGGTGGCTGCTGCACCGCGAAACCACTCGCGTCGCAACATTCAAAATGAGACTCCCGGTCAAGCCGAAGGAGGCCCTGGTGCGTGCAGCGCACCCGACTTCGGATAGCTTTCCTCCAAAGCCGCGGGCATTGAGCCACGGGCATATCACGGATCGTCGCGCCAAAAAAAGCGATGACACAGGGAGGAGCACATGTCGAAATGCAGCATCGGACTGCTCGCGTTGAGCAGCCTGTTTCTTTCGGGCGCGGCCATCGCCCAGGAAAAGATCAAGGTGGGCGTGACCGCAACGCTCGAAGGCACCTACACGGTGCTCGGCGAGGACGGCATGCGCGGCCATCAGACCGCGCTCAACGTGCTCGGCAAGAAGGTCGGGGACAAGGAGCTCGAGTTCATCGTCGCCTCGACCGACGCGACGCCGGACTCGGCGGTGCGCGCCGTGCGCAAGCTGATCGAACAGGACAAGGTGCAGATCCTGCTGTCGCCGCTCTCCGGCGACGAGGGCATCGCGGTGAAGAACTTCGCAAAGAGCCATCCCAACCTGACCTTCATCAACGCGGCCTCGGGCGCGCAGGAAACGACCTATGTCGACCCTGCCCCGAATTTCTTCCGCTTCAACATGGACGGCGCGCAGTGGCAGGTCGGCCTCGGCAAATACGCCTATGAGGACAAGAAGTATCGCAAGATCGCGACCGTCGGCGAGGACTACTCCTTCATCTACACCCAGGTGTTCGGGCTGGTGCTCGAGTTCTGCGGCATGGGTGGACAGGTGACCAACCGGCAATGGGTGCCGCTCGGGACGAAAGACTTCGCCTCGGTGATCGCCGCCCTGCCCGACGACGTCGATGCTATCTATCTCGGGCTCGGCGGGGCGGATGCCGTCAACTTCCTCAACCAGTATCAGCAGGCCGGCGGCAAGGCGCATCTGATGGGCGGTTCCATCATGATCGACCAGACCATCCTGTCCTCGAAGGGCAACGCCAAGAACGCCCTGATCGGCACCATCGCGGCGAGCGGCCAGGCCGACACCTGGGAGGATCCGGGCTGGCAGAAATTCGTGAAGGCCTATCAGGACGCTTTCCCGCCGAACAAGCGGTTCCCCAGCCCGTCGCTGCTGGCCACCAACTATTATGGTTCAACCATGGCGCTGATCCTGGCGCTGCGCCAGGTCAATGGCGACCTCTCCAACAACCAGGCGAAGTACAGGGAAGCGCTGGCGAAGATCGAGCTCGACGCACCGAACGGCAAGATCAAGCTCGACTCCAACCGCCAGGCGATCGGCACCAATTTCGTCACCGAGGTCGTCGATGACGGCAAGGGCGCGCTGTTCAGCAAGGTCGTGAAGGTGATCCCGAACGTCAACCAGACGCTCGGCTACGATCCGGCCGTGTTCGCCAAGATCGGGCTGCCGAGCCGCACCGTGCCTGAATGTAAGAAGTACTGACGCATCACATCGGGCAGACGCAACCGGGGAGCGACTCGCCGACGCGGTCGCTCTCCGCTCTTGCAATCTCGCCGGTGTTGTTGAACGCTGGCGGAAAAGACAAGAACGTTCGGGAGGGGAAGGCATGAGCCGTGCGCTCGCCGTCTTCCACGGCCGCTTCGGCCGGGCGACGGTTTATCAGTTGAACCGCCCTTTCAATATCCACGCCCATCGCGAAGGTCATCTGATCTTCCATGTCGGCGGCATGCCGGCATGCATCGACGTGTCCGACGGACATTACGATCTCACCGAAACCTCCGTCGTCGCCGTCAATCCCTGGGAGCCGCACAACTTCCTGCCGACCGATCTCGACGGCGGCGCCATCTTCTTCGTGCTCTACGTCAATGCCGAATGGTTCGCGCCCGATGCCTCGGGCGGCGACCGGCTGCGTTTCGGCCGCACCCAATTCAAGCGCACGCCCGCGCTCGACAAGCATATCAGGCGGACCGCGGCGCTCGTGTGCGGCGCACCATCGCTCTCCAGCCTCGATTCCGAGCTGCGGCGGCTGATCGACATCTGCTACGACGAAAGCTGGCAGCAGGCCGAGATCGCGCGCGATCCGCGCACAAGCGGCGCCGTCACCGACTTTCGCGTGCGCAAATGCATCAAGATGATGTCGGAAAGCCCCGGCGCCGAAATCGAGCTCGACACCATCGCGCGCGAATCCGGCCTGTCGCGGCCGCATTTCTACCGGCTGTTCCGCGTGCAGACCGGCGTCACGCCGAACCTCTATCTCAATACGCTGATCATGGAACAGGCGCTCGAAGCGCTGGTGGCGAGCGAGGCGCCGATCGCCGATATCGGCTTCGACCTCGGCTTCTCCTCGCAAAGCGGATTCACCCGCTTCTTCGCCGCCAATGTCGGGATGGCCCCGACCGATTATCGTCGCGCCGCCAAGATTTTGCGCGCCTGAGCGCGAGCCACGAAAAGATACTCACGATCAAACGTCGCCCTCGCCCGCTGGCTAGGATGCCGGCAACGCGATCCCGACAAGAGGATCGCTGAGTCCGGGAGGACGCACGTCAATGGCAGGGCTCGCAGCCGGCAACGGCTCGCATGCCCCCTCGCCCCGCTTGCTGGGCAAGGGTTGGAGTGAATCCGCGTTTTCGACGCGGCCTCTTTCCACATGCACGAGCGTCGTCACACGCGATTGCCCGGAGCGGCCTGAGCAAGCGCCTCGCCCTTCGAGACGACCGCTCCGCGGTCTCCTCAGGGTGAGGCTGATCGGTATCAAGGACGTTGAGACGGTTGCCGCGCACTCCGCCCTCATCCTGAGGAGCCCGCCAAAGCGGGCGTCTCGAAGGATGGGCCGCACAGCAACCGGGTCTGATACACGACTGCCCGGCCGCAAGCGGGGCGAGGTGAAGCCATGAGCCGCTTCGTCGAACGCCATCCGGCCTGGGCGCTGATCTCGATCATCGCCGTCGCAATCCTGCTCTGGCTGATCTTCGCGGTTTGGCCGCCGGGCCTGGAGCAGGCGATCGGCCGCAAGCGCGTCTTCCTCAACGCCCTGTTCAACGGCATCACGCTCGGCGGCCTCTACTTCCTCGTCGCCAGCGGCTTCACGCTGATCTTCGGGCTGATGCGCAACGTCAACCTCGCGCACGGCTCGCTCTATCTTTTCGGCGGCTATGTCGGCTACGCCGTCAGCACCGCGACCGGCTCCTGGGTTCTCAGCTTCATCGTCGCCTTCATCCTGACCGCCCTGGTCGGCGTGCTGCTCCAGGTTCTCGTCTTCCGCCGCATGGAGGGCCAGGATCTCAGGCAGACCATGGTGACGATCGGCTTGTCCATCGTGTTCGCCGATCTGATGCTCTGGGCCTGCGGTGGCGATTTCTACCAGATCCAGACCCCGAACTGGCTGATCGGCCCCGTCGAGCTGCCGCTGGTGACGGCGATCAAATCCTCAGGCGAGCCGGTCTATCTCAGATATCCCTCGGTGCGGCTCGTGATTTTCGTCGCCTCCGTGGTGATCGGCGTCGCGATGTGGCTCGCGCTCAATCGCACCCGGATCGGCATGATCGTCCGCGCCGGCGTCGACGACCGCGATATGCTGGCGGCGACCGGCGTGCGCATCCAGCTCGTCTTCGTCGCCGTGTTCGCCTTCGGCGCGGGACTTGCGGGCATGGCCGGCGTCGTGGGCGGCACCTTCCAGTCGCTGTCGCCGGGCGAGGACATCCGCTTCCTGCTGGCCTCGCTCGTCGTCGTGATCGTCGGCGGCATGGGCTCGATCCCCGGCGCCGCACTCGGCGCGCTGATCATCGGGCTCGCCGAACAGCTCGGCTCGGTCTACATCCCCACCTACGCGATCGTCGTGACCTTCCTGATCATGGTGCTGGTGCTGGCGATCCGGCCGCAAGGCCTGTTGGCGAGGCGCTGAGATGTCGCTCGCCCACGATGCCCCCCGCCTCGCCGTTCGCCCCGCCACGTTGGCGCAGCGACCGGCACGGGCGTGGCCGGAGGTCAATCATCCCGCCGCCTGGGCCGTCGCGGCCATCCTGCTGATCATGCCGCTGATCGCCAGCGGCTTCTTCCTGATCGAGATCTTCGCCTCCACCCTGATCCTCGGTACCATCGCGCTGAGCCTGATGTTCCTGGCCGGTTACGGCGGCATGGTCAGCCTGATGCAGCTCACCATCGCGGGCTTCTCCGCCTACATGGTCGCGGTGTTCGGCGTCAGCGGCAACGCCAATATCAGCCTGGGCTGGCCGTGGTGGCTCGCGGTGCCGATGGCGCTGGCGCTGGCGACCGCCTTCGGCACGCTCGGCGGCGCGCTCGCGGTGCGCACCGAGGGCATCTACACCATCATGATCACGCTCGCGATCGGCGCGGCCTTCTACTACTTCACCAACCAGAACTGGGCGATCTTCAACGGCCATACCGGCATCAACACCGTGGCCACGCCGCACTTCTGGGGCGTGAACTGGCGCGCCGACATCCCCTTCTACTACATCGTGCTCGCGGTCGCCGCGCTCTGCTATTTCGCCGTCGAGTACCTCGCGCGCGCACCTTTCGGCCTGGCGCTCCAGGGCGTGCGCGACAATCCCAGGCGCATGGCGGCGCTCGGCTTCAACGTCAATGCGCACCGCGTCGCCGCCTATGCTTTCGCCTCCTTCGTGGCCGCGCTGGCCGGCGTGCTCCAGGTCTGGAACTACCGCCAGATCTCGCCGGGCTCGGTCAGCGTCGGCGCCTGCATCGACGTGTTGATCATCGCCGTCGTCGGCGGCATCACGCGCCCGATCGGCCCCTTCATCGGCGCGCTGATCTTCGTGCTGCTGCGCACTTTCGCGCTCGACTTCCTGGTGCGGATCGGGCTCGACGGCAACCGCTTCCGCCTGTTGATCGGGCTCGGCTTCCTCGCCATCGTGTTCTGGTCATCGGACGGCGTGATCGGGCTGTGGCAGCGCTGGCGGCAGCGCCGCGGCGCCGACCATTCCAGCGGAGGGCGCAGCCATGGATAGCGTCGCCCGTCGCCTCTCCGCCGTCGGTGCCGGCGCAGCGCTGGAACTGCGCGGCGTGACGCGCATGTTTGGCGCGCTGGCGGCGCTGACCGACGTCACCATCACCGTGCGGCCCGGCGAGCGCCGCGCCGTGCTCGGCTCCAACGGTGCCGGCAAGACCACGCTGTTCAACTGCATTACCGGCGACTTCCCGCCATCCTCCGGCACCATCCGCTTCTTCGGCGAGGACGTCACGCACTTCCCGCCCTATGAGCGCATCCGGCGAGGGCTGCGCCGCACCTACCAGATCTCCGCGCTGTTTCCCGGCCTCACCGTGCAGGACAACGTCTATCTTGCCTGCCGCGGCGTCTCGCGCGGGCGCTTCTCGTTCCTGCGTCCGGGACAGAACGATGCGCTGATGCATGCGGCCGACAATCTGGTCCAGGCCGTGCATCTCTCCGCCGTGAAGGACCAGCGCGTGGCCGAGCTCGCGCATGGCCAGCAGCGCCAGCTCGAAATCGCGCTCGCGCTCGCCGGCGCACCGCGCTTCGTGCTGTTCGACGAGCCAGCCGCCGGACTGTCGCCGACCGAACGCGCCGAGCTGATCGAGATCCTGACCTCGCTGCCGGCGCATATCGGCTACATCATCATCGAGCACGACATGGACGTGGCGCTCCGCGTCGTCGAGAGCGTCACGATGATGCACAACGGCCGCATCTTCAAAGAAGGGCGGCCGGAGGAGATCGAGTCCGATCCGGAGGTGCAGGAGCTGTATCTCGGGGGTGGCCATGAATGAGCCCCGCCGCTCCAGTGCCGCGCTCGAGGTCCGCGGCCTCGACGTCTACTACGGCCACTCCCACGCGCTGCAGGGCGTCGACCTCACGCTGGAGAGCGGCGTGTTCTCCGTCGTCGGCCGCAACGGCATGGGCAAGACCACGCTGTGCAAGGCGATCATGGGACTGGTTGCCGTAAGCGGCGGCTCGATCCGCGTCCGCGGCGAGGACATCACCCGGCGGTCGCCGGCCCAGATCGCGCGGCTCGGCGTCGGCTACGTGCCGCAGGGACGCCGGCTCTGGCGCTCGCTCAGCGTCGACGAGCATCTGCGGCTCGCCGGCGGGCTGCGGCCGGGCGTGTGGACCGTCGAGCGCATCTACGACACGTTCCCGCGCCTCGCCGAGCGCAAGGGTCATGGCGGCGGCCAGCTCTCTGGCGGCGAGCAGCAGATGCTCGCGATCTCGCGCGCGCTGCTCACCAACCCGCATCTGCTCGTCATGGACGAGCCGACCGAAGGCCTCGCGCCCGTCATCGTGGCGCAGGTCGAGGAGATGTTGCTGCGGCTGGGCGAAGACGGCGACATGGCCGTGCTCGTGATCGAGCAGAACATCGGCGTCGCCACCGCGATCTCGCGCAATGTCGCGATCATGGTCAACGGCCGCATCAACCGCATCATCGACTCCGCGCGCCTTGCCGCCGACCGCGAGTTGCAGCAGCACCTGCTCGGCGTCGGGCTTCATGCGGAGCTCGAAGCGGATATCGACGTCGCCGCATCTGGCGCCGAAACGAAACCAGCGCCGACGCCACGTCGTGACGGACCGGTGCGCATCTACGTCTCCAACCCGACGCTGCCGACG
>NZ_JAEMSD010000310.1 GCF_016462955.1 Bradyrhizobium sp. | reverse complement strand
GCGGCCGAAGGTGCAGCAGTCCGCAGCCGCGCGGCCGAAGGCCGCGCCTTGCGCCAAGGGCTCCTTCTCCTGTGAGTGGCCGCGGCTGTCGGAAAGCCTCAACGACCTGAAAAAGCTGTTCAACCCGACGCCGAGCAAGCCCGCGAAGAAGGGCTGAAGCAGCGGCCAAACGGAGTATGCAGCGTCAGTTCGTGCGCTTCTTCTTGCTGCGCTTCGGTTTCGCCACCGGTGCCGGCGCTGGCTCGGTGACTATCGGCGAACTGCCCATCTGCGACCGGCTCTCCTGCAATCGCCTGTCATAGCCAGGTGAGTTCATCACCGTCGGCGGCCTTGCAAAGGCGAGCGTTGACGAACCGCAGAGCGCGGTCAGCGCGATCCCGATCACAAGACGACGTTTCATCGTGTTCCTCCTTCGGGCACTACCCGCGGATCTGCTGCGGTGTCAGACGAAGCGGACCTTTGCCGGCCGCCTCTGCGTCCTTGATCAGCGCAACAATGCGGCGCATCAGCGGCACGCCGACATTGTTCCGTTCGGCGAGCGCGATCATCGCACCCTGGAGATAGTCGATCTCGGTCTTGCGGCCCTGCTTCAGGTCCTGCCACATCGAGGAGCGCGCCTCGGGATCGATCTTCATGGTCCGTCCCAGGATCGCGTTGAAGATCGCATCCGGCAGCCGGAGCAGGGTCGGAGACCAGCTCATCGGCATCGGCGTCGACGACACCGGCACGATGCCGGCAGCCTTCAGCACGGCCAGCCCCTCGGCCATCTGGTCGGCGAACAGCCTGCGCCAGTCGCGGCTGGCCAGTTGCGCCGCGAGCGGCATGTCGGACAGCGCGCTGAGCGCGTTGTTCAGGTTGATGATCAGCTTGCCCCATTGCACGCCGGTGATGTCGCCGCTGGCGCGCATCGTGAGGCCGGCGACCGAGAGCTTGCCGGCCGTGTTCTCCGCATCCTGCCCGATATGAATGTCCCCGGAGGTGGCGCGGTGGAAGCGGCCCTCGCCCATTGCGATCACGTTGAACGGCACCATGCCGGCCAGCACGGACCGGTCGCCGAGCCGCTCGCGCAACACCGCGACATTGCCGACGCCGTTCTGCAGCGAGACGATGACGGCATCCTCGGGCGCATGCTGCTCGATCTGCGCGGCGACGGCGGCGGTGTCAGCGCTCTTCACCGTCACCAGCACGATGCCGGCGCTATGGAAGATCGAGGGATCCTCCGACAGCGCCAGTCGACCCGCATCGAGCTTGTTCTCGAAGCCGTCGAAATCGGTCAGACACAGGCCGAACCGCTCGATCTCGGACTTCACCCGCGGCCGCACCAGGAGCGCGACGCGGCGGCCGCTGGCGGCCAGCATGCCGCCGACGAAGCAGCCGATGGCACCGGCGCCGGCCACCACGATCGGTCGATCCGCAATCACCGAAACTCACTCCGTGAATGACCGGCCTTCGATAGCAGAGCCGAGGCCGACAACCAATCGCGGCGCATCCGACTTGTAACGGTCATGAGTGCCCCATATGTTTTTGCCCCGGGGGCAGTCAGCGGCGAGCGCTCGCCGAACGAGACGCCAAAGGAGAGCACCATGGGTCTACTCGACGTCCTCAACGGCATGCAGAACGGCCCGCGCGGCCAGAGCACACCGAGCTCCGAGAAATCCTCCGGCGGCATGTCGCCGATGACCATGGCGCTGCTCGGGCTGCTCGCCTGGAAGGCATTCAAGCATTTGACGGCAGGCCAGCCCGGCGCAGCGCCCGCCCCGCAGCCGCGCTCGCCGCTGCCGCCTCCGACGCAGGCGAATGCAGGCGGACCGGGCGGCGGTCTCGGCGATCTGCTCAAGGGCGGCCTCGGCGGCCTGCTTGCGGGCGGAGCGGCGGGGACCGTGCTCAGCGGCGGGCTCGGCGATCTGCTCAACCAGCTCCAGAGAGGCGGCCAGGGCGAGGTTGCGAATTCCTGGGTCGGCAAGGGCGAGAACAAGCCGATTGCGCCGGGCGATCTCGCCAGCGCGCTCGGTGCCGACCAGATCGACAGCCTGTCCGCCCAGAGCGGCCTGTCGCGCGAGGATCTGCTCTCCGGCCTCAGCCAGTATCTGCCAGAGGTGATCGACCATTTGACGCCGGACGGACGGCTGCCGACAGAGAACGAGCTCTCGGATCGGATCTGATCGGTTCAACGGGAGGGGAGCACTGTCATGAGCATGGGCGGCCTGTTGTGGATCATCCTGGTCGGCTTCATCGCCGGCCTCATCGCGCGCTGGCTCGCGCCGGGGCCTAACAATCCGAGCGGCTTCATCCTCACGACCATCCTCGGCATCGCCGGCGCGTTTCTCGCCACCTGGATTGGCCAGGCCATCGGCCATTACAGCCCCGACCAGGGCGCCGGCTTCATCACCGCGACCATCGGCGCGGTGGTGGTGCTGTTCATCTGGCACCGGCTGGTGGCGAGCGGCGTGATCAAGGGGTGACTATATGCGGTGTCGTCCCGGAAAAGCGCGCCCCAAGCGCGCGCAGATCCGGGACCCATACCCCCAGGGAGGAGTTTGGCGAATACTGATGACTCCGAATGTTCGTCAAACGCCTCCCTGTGGTTATGGGTCCCCGCCTTCGCGGGGACGACGACTGAGTTTGACGCGAGGATGCGTTCATCACGTAATCAAATGCATCCCCGCATCCATGCGCACGACCTCACCGGTCATGTTGCTGGACGCCGGCATCGCCAGGAAGCAGACGAGCTGCGCGATGTCTTCCGCTGACGATGCGACCTTGAGCGGCACCTTCGCCACAACGCTGTCGCGCACCTGCTTGGCGCCGGCCTCGCCACGGCCCTTGGTGAACCAGGGCGTGTCGATATAGCCGGGGCATACCGTGTTGACGCGGATCAGCGGCGCCAGCGCGCGCGACAGCGATAGCGTCATGGTGTTGAGCGCGCCCTTGCTCGCGGCATAGGCGATCGAGGAGCCGACGCCGCTGATGCCGGCGACCGAGGACACGTTGACCACCGCAGACGGCCGCCCCGAAGCCTTCGCGGCGGCTTCGAGCAGGCTGCGCGCTGCGCGCACCATCTGGAATGGCCCGATGGTGTTGACGGCATAGACGCGCTGGAAATCTTCCGCCGACAATCCGTCGAGGTCGGCATGGGCGACATGCTTGGTGGTGCCGGCATTGTTGACGAGAATATCGAGCCGGCCCCAGCCGCTGGCAGCCGCGGCGATCTTGCGGCAATCCTCATCCTTCGAGACGTCACCCTGCGCGACCAGGACTTCCGCGGCGCCGGCCTTGCGACAGAGCTCGGCCGTCGCCTCGGCCTCCTTCTGGCTCGACGAATAGTTGATGACGAGCCGCGCCCCGCTCCGCGCGAGAATTTCCGCCGTTGCCGCGCCAAGGCCGGAGGCCGACCCCGTCACGATTGCGCACAGATTGTCCTTGGCCATCCCTTTGTCCTTCCCGTGGCTCTGATCTTCCGCGACTTGTTTAACGAGTTTGCCGCGCCCTGCAAATCGAGCAAACTCCGCTAAGCGGAATTAGCCCAGACGGGTGACGCCCCATGCCCACGCCGCAGGTTGGTCTGCGGTCAACGCTTGTCAGGGCCATGGCTTTTTCGGATCATCCGGCGCAAGAAGAGGTCGCGCGCCCGTCGGAACAGGACGCGCCAATGGCAAGATACGGGGAACGCTGTGGCGGAGAGTGACAATATCGTCGTCGAGACCGCGGAGAAGATCTTCGCCGATCTCGCCGATCCGCAAACCATCAACAACGACAAGCAGGGCACGTGGCAGGCGCCGCTGTGGCAGGCGCTGAGCGAAGCCGGCCTACCCTTGGCTTGGGTGCCGGACGATCTCGGCGGCTCCGGCGCGAGCCTCGCCGACGGTTTTGCGTTGCTGAACGCCGCCGGCCGTTTTGCCGTCGCGGTGCCGCTGGCCGAAACCATGCTGGCGGGCTGGCTGCTGGCGCAGGCCAAGATCACCTCGCCCGAGGGCGAGATGACGGTGCTGCCGGCGTCGCCGAAGGACCGCATCACACTCGATGCCGACGGCGCGCTCTCCGGCCGCGCGCGCGGCGTGCCTTTCGCGAAGAGCGCGAAGCATTTTGCCGTGCTCGCGCATGGCAAGGACGGCTTTTCCATTGCGCTGGTCGCCGCGGCCAAGGCGCGGATCGAAGCCGGGCTGAATGTCGGCTACGACCACAGCGACACCGTGACGCTCGACAAGGTTCAGCCCCTCGCCCTCAAGGCTGCGCCGAAGGGGCTCGACCAGACCACCGTGATGCTGATGGGCGGCGTCGCGCGCAGCCTGCAGATTGCGGGCGCGCTGGAATCCATGCTCGATATTTCCGTGCGCTATTCCAACGAGCGCGTCGCCTTCGAGAAGAAGATCTCGAAATTCCAGGCCGTGCAGCACAATCTCGCGCGCCTCGCCGGCGAGTCCGCCGCGGCGCTTGCGGCCGCGACCTCCGCGGCTGACGCCATCGCGAATGCGACATCATTTGATGACGAGGTCTATCTCGAAGCCGCCTCCGCCAAGATCCGCTGCGCCGAGGCCGCGGAGAAAGGCGGGGCCATCGCGCATCAGGTGCACGGCGCGATCGGCTTCACCATGGAGCACATCCTGCACCGCTATTCGCTGCGCGCGCTGGCATGGCGTGACGATTTCGGCTCGGAAAGCTACTGGGCCGTCGAGCTCGGCAAGCTCGTCGCAGACCGCGGCGCCGACGAATTGTGGCCGCTCGTGGCATCGCGCTGATCGGGGAGAGAAACACATGACCGCCGCCCTCCGTTTCGATCCGATCCGCCTGCCCGAGAAGTGCGAACAGCTGCGCAAGGAAGTGCGCGCCTTCCTCGCCGAGGAGATCGCCGCCGGCACCTTCGATCCGCACCAGCCCAACCGCGAAGACACCGACGCGCCGGAATTTTCCCGCCGGGTCGGCGCCAAGGGCTGGCTCGGCATGACCTGGCCGAAAAAGTACGGCGGCCAGGAGCGCTCGTTCCTCGAACGTTACGTGGTGACCGAGGAAATGCGCGTCGCCAACGCGCCGACGCGGCGCTTCTTCGTCGCCGACCGCCAGAGCGGCCCGGTGTTGCTGAAATACGCTCCCGAGCATGTCAAGATGGACATCCTGCCGCGCATCTGTCGCGGCGAGGTCTGCTTTGCCATCGGCATGAGCGAGCCGAACTCCGGCTCCGACCTGTTCGCCGCGAAGACGCGCGCGACCAGGACCGACGGCGGCTACCTCATCAACGGCACCAAGATCTGGACCTCGTCGGCGCACATCGCCGACTACATGATCGCGATCTTCCGCACCTCGCCGCCGACCAAGGAGAACCGCCGTCACGGCCTGACCCAGTTCCTGGTCAAGATGAAGCAGCCCGGCATCAAGGTGAACCCGATCGGCCAGATCACCGGCCAATACGAATTCAACGAGGTCGTGTTCACCGATCACTTCATCCCCGACGACCACGTGCTCGGCGAGGTCGACGGCGCCTGGAAGCAGGCGACGAGCGAGCTCGCTTACGAGCGATCGGGCCCCGAGCGCTTCCTCGAAACCTATTACGTGCTCACCGAGCTGGTGCGCGCGGTCGGCCCCAATCCCGACACCCGCAGCGCCGAAGGCATCGGGCGCCTGGTCGCGCAGCTCCACACCATGCGGCGCATGTCGGTTTCGGTGGCAGGCATGCTGGAAGCCGGCAAGGAGCCGGTGGTCGAGGCGTCTATCGTCAAGGACATCGGCACGGTGTGGGAGCAGCAGTTGCCGCATCGCGTGCGCGATCTCGCCGCCTTCGTCGAGGAGACCGCGACCAACCGCGAGACCCTGGAGCGGCAACTCGACTTCGCCATCAAGACCGCACCGAAGCTTACCATCCAGGGCGGCACCACGGAGGTGCTGCGCGGCATCATCGCCCGCGGACTCGGCTTGCGGTAGGTTTCGATGAACGACACGATCGCGGCTCGCTCCGTCCACCTCTCCCATAGGGAGAGGTCGATTTGCGCCAGCAAATCGGGTGAGGGGTTCTGCTCTTATGAGGGACCGCAGCCCCACACCCGGCGCTCCGCGCCGACCTCTCCCTATGGGAGAGGTGGTTCTTCGCTACCGATACATCGAGTTACTGGAGGCAAGTAATGAGCACTTACAAAGATATCGGCGTCGAGAAGGTCGGGCATGTCGGCACCATCGAGATCCGCCGCCCGCCGCTCAACTTCTTCGACATTTCGCTGATCAACCAGATCGCGGATGCGCTGGAGGAGTTCGACCGCGACATCGAGATCCGCAGCACCGTTCTCTCCGCGCAGGGCAAGGCGTTCTGCGCCGGCGCAAATTTCGGCGATCCGGCCCGTCAGGAACAGGAGGCGCGCGAGGCCGAGAAGAAGGGCGACCCGGCCGACAGCCTCGGCCCAATCAATCATCTCTACATCCAGGCCGTGCGCATCTTCCGCGCCAAGAAGCCGATCGTCGCCGCGGTGCAAGGCGCGGCCATTGGCGGCGGACTCGGCCTCGCGGTCTCCGCCGATTTCCGCGTCACCTGTCCTGAGGCGCGTTTCTCCGCGAACTTCACCAAGCTCGGCTTTCACCCCGGCTTCGGTCTGACCGTGACACTGCCCGAGCTGATCGGCAAGAACAACGCCGAGCTGATGTTCTACACCAGCCGCCGCGTCACCGGCGAGGAGGCCGTGAAGTGGGGCTTGGCCAACGAGCTGGTGCCGCAGGACCAGGTCAAGGCGGCCGCGATGAAGCTGGCCGGCGAGATCGCCGAATGCTCCCCGCTCGGCCTGCTCTCCACCCGGGCCACGATGCGCAATGGCCTCGCCGACCGCGTGATGGCTGCGACCAATCACGAGCTCGCCGAGCAGACGAGGCTGCGCGCGACGGAAGACTTCAGGGAAGGCGTAAAGGCGACCGAAGAGCGGCGAGCGGCGAATTTCAAGGGGCGGTGAGCGCGCGGTGAATGTCCTGTTCTTCCTTCTCCCCTTGTGGGAGAAGGTGGCGCGAAGCGCCGGATGAGGGGTTTTTTCAGCGAATTCGACTGCACAAGATGAGTTCGCGGAGAGAGACCCCTCACCCGTCTCGCCGCTACGCGGCGAGCCACCCTCTCCCACAAGAGGCGAGGGTGCAGCTCACTCAACTCACGCGGAACGTCACGCCACCCAACAAAAATTCGTTCCCCTCAACCGCGAACCCCTTCGCCTTCGCGGCATGCAACACGCGCGTCACGTCGATCACACGAAACTCCAGCGCGCTCATGATCTCGCTGGCGCCCTTCACGAAGCGAAAGGTTGCGTTCGGCAGTTTCAGCTCGTCACCGCTCGGCGCAATTCCAATGATCCTGCCCCAATGCTCCGCCAGCCCTTGCGGATCCGGGCTCTGCATTTCCACCGACGTCAGCGCCTGCGTCACATCCTTTCGGATGAACTTCTGCCAGTCCGGGCCCGCCGGCGGATAGGGGCCCAGAATGTCGTCGCTGCCTTCGGTGTGGTTGAACTCGATGAACGCAGCACGGCAGTCGCGGGGATGGAGCTGCACGCCGTGATAGGGCGCGTGGTCGATGACGTTGGCGGTGCGCACGCCGATGGCGTTTGCATGGCGGCCGCGCTCGTCGGGATCGTTGCAGCAGAAGATCGCCATGTAGCCGCCGCGTCCGCCGGTCTTCTCGATGAAGCGGCCGGCGGTTGTGCCGTCCTTGAACGGCGCCACCACCTCCAGCAGGATCGTGTCGACCGGGAGCAGCGCATTCTCGAGGCCGTATTTCGCGACATTGCCGTCCCGATAGCAGACGCCAAGGCCCATGATCTCCGCAATGTCAGAGATCACGGGTTCGAGCTGCGGCGCCACCAGGCAGATCTGCCGCAGCCGGATATAGGGCGCCATGGTCATGCGCCCTTGAAGGTCGGCTTGCGCTTCTCGACGAAGGCCTTTGCGGCCTCCTTGTGGTCCTCGGTGTCGCCGCAGCGGGTGTGATGGATCGCCTCGCCGTCGAAGCAGTCCTCGAGCGCCAGGTGTTCGGCATTGTTGATGTTGCGCTTGATGAAGCCAAGCGCGATCGAGGGGCCCTGCGCCAGCGACAGCGCAAGCTCGTGCGCGGCCGTGTCGATCTCGGCGTCGGGCACGACCTTGGTCACCATGCCGATGGCGTGGGCTTCCCTGGCCGTGAGCACCGGCGACATCAAATAGAGCTCGCGCGCCCGCGCGCTGCCGAGCAGCTGCGTCAGGAAATAGGTGCCGCCGTAATCGCCGGAGAAGCCGACCTTGGCGAAGGCGGTGGTGATCTTCGCGGTCTCGCCGACCACGCGCAGATCGCAGGCCAGCGCCAGCGAGAGACCGGCGCCTGCTGCGGCGCCTTCCACGGCGGCGACCACCGGC
>NZ_JAEMSD010000309.1:1149-8367 GCF_016462955.1 Bradyrhizobium sp. | reverse complement strand
GCGGGGGCGATTCCGCTGATCGCGCTCTCGGAGGCGGCGATGCGCTCGGACGGGGTGGCGACGCGTCCGCCCGGCCGTGTGCCCGGCTCGAGCGGATGATCCGGCGGCAGTTCGGGTGCGAGCGCGGCCCGGGCCGTGTGCGGCTCCAGGATTTCGCTGATCGCGCGCGGCGGCAGGGGTGGCGCCTGCGGCACCGGTGGCGGCGCGGAGGGAGCGGCGGCATGAAATTCGCGCGGTGCAGCGACGTAGCCGGCCTGCGCGGCTTGCGCGGCGGCGGGATTGGGCAGCTCGGGCTTGGGGTCGTGGTTCGGCTGTTGGGCCTGCGGCCGCGGCTCGCGCGCGACAGGCGCGGGCTCGATCGGAGCGGGCATCGGCATCGGCTGCGGGGCCGGCGGCGCTGTACGTACGGCGCGCAGATCGCCCTCGATCATCGAGAGGCGATCGACGACGTGACCGAGCGCGCTGTGCACGGCTTCGAGCGAGTCCTGGGTGCTGCGGTTGGTCTCGGCCTGGCTGAAGCGGATGTCGGAGAGCTCGCGCTTGACGAGATCGACCATGCCGGAATCGGGCGGCGGCGCGGAACTACGGCTCTCGGCCAGCGCGGCATAGGTTGCCTGCTGGCGCTCCAGGTGCCTGAGGATGTCGTGCAGCCCGTCCTCGACGCGGCTCAGGTTTGTATTGTGCGGATCCGCGGCGGACTCGATCCGCTCCAGCAGATAAGTCACGCGCTGTTCGAGATGGGCGAAGGTCGAGGCGGAATCGTTGCCGACCTGCATGCGGTCGAAACGGTCCGACAGCGCCCGGATCGCAGCTTCCAGATGCTCGGTGCTCTCGGACGGCTGCGGCCGCTCGCGCGTTTCCAGCGCCGCCGTGAGCGCCGCGATGCGCTGTTCCAGCACCGCAAAGCTGTCGCTGTGGCCGGAAGCGCGGGTGACCTGGTCGACCTTGGACGAGAGCAACTGCACGTCTTCCGACAGGCGCGCGAGCGCCTCGTTGGAGGCGACGTTGGAGACGATGGCGCGCAGCGCGGAGATCGCGCCTTCGAGCTGCTGCACCGTCGAGGGATCGTCGTTGGCGCGCAGGATCAGGTCGAGCTTGGCGCCGAGATTGCGGATCGCCTCGTCATAGCCGGTGAGCTGCTCGGCCGGCGTCAGCGTGCGCAGCACCTGCTTGATGTCGGACAGCGCGCGCTCGATGCCGGCGAGAACCTGCCCGTCGGTGCCGTTGGAGCGGGTCTCGTCGATCCGGCGGTGCAGCGAGCGGATCTCGTTCTCGATCGATTCGATCGCGCGCCGCGGCATCGCCTCGGTGATGGCGGCGCGGATCTCGGCGAGCTCGCTGCGGAAGGCGGCGATCGCCTGCTCGGTGTTGTCGAGTCGCTGCAGCGACTCGATCTGGCTCGTGATCTTGAGCAGATGGCGCTCGAGCGAGGAAAAATCCGGTCCCGGCTGCGGTGGCGGCGGCGCGTAGGCGGGTGCGGGCGGCGCCATTGGAGGCGCGTAGGGGGCGGCCGGCGCAAGCGGCGGCGCGGCACGCGGCGGCACCTGGCGGGGTACAAATCCGTCGAGCTCGCTCTGGCGCGCGGTGATCTCGGCGACGGCGACGTCGAACGAAGCCGGGCTCAGGGGAGGGGAGCTGCGATAGACCTGCGCCGCTGCGCGCTCGACCGCATCGGCCTGGCGTTGGCGCGTTTCAACGGGTGAGGGCGCAGGAGCCGGCCGCGGCGGCTGAGGATGCTGCGGACGGGAGATTTGCGACAGGCGCGCATCCAGCCGCGAGATCGCGTCGTTGAGCTGGCGCGCGACGCCTTGCTCGCGCGAAACGTCGGGCCTCGCCGGGTCCTGTCGCAAAGAGTCTTGCCGCGGGGCGGGCTTCGAGATCCGCTCGATCTGCTGGGTGATGGCGTCGAGCCGCTGGTGGATGTCCGCGACTTCGCGGCTCTCCTGGCTGGGCCCCTGGCTCGGCATGTGTTGCGGACGCTGATCCTGATGTGGATCTTTGCGCTGGTCGTAGGGGCCGCGAAAGTTCGGCGGGGTCGTCTCGCCAAGCGTGGAGTTCAGCCAATCATTGAGCGACATGCCGGCACGGCGCGCAGCAGCTTCGGCCCGCTCCCGGACGGATGGATCGATGCCGTCGACACTCCACGATACGCGCGAATTCATGACTCTGTCCGGTTCCGACTCCGGCGCCCCACCCGGCGCCTCCAGTCTCCCCACGCGTGCCGGTTGCAAAGACAATCGAGTATGGCGCGGGTCGTCTGCCTCGAAAACCGACTTTTGTCCGTTACGGTAAACAACGAGTTAAGGAATGCGGCGCGGCTGTCTTAAAGTTGGGCGGCCTACCCCTGGGCCGTCGCTGCAATCTCGCCCTACTAGGAACCGTAGGCGAGTTGGAAGCTTGGAACTTCCGCAACAAGGGTGATTCAATGACCGGTCTGACCGAAGAAGAAATCCGCAAGCGCGCCTATGAGATCTGGAAAGGTGCTGGCGAGCCAAGCGGTAAAATGGATACCTTCTGGTATCTGGCTGAAAAAGAGCTTCTGGCCGAACGGTCAGAGCAAGGCGAAGTCCCGCCCGGGATGACGGACAATTTGCCGGTCTAGCGGGCTCAACCCTTCCCTTCGCGTTTGCTCTCCTCGATCGGCACCACCGTGCCTTTGCCGGTCGTCGCCGACAGCGCCTCCAGCGCCTCCTCGCAGAAATCGGCCACCATCTGCTCGTGGCGGGCCCCCAGGCGGAGCAGGAGGAGGTTGCCGAGATCGAGCCGGCCTTCCGCGGTGCCGTCGGGAAAGCGCTTCTTCAGGATGCGTTCGTAATTGGCGTGGCGGTCGCGGTGGTGCTCGAGGCGGGCCATCAGGTCGGTGCGCAGCGGCTCGATGTCGATGCTGTCGAGCGCGTGGAGGCGGACCAGCAGGTCGTCCTTGGTCGAGGCCGGTGTACTTGGCCGCGCGGCCCAGTGCCGCAGCGCTGTTCGCCCCTCCGGAGTGAGGGTATAAACCAGCTTGTTGGGCTTGCCCGATTGCACGACCTCGCGGCCCTGGATGTAGCCGCGGTCGCGCAGCTTGGAGAGCTCGCGGTAGATCTGCTGGTGGTCGGCCTTCCAGAAGAAGCCGATCGAGGAGTCGAAGGTTTTGGCGAGCTCGTAGCCCGTCATCGGACGTTCCGTCAGGCATGCGAGGATTGCGTCGCCCAGGGCCATGACCGGCTTCCTTTTGTTCGGCTCGACCAACTCCGCTTGACTTTATGCGCATCGGCGCATATGCGTCAATGTGCATATGAGGCAGCGAGCAGGCGGGTCGGCACCCGACTGAAAAAATCCAGCGGAATCAACCCTGTCGCTACTGTGCATGGGGTTGTTTTCGCAGTTTTGCCCTTGGCCTAGGGAGGCACCTGAAAATGACCGGCCTCGATTCCTGGTACGCCTACATGAAGTCCCATGACCGCGCCGCGCTCTGGGACCTCCTGCACCCCGATGCCGTGTTCGAAAGCCCCGTGGTGCATACCCCGCAGCGCGGCCGCGACATCACCTTCAAATATCTCGCCAGCGCCGAGAAGGTGCTCGGCGGCCCCGGCTTCACCTATGTCGGCGAGTGGCGCAGCGACAACGGCGCCGTGCTCGAATTCAAGACCATGATCGACGGCATCGAGATCAACGGTGTCGACATCATCAGCTTCGATGCCGAGGGACGCATCACCCATTTCAAGGTGATGGTGCGTCCGCTCAAGGCGATCAACATGCTGCACCGCCTGATGGCGGAGCAGCTTGCCGCCGCCCAATCCTAAGCCCAACATCATCCCTTCGAGGCCTGCCGGGAGACCCCCATGCCGATCTACAAAGCCCCTGTCGAAGACGTGAACTTCCTGCTCAACGACGTCTTCCAGATCGACCGCTACGACAATCTGCCGGGCTTCTCCGACGCGTCCAGCGACGTGCGCGACGCAATCCTGGGCGAGGCCGCCAAACTCGCCGAGGAGGTGCTGCAGCCGCTCAACCGCGTCGGCGATCTCGAAGGCTGCAAGCGCGCAGACGATGGCAGCGTCACCACGCCGAAGGGCTTCAAGGAGGCGTTCAAGCAGGTTGCCGAGGGCGGCTGGCTCGGCCTGTCGGCGCCGACCGAATATGGCGGGCAGGGCCTTCCGGTGACGCTGTCGCAGGCCGTCAACGAATTCCAGATCTCCGCCAACATGGCGTTCTCGATGTATGGCGGCCTCACCATGGGCGCGACCGCCGCGCTCTTGGTGCACGGCACGCCCGAGCAGAAGAAGACCTATGTCCCGAAGATGGTCGCCGGCGAGTGGACCGGCACCATGAACCTGACCGAGCCGCATTGCGGCACCGATCTCGGCATGCTCCGCACCAAGGCGGTGCGGCAGGGCGACGGCAGCTTCAAGATCACGGGCACCAAGATCTTCATCTCGGCCGGCGAGCATGACTTGGCCTCCAACATCATCCACCTGGTGCTCGCCCGCATCGAGGGCGCGCCCGCCGGCATCAAGGGCGTGTCGCTGTTCGTGGTGCCCAAGTTCCTTGTGAATCCGGATGGTTCGGTCGGCGCGCGCAACGGCGTCGTCTGCGGCTCGATCGAGCACAAGATGGGCATCCACGGCAATTCCACCTGCGTGATGAACTACGACAACGCCACCGGCTGGCTGATCGGCGAAGAGAACAAGGGCATGCAGGGCATGTTCGTGATGATGAACGAGGCTCGGCTCGGCGTCGCCGTCCAGGGCCTCGCGCAGTCCGAGGTCGCCTATCAGAACGCCGTCGCCTATGCCCGCGAGCGCATCCAGGGCCGTTCGCTCACGGGCGCCAAGGCGCCGGACAAGCAAGCGGACCCGATCATTGTGCATCCCGACGTGCGCCGCACGCTGCTCTCGCTCCGCGCCTTCAACGAGGCCGCGCGCGCCTTCGTGATCTGGACCGCGCTGAAGAGCGATGTCGCCCACCGCTCCGAGGACCCGAAGGACCGCCAGGCCGCCGACGACCACATGGGCCTGATGACGCCGGTGCTGAAGGGCTTCCTCACCGATTACGGCTTCGCCAACGCGGTGCAGGCGCAGCAGATGTATGGCGGCCACGGCTACATCGCCGAGCACGGCATGGAGCAGTTCGTGCGCGATGCCCGCATCGCCATGATCTATGAAGGCGCCAACGGCATCCAGGCGCTCGACCTCGTCGGCCGCAAGCTGCCGCGCGACGGCGGCCGCGCCATCATGGCCTTCTTCGGCGAGGTCATGGCCTTCGCCAAGGAGAACGGCGGAGACGAGGGCCTGAAGCCCTTCATCACCCCGCTCTCGACCTCGCTCGGCCACCTGCAGCAGGCCACGACCTGGCTGATGCAGAACGCGATGGCGAAGCCCGACAATGCCGGCGCCGCCGCAACCGACTACCTGCATCTGTTCGGCTTCGTCGCGCTCGGCTACATGTGGGCGAAGATGGCGAAGGTGACGAATGCCAAGATTGCCGAGAGCGGGGCGACGCCCTATCTCTCGACCAAGCTCGTCACCGGCCGTTTCTTCATGGAGCGGATGCTGCCGGAGACCGCGGCCAATCTCGCGCGCATCCAGGCCGGTTGCGCCACCATCATGGAATTGCCGGCGGAAGCGTTCTGAGCCTAGCTTCCGCCGCCTGCTCCCAATCGTAACGAACATCACACCAGGAGGGCGTCATGCCTGAGGCATTCATCTACGACCACGTTCGCACCCCGCGCGGCCGCGGCAAGGCGGACGGCGCGCTGCACGAAGTCACTGCGCTCGCGCTGGCGACCGTGCCGCTGAAGGCGCTGAAGGACCGCAACAACCTGCCCGAGGATTCGGTCGACGACGTCGTGCTCGGCGTGGTCGATCCGGTCGGCGAGGCCGGCTCCGACATCGCGCGCTTCGCGGCGTTGAAGGCCGGGCTCGGCGAAGCCGTTCCGGGCGTGCAGATCAGCCGCTTCTGCGCCTCCGGCCTCGATGCCGTGAACTTCGCTGCCGCGCAGGTCATGTCCGGCCAGCATGAGCTCGTGATCGGCGGCGGCGCCGAATCCATGAGCCGCGTCGGCATCGGCGCCTCCGGCGGCGCCTGGCCGATGGATCCCTCGATCGCGGTGCCGGCCTATTTCATGCCGCAGGGCGTCTCGGCCGATCTGATCGCCACCAAATACGGCTTCTCGCGCGACGACGTCGATGCCTATGCGGTGCAGAGCCAGCAGCGCGCGGCCAAGGCCTGGGACGAGGGCCGCTTCGACAAGTCGGTGGTGCCGGTGAAGGACATCAACGGCCTCACCATCCTCGCCAAGGACGAGCACATGCGTCCCTCGACGACGATGCAGTCGCTGGCGCAGCTGCAGCCGTCGTTCACGATGATGGCGCAGATGGGCGGCTTCGACGGCGTCGCGGTGCAGTCGCATCCGGAGATCGAGCGCGTCAACTATGTGCATCACGCCGGCAACTCCTCCGGCATCGTCGACGGCGCTGGCACCGTGCTGCTCGGCAGCAAGGAAGCTGGTAGCAAATACGGCCTGAAGCCGCGCGCCAAGATCCGCGCCTTCGCCAACATCGGCTCCGAGCCGGCGATGATGCTGACGGGGCCCGTCGACGTCACCGAAAAACTGTTCGCGCGTTCGGGCATGAAGAAGTCGGACATCGACCTGTTCGAGCTCAACGAGGCCTTTGCTTCGGTGGTACTGCGCTTCATCCAGGCCTTCGACATCGACAGTGCCAAGATCAACGTCAATGGCGGTGCCATCGCGCTCGGCCATCCGCTCGGGGCCACCGGTGCGATGATCCTCGGCACCGTGCTCGACGAGCTCGAGCGCACCAACAAGTCCACCGCCCTGGTCACGCTGTGCATCGGCGGCGGCATGGGAACCGCGACGATCATCGAGCGGGTGTAGGTCCGTAGGGTGGGTTAGCCGAAGGCGTAACCCACCTCTTCTGTCTCTGCCGCGAAAGGCCGCGGTGGGTTACGCTTCGCTAACCCACCCTACGAATTCAGAGTCAACCGCCGCGCCTGGGATCGGCTGCGGCACCGAGGAGCAACCGACATGTCGTACAAGAACTTCAAAGTCGAGACCGACGCAGACGGCATCGCGCTCGTCACCTGGGACATCCCGGGCCGTTCCATGAACGTGCTCGACGAGACCTCGACCAACGAGCTCGAGGCCATCGTCAAGGCGACCACGGCGGATGCTGCGGTGAAGGGCGTCGTCATCACCTCGGCGAAAGAGGCGTTCTG
>NZ_JAEMSD010000309.1:0-1139 GCF_016462955.1 Bradyrhizobium sp. | reverse complement strand
GATGCTCGAAGGCATGAACCAGGCCTATGCGAAGGTCTTCAAAGAGCAGGGCGAGACCGCTGCGAACCAGATGCTGTTCGAGCAGAGCCGCCGCTTCTCGCAGGTGCTACGTTCGATCGAAACCTCAGGCAAGCCGTGGGCGGCCGCGATCAACGGCCTCGCGCTCGGCGGCGGCTTCGAGATCACGCTGTGCTGCCACTATCGTGTCGCGGCGGAAAACCCCAAGACCCGTCTCGGCCTGCCCGAGGTCACGGTCGGCCTGTTCCCCGGCGCCGGCGGCACGCAGCGCGTGCCGCGCCTGGTGCCGCCGCAGGACGCGATGACCATCCTGCTCAAGGGCGACCCTGTTACGGTCGAGAAGGCCAAGGCGCTGAACCTGGTCCACGCCGTCGTTCCCGCCGCCGATCTCATCAAGGCCGCCAAGGACTGGATCAAGGGAGGCGGCAAGGCTGTCGCGCCCTGGGACGAGAAGGGCTTCAAGCTCCCCGGCGGCCCCGTGTTCTCCAAGGCCGGCATGATGATGTTCCCCGCCGGCAACGCGATCTACCGCCGCGAGACCTACGACAATTACCCGGCGGCGCGGGCGATCATGAGCTGCGTCTATGAGGGCCTGCAGCTGCCGATCGACGCCGCGTTGCGCGTCGAGTCGCGCTACTTCACCTCGGTGCTGCGCTCGAAGGAGGCGGCCGCGATGATCCGCAGCCTGTTCCTGTCGATGCAGGAGCTCAACAAGGGCGCGCGACGCCCGAAGGATGTGCCAGCAACCAAGGTGAAGAAGATCGCCGTGATCGGCGCCGGCTTCATGGGCGCGAGCGTCGGCTACGTCTCGGCCCGTGCCGGCCTCGACGTCGTCCTGATCGACCGCGACCAGGAGAGCGCCGACAAGGGCAAGGCGCATGCGCAGAAGGTGATCGAGGAGCAGATCAAGAAGGGCCGCGCCAAACCCGCGGATGCAGAGGCGCTGCTCGCGCGCATCACGCCGACCGCGGACTACGCCGCGCTGAAGGACGTCGACCTCGTCATCGAGGCCGTGTTCGAGGACCGCAAGGTCAAGGCCGAGACCTTCGCTAAGGCGCAGGAATATCTGAAGCCCGACGTGATCTTCGCCTCCAACACCTCGACGCTGCCGATCACCTCGC
>NZ_JAEMSD010000766.1:2033-2294 GCF_016462955.1 Bradyrhizobium sp. | reverse complement strand
TGATCGCCCCGGCCGTCGTCAGCTGGATGGGTCTCGCGGCTCGGCGCCAAGCTCTGCTCCTATCCTGGGCGGGCGGGCAGGATGCCTTTACCGCTCCCGTAATTACGCCCAAGGCTTGCTCGGAGGCAAGCGTGGACGTTGAATTCACTGGCCGATTCCCCGCTGAACGGCGGGGCGGCGACCTGCGGCTGGTTTGATCTATCTCAGCCTGTCGCGCAGCAGCTGGTCTAGCATTTGAGAAAATTGGGCAATGCTGGAGAT
>NZ_JAEMSD010000766.1:0-2023 GCF_016462955.1 Bradyrhizobium sp. | reverse complement strand
ATGGTCAGCTTGGCGCTCGATCAGTCCAACGAAGCGCGTCTTCAGGTCGCTGGGGAGCTCGCCGAGCGATTCGAGGCGGCCATCATCGGTGTGGCCGCGGCGCAGTTCGCACCGCCGCTCTACTTCACCGACGGCGCCGAGGCGCAAGCGTTGATCGATGAGGGCGAAGCCTCAGTCAAACGCCGGCTGACCGACCTCGAAGCACAATTCCGCGCGGCCGTGAAAAATCGCGGCGGGCATGTGCAATGGCGCAGCGCCATGGATTATCCGGCGCGATTCGTGCTGGCGCAGGCGCGCTGTGCTGACATCGTGGTCAGCGGGGGGCGGAGCCCCGCCTTCTCCGACGCGTTCTCGTTGGCGAGCCCCAAGGACCTCGTGATGCAGGCCGGCCGCCCGCTTCTTTTCGTTCCCGACGGGGCGAAATGGCTGGACCTGCGCAATGTGCTGGTGGCCTGGAAGGACACGCCGGAGGCGCGGCGGGCGGTGGTGGACGCGCTGCCGATGCTGCGCAAGGCGAGGGACGTCACCATCGTCGAGATCCCCGATCACGACGACGACCGTGCGGCCGTGATGGCCGGCGTTACCGACGTTGCCGCCTGGCTCGGCCGTCACGGCGTCACCGCGACGGCGCGCGTCTCTGAGATTGCAGGAAACGAGAGCCCGGCTGCCCGGTTGGAGAAGGTCGCCGGCGACGTCGACGCCGGCCTGATCGTCGCGGGGGGCTATGGTCATTCGCGATTTCGCGAGCTGATCCTCGGAGGCGTGACTCAACATCTGATCACGCAAACCGCCCGCAGCGTGCTGCTGTCGCACTGACCACCGGCCGGCCAATATGGAATGGAGGAGGACGCGCCGTGTATCAATTTCTTGAACAGACCGTCGACGGCTACATGACGCGCAACGTCAAGACCGTGCAACGCGGCCTCGACTTGTTCCAGCTCAGCGAGATGTTCGAGACCGACGATTTCAACTCCTATCCGGTCGAAGACGACGGGCAGGTGGTCGGCATCGTCACCAAGTTCGACATCCTGAAGTGCTTCGCCTTCTCGCCGAGCCAGATGTTGCCGCGCTACGACGATCTGATGAACCGCAAGATCGGCGACGTCATGACGCCCGAGTTCATCTATGTCAGCCCCGATACGCGGCTGACACGCGTGCTCCAGATCATGGTCGAGCACCGCATCAGGAGCATCATCGTGCTCGACGGTGCACAGAAGTTGGCCGGCATCATCGCCCGTGAGGACGTGATCGCGGCTCTGAAGGCGACGGCGCGGGAGTGACGTGACGCCTTTCCCTTCTCCCCTTGTGGGAGAACGTGGCATAGGCGGCCTTCGGCCGCCGTTCTTAAGAACGCCGAAGCGAAGCTTCGGCTATGGCGCCGGATGACGGGATGTCTCCACACAAACACCGGCCCCAGCTGCACCAACCCCTCACCCAATCGAGTTTGCCGCGCTGTCCTCGCTGCCCTCTCCCACAAGGGGAGAGGGCACTTCAACTAGCCGCACCGAAAAAATACGGAGAAGCCCAGAAAATATTCGTCCGCTACGGCTCCGCTCCAAGGCCATCTTGATTTCAATCAATTCCTCGCGAGGGGGGATGTGGTTTCTGGCAGCGTGTTCTTTCAGAGAGAATCCGCATGAGCCAGCCCTCCATCTCAAAATCCATGACCATCGGTGAAAGCGGCTTGGCTGTCGTATTCGCAGTCACCGCCTTTCTCTGCGTCATCGCCTCGGCCAAGGCGCTCGATGCACCCTTCGCGTTCCACGCTGCGCTCAGCGCGGCGGCGAGCGTGGCTGCGGTGTTCTTCATCGTCAACCGCTACTTCGAGCGGCCGGCGGCGCTGCCGGCTCAGGAAATCAACGGCCGCCCGAACTACAACATGGGGCCGATCAAGTTCGCCTCCTTCATGGCGATGTTCTGGGGCATTGCCGGATTCCTCGTCGGCCTCATCATCGCCTCGCAGCTGGCGTGGCCCGCGCTGAACTTCGATCTGCCCTGGATCAGCTTCGGCCGCCTGCGCCCG
>NZ_JAEMSD010000308.1 GCF_016462955.1 Bradyrhizobium sp. | reverse complement strand
CAGGGCAGCGGTGCGGTCGCCAGCGCGAGCGGCGCCGTCGCAGTTGGCCCCGGCGCGCAGGCGACGGCCGTCAACGCAATCGCCCAGGGCAACGGCGCCGTCGCCAGCGGCGCCCATGCGATCGCGGTGGGAACAGGCGCCGTCGCCACCGGCTCCGTCGCGGTCGGAAATGCCGCCCAGGCCGCCAATGGCGGCGCCGCATTCGGCGACTTTGCGGTGGCGACCGGCGGCACGGCTAACGTGTCGTCGTCGACCGCTCTCGGCAATTCGGCCGTGGCCACGACGGCCAATGCCGTTGCGGTCGGCCAGAGCGCCACGGTCGCAGCCGTCGGCGGTACGGCCCTTGGCGCGGGCGCCGTCGTGCAGGCGGCGGCCACGAATGCCGTGGCCATCGGCACGGGCTCAGTCGCAACTGCTGCGAACACGGTGTCGGTGGGATCGGCAGGCAATGAACGTCGCGTCGTCAACGTGGCCGCCGGCATTGCGCCGACTGACGCCGTCAATGTCAGCCAGCTCAACGGCATCACGTCCGGCTTCCAGAGCCAGCTTAGCGGGCTGCAGAGCCAGATCACGACCAACCAGCTCGAAGCGCGCCGCGGTATTGCGGCCACGGCGGCTCTTGCCGTCGCCGCCACGCCGTCCGGCCCCGGCCGCACCACGGTCTCGCTCAACACCGGCTTCTTCCAGGGGCAGACCGGCGTCGGCGTCGCCGTCGCTCACCGCCTCAACCTTTCTTCGGCCATGCCGCTGATGGTGCAAGGCAGTTTCGCGAACGCGGGCGGGATGAACGTCGGCCGCGCCGGGGTGGCGGTAGAATTTTAGGGCCGCTGCGGCCCGGTCTGTCGCCGATAGCCCGGTAAATACGGGATTCCGTTACAAATCCCAGAAAGCCCGCTCAATGCTGCATTGCGAAAACGTGAATTGCGTTTTGGCCGAACTGCGCTACATTATTTGTATACAAATGAGTTGATCACCGTTGATCGCCCCTGCGCCTTGATTGTGCATGGGGTCGTTTTTCGTTTTCGCAAGCCAGCTTCAGGACTGCCCAAATGACAGAGCACAGCCTCTGGCGTTTCTCGCGCGCGTTGCACCGCGCGATCAACGACCGGCATTTCGGGGATATCGAGGCCCTGATCGACGAGGACGTCGAGTGGGCGCTCTACGGCCCGATCGACATGTTTCCGTTCCTCGGCGCGCGCCAGGGCAAGGCGGCCGTGCTCGACGTGATCCGGCAGCTTGCCGACAATTTCGACGTCCGCCGCTTCGACCGCGAGAGCATCATGCTCGGCGTCGATTCCGCCGCCTCGATGGTGCGCTATTCGCTGACGGCGCTGGATTCCAACAAGCCCATCAGCTTGCGCGTCGCGCAGTTCGCCCAGTTCAGGGCGGGCAAGCTCGTCAGCATGCGCGTGCTGATCGACACCTTCGACCTGGTCGAGCAGGCACTCGGCCGCGCGATTCATCTGCCGAAGATGACCCGCGTCGGCTGACACATGATCGGGACTAAGTGCGAGGCGGTCTTCCAAGAAGATCATGCGCAGACAACAACCTGAAGCGGGATGCGATCATCGCGCTTCAGGGGGGACGCCAACGGGCCCCGCTTGTCGGGACCGGTGACGAGGCGATCGCGACGTCCTGGCCTCCAGCCCCGCCGGATGCCGTCGCATCACAAACCCGTCATCGGGCGCGCGCCTTTCGCGCGGCCCGTTGGTTCGCTTCCATCGATAACCGCCACAATTCCGTAAAGATGGATCAGCATCCTGTGAGCGGAATGGCGCATGGCCGCACGCCGATGTATGTTGTCGGCAAGCATGCGCTGGGGTTCGCGGGCAGGACGATGGAATTCTCGACAGGGTTTGGCTGGACCAGGCTGCCATTGCTGGCGGCTGCATTCATTCTCGGCTCGGTGCTGACGTTACAGGCGCAGATCATTCCGCCCGCGTCGGCCGCGCCTGACGACGAGGCCGAGATCGAGGCGGCCGAGGCTCCCGACGCGAACGACCCCGACGTGCTCAAGGGCATCGATGTCGACAAGCTCGACTGGAGCCAGCTCGCGGTCGATGCCGGCACCGGCATCGACCCCATGGCCGCCAAAAAGCGCGCCCAGGCCGCCGCCAAGGAAGGCCTGGACTGGTCCTCGAACTCCAATGCCAACGGCTCCTCGGCGGTGACGGTGAAGCAATCCGTGTTCTCATTCTGGGATACCCGTGTCGGCGCCGACATGACGGTGGCGAGCGAGCCCAGGACGATGTCCGAGCTGCTGGCGCAGAAGGCCACCAATGGCGGCAGCCTGCCGCAATCCTCCGGCAGCGCCTGGGCCACGGCGACCGCACCGGGCGCGGGCGCGATCTGGGACAAGACCGCGGTGGAAGCCCGGGTCGATCCCGGCGCCGAGCACAGCAAGATCGGGGCATCGCTGACCAAATCGGTGCCGCTGTCCGGCGACACGTCGCTGACGCTCCAGAACGGCTACAGCGTCAACCAGCAGGGCACCAGTGCGGTCCCCGGCATCGGCGGCCACATCACGCGCAATTACGAGACAGACCAGACCGCCAAGCTCACCCTCACCGACACCGGCACCAGCGTCACCGCCGGCCAGACATTGTCGACCACCGACGACAAATGGCTGCGCAAGTTCGGCGCCGAGCAGAAGCTGTTCGACAACGTCACGGTATCAGGCTCGGTGGGCGAAACCGCGCAAGGCGCGCTCAACAAGAGCGTGACGGCCGGCTTCAAGAAGAGCTGGTAACGCGAAGGGCGCGCTCCTCACCATGAGGGACGGATTTGGTGCGCGCAGCGCCGTTCATACTCTCCTAACCATAAGCCACGGCAAAACCCCCGAATCGTCCGCCCTTGCCGTATCTCGGCCAAGTTGCGGTCAAAATCCGGCGCCCTAGTCGGATTACCGAATTCGTCGTGCGGGGGACACTCGCGCTGCGCTCAACGCGAACAGGGGAACAACGATGAACGCCATGCGTCCCGAAAAGATCGAGACCACCGAGACCGAGACGGTCGACACCAACCTTGCCGCCGTGACCGAGGTCGAGGCCGGCATCCGCGATTTCGTGCGCAA
Source organism: Bradyrhizobium sp. (assembly GCF_016462955.1). Taxonomy (GTDB): domain Bacteria; phylum Pseudomonadota; class Alphaproteobacteria; order Rhizobiales; family Xanthobacteraceae; genus Bradyrhizobium. The sequence goes on along the minus strand of NZ_JAEMSD010000308.1, from coordinate 5,323 downwards.
CGACATCGCCTATCTGCGCCGCCCGGCAGCCGCCACGACCGATGCGCCGCCGCTCGACCCGAGCGCGGAAGCCACCGTCAACAACGTCAACTCGCTGATACAGCGCGTCGCCGGCACCTCGCTTGCCGAGATCGAGAACCTGGTCTCCGAGCTAGAGAGCCTGCGCGACCTGCTGCACGCCGAAGGCCAGCGCGTCCAGCGCGAGATCTCCGGCTACGCCCAGCTCAGCCAGGCCGCGATGAAGTCGACCCGCATGATCGCCGACAATGTCGCGCAGTGGAAGCGCGCCGCCGACGGCCTGCGCAACAGCTGACCGCCACGAACAGCATCATTGGCCGCCGCGTTTCCGGACGGGAGCGCGGCGGTTTTGATTCGTGCGGGGGCACGCAAGCGTTTCTCCGACACGGGTGTCATCACCCGCGTAGGCGGGTGATCGAGTATTCCAGCAGCGCCGGTCATTGAATCGAGAGGCCGCGGCGTACTGGATTCCCCGCCTGCGCGGGGAATAACAGCGGAGAATGTGGAGTGGCCAACAGCCACCTTTGAACCCATCACCCCTCACCGGCGACCAAAGGCCGAGCGCCCGCAGCCTGTGCGGCCGGGCTTGGGGGACATCTCATGGAAAGCATTCGGCCCGACACCACGGACCCGATCCCGTTGCGGCCCGCGCCGAATCAGCTGGGCACGATCATGCTGCGCTTTGTCGGGCTGTTGGCGGTTGCGGTCGCGGTGCTGGCGTTCGTCTATAGCCGCTGAGGCGGGCCTGCCCCCGGGACGTTAACAATTCCTTACCGGTCCGCTTCCACCGTCGAGGCTTCCAGGGTGTAGCCGCCATCGGCATAGCCCTTCACCACCATGCCGGCGACCAGCATCACCGCGAGCGTCGCGGTGGCGAAGATGAATCCAACGAATTTGAGTGCGCCGCGGTCTGCCATGGTCCTCGTCCCCTGTCGCTGCCTGTTCGTTTCAAATACGCAGCGACAGGTTCATAATTAGTTAGCAACTCACTGGTTCCGCCGAACTGCGTCGGGGCAACCATGTTCCGGAGGCTTATGGCAGCCACCCGGAATCGCGTCCATAGCGCGCGGGCAACACTCGCGCAGTCATTTGACCGTTCATCTTGGAACGGCTCTAGGCGCTCTTCGCGCGCATCGGAACGAAGGCCGAGGCGGTAATGGAATAGACTTCCTCGCCGCGCTGATTGGTGCCGGTGGTGCGCGCGGTCAAGATACCCCAGCCGGCGCGCGAGGCGGATGTGCGCTTGTCGACGACGACGTTGACGTAGGCGACGGTGTCGCCGGCGAGCACCGGCCTGATCCAGCGCAGATCGCGAAAGCCCGGCGACGGGCCCCACACGGCAACCTCCTCGCCGCGCGCTGCGGCTTCGCGCGCCAGGCGCTGGCCATCGGCGACAAGCAGGCTCATGCAGGCGGAGCCGACATGCCAGCCGGAGGCGGCGAGCCCGCCGAACAGCGAGTTCTTGCCTTCCTCCTCATCGAGGTGGAAGCGCTGCGGATCGAACTTGGCGGCAAATGTCTTGATGGCGTCGGCCGTGAACATGTAGCTGCCGATCTCGCGGCGCTGGCCGATCGCGATGTCTTCGAAGAAGCGCATCAGGCCGCTCCCTCGCGCCGCTTGATCAGGATCGGCGAGGTCATCTCGGCAAGCGCCTGCCCCGCCGCGTTGCGCGCGGTGCATTTGAACTTGACGATGCCGAGCTCCGGCCGGCTCTTCGAGCCACGCGCCTCCAGCACATCGACGTCGAGCGTGAGATCGTCTCCGGGGCGCAGCGGTGACAACCAGCGCACCTCGTCGACGCCGGGCGAGCCGAGCGAAGCGGCGCGGGTGATGAAACCGTCGGCCATCATCCGCATCATCAGCGAGCAGAGATGCCAGCCCGAGCCGGACAGGCCGCGCAGCATGCTCTTGGCTGCCGCTTCCTCGTCGAGATGCATCGGCTGCGGATCGAACTCGGCGGCAAAGGCCAATATCTCGTCGCGGGTGACGTGGCGCGGGCCGAACGTGCCGAACCGGCCGGGCGGGAAATCTTCGAAGGTCAGGGTCATCTTTGGAAAGCTTTGAGGAATGACAGATTGTGGCCGCACTTTGCGGCAATCTCAACCCGCCGGCCCGCATGGCACGTGCTACATATCAGGCGGCGGCTTTGGCCTTGAGTCGCATCAGCCGCGGGCCAGTATCCCGGGCTTCGTCCCGCCCGGAAATCCCGATTTGCCCCTGGGGAGAGCAATGTTTTCATTCAGCGACCTGTTTCAATGGGACCGCTTCATCACGCCGACGATCATCAAGACTTTCTACTGGCTGGTGATCGCGCTGATCTGCCTGTTCGGTCTCTCCGGCATCTTCTCAGGGCTCGCTGCGATGGCGATCAGCCCGTTCGGCGGTTTCCTGGTGCTGCTGTCGTCGATCGCGAGCGTCGTGGTCGGCATCGTGTTCTCGCGCATCGTCGCGGAGCTGATCCTGATCGTGTTCCGCATTAACGAGCATCTCGGCGCGATAAGGGATCAGGGCGGCGGGATGCGGTGAGGCCGGTGTCGTAGGGTGGGCAAAGCGAAGCGTGCCCACGATCTTTCTCAACAGTGACAAATGGTGGGCACGGCGCGATGCGCCTTTGCCCACCCTACGGCATCGGTGTTTCCAGCTTACGTATTAAACCTGAAATGCATCACGTCGCCGTCGGCGACGACGTAGTCCTTGCCTTCGAGCCGCAGCTTGCCGGCATCGCGCGCGCCGGCTTCGCCGCCGAGCGCGACGTAATCCTCGAAGGCGATGGTCTCGGCGCGGATGAAGCCCTTCTCGAAATCGGTGTGGATCACGCCGGCCGCCGCGGGCGCCTTGGTGCCGCGATGGATGGTCCAGGCGCGGGCCTCCTTCGGGCCGACGGTGAAATAGGTGATGAGGTCCAGCAGCGTGTAGCCGGCGCGGATCAGGCGGTCGAGGCCGGCTTCCTCCAGCCCCAGCGTCTCCAGGAACTCGGCGCGCTCCTCCCGCGAAATGGTCGCGATCTCGGATTCGATCTTGGCGGAGATGACCACGGCGACCGCGCCTTCCTTGGCCGCCTGCTCCTCGACCGCCTTGGAGAAAGCGTTGCCGGTCGCGGCCGAGCCTTCCTCGACGTTGCAGACGTAGAGCACGGGCTTCGACGACAATAGGCCGAGCATTCCGAAGGCGCGCTCCTCCTCCGGCTTGCGTTCGACGAGGCGCGCGGGCTTGCCCTCGCGCAACAGCACCAGGGTGCGGTTCACGAGGTCGAGCTGCTCCTTGGCGTCCTTGTCGTTGCCCTTGGCCTTCTTGGTCAGGTTGTCGACGCGCTTCTCGAGGCTGTCGAGATCGGCGAGCATCAGCTCGGTCTCGATGGTCTCGATGTCGGCGAGCGGGGCGATCTTGCCCTCGACATGGGTGATGTCGGAATCCTCGAAGCAGCGCACCACATGCGCGACGGCGTCGACCTCGCGGATGTTGGCGAGAAACTGGTTGCCGAGGCCCTCGCCCTTGGAGGCGCCGCGCACGAGGCCGGCGATGTCGACGAAGGTCAACCGCGTCGGGATGATCTGTCCGGACTTGGCGATGGCGGCGAGCTTCTCCAGCCGCGGATCGGGGACGGCGACCTCGCCGACATTCGGCTCGATGGTGCAGAACGGATAGTTCGCAGCCTGCGCCGCGGCTGTCTCGGTCAGCGCGTTGAACAAGGTCGACTTGCCGACATTGGGCAATCCGACGATCCCGCATTTGAATCCCATGGTCTCTTCCAGTCTTCGCGCCGCGGGCGCGTGCGTTCGTTGAAGTCGTCATGCCCGGCCTTGTGCCGGGCATCCACGTCCTTCGCTCCGCGGAGAAAGAAAGGCGTGGATGGCCGGGTATCTGACGCAAAGACGCGCTTCGCGCTTGTGCCCGGCCATGACGGAGAGAGATCAGTTCGATTTCTCTCCGTTGTCGTCCTTGGTCAAAAATCCCTTGGCCTGCATGGCCAGATGAACCCTGTTGGCAAAGGTCGCGTCCGTGCCCTTGGCGACGAGACCTGCGTGCTCGGCGACCGCCTCGCACAGCGTCATCACCCAATCGTTGTCGGCCTTGGCGAAGTCCGACAGCACGTGGCCGTGCACCAGTTCCTTGACGCCGGGATGACCGATGCCGAGGCGCACGCGGCGGTAGTCGTTGCCGATATGCGCCGAGATCGAGCGCAGCCCGTTGTGTCCGGCGATGCCGCCGCCGATCTTCACCCGCACCTTGCCCGGCGGCAGTTCGAGCTCGTCGTGAAACACCGTGACGTCGCCGGCCGCGATCTTGAAGAAGCCCGCCGCCTCCTGAACGCTACGGCCGGACTCGTTCATGTAGGTGGTCGGCTTGAGCAGGATCACGCGCTCCGTGCCGAGCGCACCTTCCGAGGTCTCGCCCTGAAAGCGGCGGCGCCACGGCGCGAAGCCGTGACGTCGCGCAATCTCGTCGACCGTCATGAAGCCGATATTGTGCCGGTTACGTGCGTATTTCGCGCCGGGATTGCCGAGCCCAACAAAGAGTCGCATGACGCGGCGCGCCCCTCGCTCGGCGCGCGGTCAGGGACCGCGCGCGCCAGCCTTGAGAGATTACTTCTTCTTGTCGCCGCCGGCGGGAGCCTTGGCAGCCGCAGCCGGAGCAGCAGCGCCCGCAGCCGGAGCTGCCGCAGGAGCAGCGCCCGCGGCCGGAGCCGCGCCACCAGCAGCCGCCGCAGCAGCAGCCTTCTGCTCTTCGGCGTAACCGGACGGCGGCACGATGGTGACGAGGGTCGCGTCCTCGCGGGTCAACGCCTTCACGCCGGCCGGCAGCTTGATGTCGGTCAGATGCAGGGAGTGACCAATCTCGAGGGAGCCGACATCGGCCTCGATGTATTGCGGAATGCTCTCGACGCCGCATTCGAGCTCGATCGCGTGAGCGACGATGTTGACGGTGCCGCCGCGCTTCACGCCCGGAGACGTTTCGGCCTTCACCACGTGCAGGGGCACGCTGATGCGGATGGTGGCGCCTTCGCCGAGCCGCATGAAGTCGACATGGATCGGGAAGTCCTTGACCGGGTCGAGGTGATAGTCGCGCGGAATGACGCGGTGCTTCTTGCCTTCGAGGTCGATGTCGACCAGCGTGGTCAGGAACCGGCCGGCGAGGATGCGCTGGCGGAGCTCACGATCCGCGATCGAGATCGTGACGGGGGGCTGGTTGTTGCCGTAGATCACTCCGGGCACTCTGCCGGCGCGACGCTCAGCCCGGGCGGCCCCCTTGCCGCTCTTCGGACGTGCGGTCGCCTTCAATTCCTTGACGGTCGTCGCCATGTCGT
>NZ_JAEMSD010000765.1 GCF_016462955.1 Bradyrhizobium sp. | reverse complement strand
CGAAGCAACCGGCGGCTTCGGCGATCTCGACGAGCTGACCGCGCTGGTCGAGACCGCGGAAGAGACGCTGGCGGCGTCCGAAGCTGCCGCGCAGGCGAGCGAAACCGCTCACGTTGCCGCACGCCAGACCCTGGAATCCTCGCGCTCGCCGCTGGTCGAAGCCGACAAGCGCGTGCAGCGGCTCGAGACCGAGGCGCGCACGATCTCCAAGATCGTCAACGGCGAGACCAAGAATTTGTGGCCGCCGATCATCGACGGCATCACCGTCGACAAGGGCTTCGAGAAGGCAATCGGCGCTGCGCTCGGCGACGATCTCGACGCGCCGATCGACCCGTCGGCGCCGATGCGCTGGACCAATGTCGGCCACACCGAAGGCGATCCGGAGCTGCCCGAGGGCGCCGTTCCGCTGTCCAATCATGTGCAGGCGCCGGCGGAACTGGCCCGCCGCCTGGCGCAGATCGGCGTGGTGCCGCGCGAGCGCGGCGCCGAGCTGGTCTCGCAGCTCAAGACCGGCCAGCGGCTGGTCTCCCCCGAGGGCGACGTCTGGCGCTGGGACGGCTTCGTTGCCGCAGCTCACGCGCCGACCGGTGCGGCCCGGCGCCTCGCCGAGCGCGCCCGTCTCGTCGACAGCGAGAACGAGCTGGAGCAGGCCCGCATCGACGCGCAGATCAAGCGCCAGGCACTGGAGAACGCCGAGTCCGAGCTGCAGATGGCCGCCAGCACCGAAGGTGCCAGCCGCGAAGCCTGGCGCGCCGCGCAGCGCGAGCTCAACGTCGCGCGCGAGCGCCATGCCAATGCCGAGCGCGAGATCAGCCGCCATGCCGCACGCAAGGCGACGCTGTCGGAAGCACACAGCCGCCTCGCCGCCGACCGGGCCGAGGCCGAGGCCGCCTATGAATACGCCCAGGCCGGCATCGGCGAGCTGCCGTCGAGCGAGGACACCGAGACCCGGCTCGCCGCCGTCCGCAGCGACATCGAAGGCCACCGCCGCATGGCCGCCCAGGTTCGTGCCGAGGCGCAGGCGCTGGCGCGCGAAGCCGAGCTTGCCGACCGTCGCGTGCAAGCGATCCTCGCCGAGCGCACCGAGTGGCAGAACCGCAAGGAGAGCGCGGCCTCCCATATCGACACCATCCAGGCCCGCATCGCCGAGCTCACGATCGAGCGCAGCGAACTGGAGAACGCGCCGGCCGTGTTCGCCGAGAAGCGCAGTGCGCTGATCACCGAGATCGAGTACGCCGAGAACGACCGCCGCATGGCCGCCGACGCCCTCGCCTCCGCGGAAACCGCGATGGCCGAGACCGACCGCGTCGCCAAGCTGACGCTCGAAGCCTTGTCGAGTGCCCGCGAGGCCACCGCCCGCGCCGAGGAGCGCATGGAAGGCGCGCGGCGCCGGCTCGAGGACATCGAGCGCGAGATCCGCGACATGCTCGAAGTCGAGCCGCAGGCGGTTGCCGGCCTCGCCGAGCTCGAGCCCGGCGCGGAGCTGCCGCCTCTGCACGACATCGAGGAGGACCTCGAGAAAATGCGCCGCGACCGCGAGCGCCTCGGCGCCGTGAATCTGCGCGCCGAAGAGGAACTGCGCGAGGTCGAAACCCAGCACAACGGTCTGGTCACCGAGCGCGACGACCTCGTCGAGGCCATCAAGCGGCTGCGCCAGGGCATCCAGAGCCTCAACAAGGAAGCGCGCGAGCGGCTCCTGACCTCGTTCGAGGTCGTCAACAACCACTTCAAGCGCCTGTTCGTCGAGCTGTTCGGCGGCGGCGAGGCCGCGCTGCACCTGATCGAGAGCGACGATCCGCTCGAAGCCGGCCTCGAAATCATCGCCAAGCCGCCGGGCAAGAAGCCGCAGACACTGTCGCTGCTCTCGGGCGGCGAGCAAGCCCTGACCGCGATGGCGCTGATCTTCGCGGTGTTTTTGACCAACCCGTCGCCGATCTGCGTGCTGGACGAAGTCGACGCGCCGCTCGACGACCACAACGTCGAGCGGTACTGCAACCTCCTGCACGAGATGACCGGCTCGACCGACACGCGCTTCATCATCATCACGCACAATCCGATCACGATGGCGCGGATGAACCGCCTGTTCGGCGTCACCATGGCCGAGCGGGGCGTGTCGCAGCTGGTGTCGGTGAGCCTGGCCGAGGCCGTGGACATTCTCGACCAGAACGTGGCGTGATCTTGAACCGTCATTCCGGGGCGATGCGTAGCATCGAACCCGGAATCTCGTGCTGCAATCTCGAACTTCCGGGTTCGCGCTTTGCGCGCCCCGGAATGACGTGGGTTGATCAATGATCTCC
>NZ_JAEMSD010000764.1 GCF_016462955.1 Bradyrhizobium sp. | reverse complement strand
TGTCAAACGCCATCCGGAACTGCCCCCTTTGCGTCATGAAGAACTGCCCCCACCATCGGGATTATGATCTCGGTTGAAGGTTGTTTCCGCCGGTGACGGGCCGGAGGGAGGCGGAGCCGACTGGAGGGCCGTCACCGGCGGTCGGCGTCTTTATAAGGCCGCTCTTGCGCTTGGCGCGGAGCCGGTAGCTGTCGCCGCGGATCGTCAGCACGTGACTGTGGTGGAGGAGCCGATCGAGGATCGCGGTGGCGACCACGGGATCCGCGAACACGGTGCCCCATTCGGCAACGCTGCGGTTTGAGGTGATCAGCATGGCGCCAGTTTCGTAGCGGCGGCTGACCAACTGGAAGAACAGATGCGCCGCGTCAGGTTCCAGCGGCAGGTAACCGAGCTCGTCGACGATCAGCAGCTTTGGCTTCGACAGGGCGAGCAGTTTCTCGTCCAGCCGTCGCTCGCCGTGCGCCTTGGCAAGGCCCGCGACCAGTGTCGTCGCCGTGGTGAACTGCACCGTGTATCCGGCCAGGATCGCCTCTCGTCCCAGCGCGATCGACAAGTGCGTCTTGCCGACGCCCGGCGGCCCGAGCAACAGCACATTCTCGCCGTTGGCGATCCAACGTGACGCGGCAAGGTCACGGATCTGCTTTGGATCGATCGACGGCTGCGCCTCGAAGTCGAAGCCAGCAAGCTCCTTCACAGCCGGGAAGTGCGCGAGCTTCAGCGCCATCTCGACGCGGCGATGATCCTTGCGTGCGATCTCGCGCTCGCACAGCAAGATCAGCGTCTCACGCGCCGACAGGTTCGCGCGCGCGGCTTCGTCGAGCAGGCTGTCGAGCTGATCGCGGATGCCGGAGAGCTGCAATCGCGCCAGCATGGCATCTAGCGGATCGTTCGTTGCTTCCATTGCCTTTTTTGCCCTCGCCATCAGAAGCTTCCTCCGACCATGGCTTCGTATTCGGCAAGAGGACGTAACAACGACGGCGGTGAGGACGGCGCCGGCACAGCGATCTCCGCCCGGCGGACCGCGCCATTGCGACCAGCAACACCATCGAGATGGGCGGAGTCGACAATCCGCAGCCGGCGACCCTCCGATTGCTTGTGGACCGCGACCTGGTGCAATCCATGGCGGATCCGCACTTCGCCGGCCGCGATCGTTACCGCCACGCGCTCGCCAATCAGGCGCCACGGTACCGAGTAGCTGTTCGTGTCGATCTCGACGGCGCAATCATTGCCGACGACGCGGGACAGTTCACGCAAGGATCCAAACGAGGGCTGCCCGCCGAGCGGCTTCAACCGATGTATCTCGTCACGCGCGAAGCGGATGATCGGCGTCTCGCCGGTCGTGCCGTGGATCCGAACGTTCGCAACCTCTCGCTCCCATCTGTCGAGATGCGCCTCGAATGCTTCCCAACTTGGGAAGGAATGACCGGCGATCGCGTTCTTCTTCACGTAGCCGACGCCGTTCTCCGTCTTGCCCTTCGTGCGCGCCCGATATGGCGCGCAGGCGCGAGGGCGAAAGCCCCAATGTTTTGCGAAGGCTATCAGCTTGTCGTTGAACTGAACCGACCGGCTCACTGCGTCGTGCCGCACGACAAGCGCGCGTGGATTGTCCATCAGCACTTCCTCCGGCACACCGCTGAAGGTCGTGAATGTGCTCTCGAGCCCGGCGAACCAATGCTCCTGCCTCTCGGCCCGGAACGCACGCACATGGAGCCTTCGCGAGTGTCCAAGCGTTGCCACGAACACGAATGCCTTGACTTTCGCCCCTCCGATCTCGACCAGGCGCTCCCCGAAGTCGATCTGCAGCTGCCGGCCCGGGGGCGTCTCAAACCGCGTCGTCGCCAGCGCCTCCGCTTTCAGCGCCTGGCGATAGGGCTGCACGGCGCGTTGCAGTGTCCGCCGGCTGACGGCCACGCCTTTCTCGGCCAGCAGGTCCTGTCGCACCACGTCGGCATTGCCGCGATGCCGAATGAGCCTCTCGCGCAGCCAACCCTCAAGGCCGTCGAGACGCTTCGGCCGCTCAGGCGACTTGAACGGCTTCACCCCGCCCGCCGCCAAGTAGTCCTTCACCGTGTGGTGGCTGCAGCCCAGCTGCCGCGCAATCCGCTTCACACCCCACCCGCACGCCCTCAGGCGCATCATCTCCGCCACGTCATCCGGCGTCTTCATCATCTGCCCCCGTGGATCATTCCACGGCGAGCCTTCAGTGATTCGTTCCCGCTTCATTCACTCTCTCCTCAGCTATCCAAGGAGGGGGCAATCCCTTGTGACGCTGAGGGGGCAGTTTTCCATGGCGCGCGACA
>NZ_JAEMSD010000019.1:22988-30968 GCF_016462955.1 Bradyrhizobium sp. | reverse complement strand
GCACGCCGCCTGCATAGACGGTCTCGTGTCCCGGCCAAGCGCAGCGAAGCGGAGCGCAGAGCCGGGGCCCAGAATGCCGCGACATGGGCCCCGGCTCTGCAGCGCACCGCGGAAGGCGCGCTGCGCTGCGTCCGGGCACGAGAGGAGAACGACAACGATGCGTTTTGCCGCGATCGCCGATATCCACGGAAACTACCTCGCGCTGGAAGCCATACTCGCCGACATCCGCGCCCATGGCATCGTCGACATCGTCAATCTCGGCGACATGCTGAGCGGCCCGCTCGATGCGCGCCGCACCATCGAGATCCTGATGCCGCTCGACGCCGTGCACGTCCTCGGCAATCACGACCGCTATCTGCTCGACCGCCCGCCGGAGAAGATGGGTTCGTGGGATCGCCCCGCCTACGAACAGCTCGGCCCTGCGCACCTCGATTGGTTGCGCGCACAGCCGATGACGCGCGTGTTCCGCGATCAGGTATTTCTCTGCCACGCGACGCCCGAGAACGATGAAGTCTATTGGCTCGACACTGTGCATCCCGACGGCGCGGTGGCGCTATCGCCGCTCGATCGCATCGAGCAGTTTGCGGGAGGGATCACGCAGTCGCTCATCCTGTGCGCCCACACCCATCTCGCCCGGGCCGTTCGCTTGCGCGACGGCCGTGCGATCGTCAATCCCGGCAGCGTAGGCAGTCCCGGTTTTCGCGACAGGCATCCAGTCCCGCATGTCGTCGAGGCCGGCACGCCGCACGCCCGTTATGCGGTCCTCGAACGCGTCGATGCCGCCTGGCAGGTGACGTTCCGCCACGTGGTGTATGATCACGAAGCAATGGCCGCGCTGGCGCGGCGCAACGGCCAGCCGGAATTGGCAAACGCATTGGCGACGGGGTGGATCGAGTAGCTGTTCACTTCCGATGCTCACTTCAAAAGCTTCATCGGGTCCGCCACCTTCTGCTTCAGCTGCGCGAAGCTGCATTGCCGCGGCGCCTTGTCGGGACGCCAGCGCAGGATCGAGGTGCCGTGGCGAAAGCGCTCGCCGCTGAAATGGTCGTAGCAGACCTCGATCACCAGCTTCGACTTGAGCGGGCACCATTTCGCCGAGCGCTCGGTCGACCAGCGGCTCGGCCCGCCCGGCGCGTTGCCGGTGAAGCCGGGCTCGCCGATCAGCGCTTCGAGCCGATCGGTCAGAGCCGGCTTCGCCTCCGCCTTGATCGCGGAGGTGAAGCCGACATGATGCAGCAGGCCGGCATCGTCGTAGAGGCCGAGCAGCAGTGAGCCAACCACCTTGCGGCCCGCGATCTTGTTGCTGGCATAGCGGAAGCCGCCGATCACGCAATCGGCGCTGCGGTATTTCTTGATCTTCTGCATGCCGTCGCGATTTCCCGCCTGGTAGGGCAGGTCGATGCGCTTGGCGATGACGCCGTCCGAGCCGCCGCCGGATTGCGCCAGCCATTTCTTCGCCATCGCGTAGCTCGTCGTCGATGGCGAAAGACGGAAGAGGCTGCCCTTGAGGTTGGCTTTCGCAAAAGCATCCAGCGCCGGCCGGCGCTCGCGCAGCGTCTTCTCGGCCAGATCCTTGTCCCGGGCCGTCGCGAGCATATCGAACACGAGATAGAGCGCCGGCGTCTCCACCGAGAGCTTCTTCACGCGGCTCGCGGCCGGATGGATCCGTTGCAGCAGCGCGTCGAAGGAGAAGCTCTTGCCCTGCGGCACGACGAGCTCGCCGTCGAGCGTGAAGTGATCCGCCTTCAGGCTCAAGGCCGCGGCGACGATTTCCGGAAAATAGCGCGCGAGGTCTTCGCCCGACTTCGAGCGCAGGTCGACATCACCGCCGTTCCGCGAGAGCAGGCAGCGAAAGCCATCCCATTTCGGCTCGTATTGCCACTCCTTGCCGCGCGGGATCTCATCGACCGAGCGCGCCTCCATCGCAACGAGAGAGCTCGGTCTTCGGGCGCGCTTCGCGGGTGGAGCAGGCAAGGGCGGGACTCGTCATACGCTGGACACGTCCCATCAACGCAAACGGCCGGCGTTTCGCCGGCCGTTGTCGAAAATAATCTTACTGAAGGCCGATCAGACGGCGGAGGTGATCCACTGCTGCAGCTTCGCCTTCGGCGCGGCGCCGACCTGGCGGGAAGCCATCTCGCCGCCCTTGAAGATCATCAGGGTCGGGATCGACATCACGCCGTATTTGGACGCGGTCTTCGGGCTCTCGTCGACGTTGAGCTTGACGATCTTGACCTTGTCGCCCATCGCGCCGGCGATCTCGTCGAGGGCTGGCGCGATCATGCGGCAGGGACCGCACCATTCGGCCCAGAAATCGACGACCACGGGGCCGTTCGCCTTGAGCACTTCGGCTTCGAAATCGGCGTCTGAAACCTTGCCAACGGCCATGGAGAGTACCTCACTCGGTTGAAAGAGAATCGGCGCTGGAATCGCGCCCGGGATCATGGAGCCAACCTATGAACGGCCCCCTGCCGGGTCAAGGACGCTCACACCGAGATGAAGGGATGCCAGCGCCGCGTCCAGCGCGGGGGCCGAAATCTCCATGTATTCAAGGGTCTCGGTCCAGAGCAGAGCGGCGCGGACGGGCTTTTGGGGATAAAGCCGCAACAGCACCGCCCGGTACAGCGCAAGTTGCCGGACATAGGCCGCGGGCGCCTCGGCCGCGCTTCTGGGCGCCGCCTGGTTGGTCTTGAAGTCGACGATCAGGACCTCGTCGGGGCGAACGACCAGCCGGTCGATCTGCCCGGACACCAGGGCGGGGGTGCGGCCCGGCCGGTCCAGCTTGCCGACAATGGCGACCTCCGCCCGGCTGCCGGCGCTAAACACCGGGGCAAAACGCGGGTCAGTGATCAAGGCGAGCACCTTGCCCGCCAGCGCGATGCGGTCGGCCTCCGGCCAGTCCGAGGCGTTGCGCGCCATGAAGCCGAGCGCGGCCTCGCGGCGGCGCTCAACGGCGATATCGGGCAGGGATTGCAGGAGGCGATGCACCAGCGTGCCGCGCTGCAGCGCCAGCGCGCGGGACTGCACCGATTCGCCTGATCGCACGCTGCGGCCTTCATCGGCAGGCTGGCCCGAGGGACGTACGGGATCGTCGTCGATCGTCTCGCGCGCCGGCGTCCGCAGCCAGTCCGGCAACGCGACGGTGCGGTCCACGGACATCGCGGGCGCGCCTAGCGCGGCGACATCTTGCGGCCGGGCGAATCGGGTCACCTTGCCGAGTGGCGTCTCGATCACCTCCTTGTCGAGGCCCGCGCCTTTGAGCCCGGTGTCGACGAGGTCGTACCAGCTTAGCTTGCGCACCGTCCTCATGTTGCCGGGCATGCAGCCGCCGACGATCAGCCGGTCGGCCGCGCGGGTCATCGCGACATAGAGCAGGCGGCGATATTCGTCCTCGGTCTCCTCGAGCATGGCCTTGCGCGCGTCCGCGACCGGCTTGGGATCGTCTGCCTTGCGTCCCGCCCAAACCACGACCTCGCCGCCATTGCCGCGCGGCACGTGGATCAGCCGCACCCGCTGCGAATCCGCAGGCGAGGAGGTGGTGTCGACCATGAACACAACGGAGGCCTCCAGGCCCTTGGCGCCGTGCACGGTCATCACCCGGACCTCGTCGCGCGAGATCTCCATGTCGCGCTTCACCTCGGTATCGGCCGAGCGCAGCCAGGCCATGAAGCCCTGCAGCGAGGCCGGTGCCTTGCGCTCGTAGTTCAGCGCCAGTTCCAGGAATTCGTCGAGCGCATCATTAGCCTCGTGGCCGAGCCTGCGCAGGATGCGCGCACGGCCGCCGTCGCCGCCGAGCAGCCAGGCGTAGAACGCGAACGGCGTCTCCTCGCGGGAGAGCATCTCGCAGGCTTCCAGGCGCCGCAATGCCGTGGCGAACTTTTCGCGTCCAACCGCGTGCTCGCCGAGCGCACGGCGCAGCGAGCCCTTGCGGTCCCAGGCCAGCGTGAACAAATCGTCGTCATCGAGCCCGAACAGCGGGCTCTTCAGCGCGACCGCGAGCGCGAGATCGTCCTGCGGCAGCAGCAGCGCGTCGGCAAGGTTCATCAAATCGATGATGGCGATATGCTCGGTCAGCTTGAGCCGGTCGGCGCCGGCGACCGGCACGCCGGCGTGCTTCAGTGCCTGGATCACGGCGTCGAATGCGTTGCCCCGCCGCCGCACCAGGATCAGCATGTCGCCATAGCGTAGAGGACGACGTTCGCCCTCGTGCCCCGTCAGCGTGCCGCTCTCGACCAGCCGCTTGATCTCGGCCTGGATGCGGCGGGCGAGCTTGACCTCGGGACTGGTGACGGCGACGCCGTCGAACGGGGCCCGCCAGCCCTCGATGTCCTGCCTGTCGTCGGCTTCGGCGAGATCCCACAGCTCGACGACGCTCGGGCCCGCGTCGCTGAGCGAATTGTGCAGGGGGTGGCCGATGTCGATCGAATGAATGCTCTTGTAGATCGTGGGCTCGCGAAAGACATGATCGACCGAGTGCAGGATCGTGGCACCAGAACGGAACGAATAGGTGAAGGCGACCGGGTCGAACTTCAGCCCGGCGGCCTTGAACCTACGGTCCAGCTCTCGTTTGCGCTTGTCGAACTCGTGCGGGTCGGCGCCCTGGAACGAGAAGATCGATTGCTTCTCGTCGCCGACCGCAAACACCGTTCGGTTCAGCCCCTCGCGCGCGCCTTCGCCGGCCGTGAACTCCGAGATGATGTGGGCGACGATGTCCCATTGCCGGGGGCTGGTGTCCTGGGCCTCGTCGATCAGCACATGGTCGACGCCGCGGTCCAGCTTGTAATGCACCCAGCCCGAGGCGACGCGGTTCAGCATCGCCAGCGTCTTGTCGATCAGGTCGTCATAATCGAGCAGCCCTCGCTCCTGCTTCTCACGCCGGTAGTTCGCGGCGGCCGCGGTCGCGATCCGCAGCAGGGCCGCGCTGCGGTCGCGCATGGTCACCGCGCGGCGCTTCTCGATCAATCCGGCGAGGCGCTGGGCCTCCGCTTCGAACAGGCGGGCCACGGACGGGTTGTGCTCGCAAAACTTCTTGGTCAGCACCGCCTTGCGCGGCAGCCTGTCGTCGGTGAGGAAGACGCATAAGTAAGCATCGACCTGTGCGCCGGCGGAGAACACTTTGGCCTCCCGTAGCCGCCCCGCCTGGTCATTGTCCGATTTGCTGCCGTCCTGCAGCGCGAGGGCAATGTCGTCCCAGCGCGATCGCGGCAGGAACGGACCGTCGAGAATTTCCGTCTCGACATCCTCGAGGCGGTCACTCACGTCAACGCCCAGCACCGCAGCTATCTGGGCAGCCGCCGCTTCGACGTTGCCGGCCTCGTCGGTCCAGGCCATGAAATGATCGCGGCTGAGGCAGGCCTCGCGCACGACCTCCTTGAAGGTGACGTCGGCAGCGCTCCCCATCGCCGTCAGCAGCGCGCGGCCGGTGACGCTTTCGGGGTCGCGCGCGGCCTCCAGCAGCACCTTCAGGTTGGCGCGCTCCATCATATCGCTCTGGTCGCGCTCGTCGATCACGGCAAAGCGCGCAGGAACGTTGGCCTCGAACGGAAACTGCTGCAGCAGGCGCGTGCACAGCGCGTGGATGGTCTGCACCTTCAGCCCACCCGGCGTCTCCAGCGCGCAGGCGAACAGCTTTCGCGCGTTTCGGCGCAAGCTTCTGTCAGGATGCGGGATGCCGACGGCGCGGATCGCGGCATCGAGCGCGGTGTCATCCAGCGTCACCCAATGGCCGAGCGTGGTGAACACGCGCTCGGCCATGTTGGCGGCAGCAGCCTTGGTGAAGGTGATGCAGAGGATCTTTTCCGGCGGCACGCCCGACAGCAAGAGGCGGATCACACGCTGCACCAGCACATGCGTCTTGCCCGAGCCGGCATTCGCCGACACGAAAGCGGATGCAGTCGGATCGGAGGCCCGCGCCTGCCGCGCGCGCACCTCGTCAGGGATGGGTCGTGGCGCCTTCACCATTCCTCGATCCCCAATCCGCCGGCCGCGGACCATTCCTTGATCCGCGCGAGGTCGTCATAGGTGCCGTAGCGGTTCGACCACATCGGCAGGTTCAGCGAGGTGTAGGCCTGGTTCTCGTCCTCGAAGGCGCGGATCAGCGCTTCCAGTTTCGTGCGCGCCTCCGCGGCAGCAGTATCCGGCGGCTGCGGCTCGTCGCCCTGCTTGAACTTGAGCTCGAGGACGCGCTCCTCGCCCGGCGGATTGTTGCCGCTGAGGCGGACATAGACGAGCTGACTCACGGGGGAGCCGGCGTCGATCCCGGGAAAGCCGCCCTCGCGCAGGATCGCAGCTTCAAGCGTCAGCTGCGGCGACAGGCCCATGCGGACCTGCTTGCCGGTCGGCGGCTGCCCGGTCTTGTAGTCGAGAATGGCGTAGCCGCCGCCCTTGCGCCGCTCGATGCGGTCGGCACGCGCCGAAAGGCGAAAGCTGCGCTGAGCATCGAGCGCGATCGAGATCTCGCCGTGGGTCTCGGCGACGATCGCCTCGATTGCGTCCCGCCGCGCGGTCTCCCATTCGCCGAACCAGCGTGCGATGCGCTGGAAGCGCGGCCACCACAGCGCCCGCGCTTCGGGCCGCTCCATCAACGGCGCGAAATGCTTCTCGCCGATCGCGCGCAGCACGCGTGCGGGATCGTCGGGCAGATGCGTCGCAAAGCTCTCCGTGAACTCACCGATCGCATCGTGAATCGCCGAGCCGCGGTCGGCCGCCGACAGCGGCATGTCGACGGGGTCGAGCGCATCGAGCCGCAGGATGTGCTTCGCATAGATCGTGTAGGGATCGCGCAGCCAATCCTCGATCGCGGTGACCGACATTTTCAGCGGCCGCGTCGCGCGCGGCGGCCGCGGCTCGGGCTGCTTGACCGGCTTGACTTCGGCGGGCTGGTCCAAAGCGGCGGCGAACTGCACGTATTTATCGCCGGCGCGAACGGCCGCCTTCCAGAGCTGGTCGCCGGCCACCGCCTCCAGCCGGTGCAGGAAGCGCGACGCCACGGCCGGGGCGCCGCCGGCTTTGGCGGAATGCGTGAGGATCACCTCGTCCCCGCCGAGCAGCTGGGCAAAGTCATGCGCGGAGAGGCCGATGCGGCGCTCCGGCAGGTCGAGCCCGAGCTCGTGCCGCATCGGCCGGCTGAGCCAGGGATCGATGCGCGGCGCCGGCGGCCAGACGCCCTCGATCAGGCCGCCGACGATGATGCGGTCGGCCTGCATCAGCCGCGATTCCAAGGGACCGTAGATTTGAAGCCGCGCGCCCGGCCTGTCGCGACGGCGCACCGCGCGATCGCCGAACGCGGTCTGAAACACGTCGGGATAATCGGGCAGCGGCACCATCAATCCGCTGGTCGTGCCGCCGCGCAGGAGGTCGTCGAAAGCGCTCGCAAGCGCGAGGCCGTCACGATCCTCGAAGGCGAGCGGAATGCCCTGCTCGTCGCCCGACAGCGCGATCATGATCTCGCGGTGCCGGTGCGCGAGCTCGGCGAAGTCTTGGGGTTTCGAGGAGGCCAGGCTCTCGATCGGCGCCAACGACTTTTGCAGGACATCGACCAGCGCCTGGATGCGATCGAGGTCTTCCGCCTTGAGGCGCGCCCGCGGCTCGGCGCGATGCAGCGCGGAGACCTCACTGCGCCACAGCTTCGCCAGCTCCTCGCGAAAGCGGTTGAACTCGCGCAGAAGACCTGCCGTGCCTGCGGGCGGGCGCGTGCCGCGCAACAGCGCGAGCTCGAGGCTCTCGATCGCCGCCTTCCATGCACCGGGCGCGCGGCCGAGCCGGCACAGCGGATGCTTGAGCATCGCCAGCAAGGTCGGCGGCTCCAGGCCCTTGGTCGCCGCCTCCGCCGCGAGACGCGCGAACGTGCCGGCGGATGTCTCCATCAGGACGTCGCCGCCGGAATCGTCGAAGGCAAGATCCCAGCGGGTCAGCGCCGCCATCACCCGCCGCGCCAGCGCCCGGTCGGGCGTGACCAGTGCTGCGGATTTGTCGAGATGC
>NZ_JAEMSD010000019.1:0-22978 GCF_016462955.1 Bradyrhizobium sp. | reverse complement strand
TCGCGGCCGTCTTGCGTCGGCGGCTGCAATATCTCGACGTCACTGCGCTTGATACCGAAGCGTTGCAGCAGCGCATTCATCGCGTATTGCGGGTGGTTCGAGGCGGGATGCTCCGCAAATTTGCCGAGCGCATCGCGCACGCCGCCGATGCTGCGCCAGGCGTCATCGTCGAGATCGGTGTCGAGGCCGGGCAGCACCACGGCGCCATGCGGCAACGAGGCGACGGCATGCAGGAATTTCGCGGTCGCGGGCATCGAGCCGGTCGAGCCCGCCGCGATCACGGGACCATGGCGATGCGCGGTCAGCCGTTTGGCTTCCGCCGCGATCAGGAGATCGCGCCGCGCCGCCGGCTCGATCCGGTTGATCTCGGCGAGATGTTGCGGCCAAGCAATGCGCGCGATGCGCAGGAATTCGAGCGAGTGCTGCCAGTAACGGTCGAGATTGTCGGGCACGAGCCCATCGAGCGCGCTCCAGTCGACGCCGCGCGTCACCATGTCGTCGATCAGGCGCGCGAGGTCGCCGGCGAGCGCAAGCGTCGAGGCGGGGCCGCCGACCACCAGCGGCGAGAGAACGGGGCCCTTGGCCCAGGCCGCGACCAGCTGCGCCAGCGTCAGCCGCCGTTCCAGCTCGCCGAGCCGCGGCGGAATGTCGAGCGCCGCCGCACCAGAAAACTGCTCGCCCTCGCCGGCGAAAGCGAGCTCGTCCTCGTCGATGTCGCCGAGCGCGACGATGCGCGGCAGCACGACCGCATCCGTCTTCATCTCGTCGAGGAAGACCTCGCGCACAACGCGCATCGCACGCCGCGTCGGCAGGTACAGCGTCGCATCCGCAAGCCGCGCTGGCTCCTTGCGTGCCTCGAACCCGTCGACCAGCCGGCCGTCGAGCAGGCTCGAAACGACCGCGCGCAGGAACGGAACTGAGAGAGGAACGCTGAAAACGCGCATGGGCTGCCTGATTCGGAAGATCAGGCAATATAGGGAGACGAGATCAAATGGTCATGGGTGCGGGTGACGTCGTCCCCACTCTCCCACTGTCATTCCGGGGCGATGCGAAGCATCGAACCCGGAATCTCGAGATTCCGGGTTCGCGCTTGCGCGCGCCCCGGAATGACGGGGTTTACGCCACGCTCTCCAGGAACGCCTCTTCGGCCGCATGCACCGCATCGGGCGTGCCGACATGCATCCAGACGCCGTCGAGGCGGAGGCCGAACAGCCGCTCCTGCCCGCCCGCACGGTCGAACATCTTCGTCAGCGAGAATTCGCCCCGAGGCGCATCGGCGAAGATCGCGGGCGACATGATCGCCGCGCCGGCATAGACGAACGGAACGACCTCCTTCTCCTTGCGCTTGCGCAAGGCGCCGTCGGGCAGCATGCCGTAATCGCCACGGCCGCTATAGCCGATGCTGGTCGTAGTCGGCGCCATCAAGAGCAGGATGTCCATGCGCGCAGGGTCGAAATTCTCCGCGAGCCGCGTCAGGTTCGAGCGCACGCCGTCGATCCACAGCGTATCGGAATTGACGTGGAAGAAGGGGCCGTCGCCGAGCAGCGGCAGCGCCTTGACCACGCCGCCGCCGGTGCCGAGTACCTGGTCGCGTTCGTCGGAGATGGTCACGCGCGGGAGCTGGCGCGATGCGACGTGATCGATGATCTGGTCCGGCAGGTAATGCACGTTGACCACGGCTTCGGTCACGCCCGCCTGACCGAGCTTGTCGAGCACGTGGTCGAGCAACGGCCGGCCCGCCACCGGCACCATCGGCTTCGGCATCTTGTCCGTCAGGGGGCGCATGCGCAGGCCAAACCCTGCGGCAAGCACCATGGCTTTGGTCGGTTTGACCGGCATCCTTTGCTTTCTCAGATCTCTCGCATTCGCAGCAAATCCTAGCACGGGACTTGATCAGCTGCACCGCACCTCAACCGCCTTAACCACCCGCCGTGACGGTTGTGCGACGGGTGTTGCCGTCACGTCCCAACGGCTGTGGAACGCGCCTTTTTCTTCTTCTCGCCGACCTTGAGGAAATTGACGCCGATCTGGTCGCCATTGACCCAGGCCAGTTCACAGCGCCGATACGCGAGCCCGGTCGACGACAGCAGGAGAAAAAATTCCTTCAGGTGGAGGCCTTCCACCGAGCCGTCGATGGTCAGCTTGGCGCCGGTATCGGAGACGTCCTCCATGGTGCATTCGCGCCGCCAGGTGCCGTCAATGCCCATCATCTGGGCCGGAACTCCGCGTTCGAAAACAACCCGGTTGTTGACGCGCTGATCCGCTTTCGCCGCCATCTGCCCTTGCTCCAGCCCCGTCATGATCCGGCTGCTTTGCCCTGAGAATACCGACATCTTGGCTAACAGCCGGTAAATCGGGCCCCGATCAGGCTCGAGGGGGCGGGACGTTGGCGAGATACCACTCGCGCAACACGGCAAGCGCTGGATGCGCCAGCGAGCGCTGGAGATAGGTCCAGATCCGCGGCTGGTGACGGAGGTAATGCGGCTTGCCGTCGCGGCGGTTGAGGCGGGCGAAGGTGCCGAGCAGGCGTGTGTTCCGCTGCGCCGACATGATCGCGTAGCTCTCGGCGAAACCGGCCGCATCGAAACTCGGATCGCTTGCGCGGCGCGTCTTGATGTAGCGCGACAGCAGCGCCAGCTCGATGTTCTCGGGCACGTCGATGCGGGCGTCCTGGAGCAGCGAGACGACGTCGTAGGATTGCGGTCCGAGCACGGTGTCCTGGAAGTCGATCACGCCGACGCGTTTGATGGCGTCGCGGTCAGCGAGCCAGATCAAGTTCGGCGAGTGATAATCGCGGATCACCCACGTCTTCGGCCCGGCCAACGGCTTTTTCAGCAACTCGCGCCACAGGGCGAAGAACTCTGCGTTCTTCTCATCGCTCAGCGGTGCGTTGCGATCGGGCAGATACCATTCCGGCATCAACCCGATCTCGATCAAGAGCGCCTCGGTGTCGAAGTCGGGAATGGTGTAGGTCTGATCGGGCAGTTGCAGCGTGCGCGGCAATGTTCTTCTGTGCAGTACGGCCAGCACGTCGGTCGCAGCTTCGTAACGTTCGACGATCGGGCGCGGCGGATCGCCTTCGATCACGCCTTCGCTGCCGAAATCCTCCGAGATCAGGAAGCCGTGGTCGAGATCGTAATGGTGGATCGCGGGCGCCGATATCCCTACCACACGCAAGCCTTCGTCCATGGCAACAAAAGGCCTGATGTTCTCGGCCAGATGCACCGCGGCGCTGTAGGATTTTCCGTTGTACAGCGCTGCACCATCAGGCCGCTGCGGAAAGTTCATGAGGATGAAGATCTCGTCCTCGCGCAGCAGCCGCGCATAGGAGCGGGTGGAGGCATCGCCGGCCATGCGCTTGCGCGTCGCGTCGATATAGCCGGAGGTATCGAGGAATTCGCGCAGCGCCTGCAGCCGCGCAACGATGGCGGCGGCCTTGCCGTAGCCGGTGATGTCGGCGGCGCGCGCATTCGAGCCCAGCGCGGGGCGATGCGTCAGCGCGATGTCGATGCGGTCTTGCGGCATCGCTGAGGGCGCCCGCTCCGGCCACTCGATCAGCGCCAGCGTTGCGTCCGGTAGCGGCGACAGACCGATCTCCTCCAGCTCGCTCTCGTCCTCGACGCGGTAGAGATCGGCATGCATGACCGGGAAAGGCGGCAGCTCATAGCCCTGCACCAGCGTGAAGGTGGGGCTGGGCACCTCCAGCGCCTCGTCCGCTGCGAGATAACGGATCATCGCGCGGGCGGCCGCAGTCTTGCCGGCTCCGAGATCGCCGCTGAGCGTGATGACATCGCCGGGACCGACCAGCAGCGCGAGATCGGCCATCAATTGCGCAGTCGCGGTCTCGTTGTGGAGCGCGACGGAGAATGTGGTCGGCGCGCTCATTCGGCGGCGTCGCGATGCGCCGCCTGGTCGGTCGGGAAATCGCAGATCACGACCGTGCCCCGGCCGACGACCGAATCCACCCGCACCTTGCCGCCATGCAGCTCGACGAAGGAGCGCACCAGCGACAGGCCGAGCCCGGCGCCGCGGTGACGCGAGCCCTGCGAGCGGCTTTCGAACCAGTTGAACACCTTGTCCTTCATGTCGGCAGGTATTCCAGGTCCCGAATCTGTCACGGTGAAGACCACGCTGCGCTCGGTGCGGCGCGCGCTGATCCCGACGGTGGAATCCTGTGGAGAAAACCCGACGGCGTTGGCGAGGAGGTTATAGAGCACCTGCACCACGCGCTTCTCGTCGCCGATGAAGCTGCCGACGTCGGGCGCGATCTCGATCTTGAGGCGGATGCGGTCGGTGGCGAGCCGGTCCTGGATCCCCTCGGCGGCGAGCTCGATGGCCTTGCTGACGTCGACCTGCCCGAGTTCCAGCTTCATCGCGCCGGCGTCGATGGTTGCAAGATCCAGGATGTTGTTGGTGAGCGCGAGCAGCGCGTTGGTCGATTTGGTGACGTAGTCGAGATATTCGGCCTGCTTCGTTGTCAGCGGTCCGGTCGAGGGATCGCTGAGGAAATGCGCAAAGCCGATGATGGTGGTGAGCGGCGAGCGCAGCTCGTAGGAGACGTGGTGGACGAAATCCACCTTCATCTGGTCGGCGGCTTCCAGCGCCTCGTTGCGCTCGCGCAGCGCGCGTTCGACATTCTCGGTGTCAGTGATGTCCTGGAACGTCAGCATGGTGGCGCCGTCGGGCAGCGGCCGGATCATGCCGTCGAGCACGCTGCCGTCCCTGCGCTCCAGCTTCAGCGGCACGTCGGCGCGGTTCTCGATCGAGGTGATGGCCTCGCGGATCTGGCGCCAGACCACGGGATCGTCGAACAGCTGGTGGCACCAGCCTTCGACCGTCTGGATGTGCGGTGCGTCGCGCATGGCGTCGCTCGACAGCTTCCACATCCGGACGAAGGCCGGATTGAACAGCTGCGCCTTGCCGTTGCTGCCAAACACGGCGACGCCCTCGGCGAGGCTGTCCAGCGTCTCGCGCTGAACCCGGATCAGGCCATCGAAGCGGCGGGCGAGGTCGAGGCTTTCAGTGACGTCGTCGAACAGATAGGTGACGCCCCCTTCCGGGTTCGGCGTGGTGACGACCGAGAGCGCGCGCCCGTCAGGCAGGAACCAGGTGTCCTTGGCAGTCTCGACGGCGCGATAGGCTTCGTGCAGCTTGGCCTTCCAGGCGCGGAAATCCGGCTGCTCGGGCAGCTTGCGCCCGGCGCGGAGCTGATCGAGCACGCTGGAATCGTCGGGATTGGCGTCGAGGAAGGTGCGGTCGAGGTCCCACAGCCGCCGATAGGAATCGTTGTAGAAGGCGAGGCGGCGCTGGCCGTCGAACACGGCAACGCCGGAGGAGAGCTGGTCGAGCGTGCGGCGGTGCGCCTCCGCCATCCGCACCAGCGCCGAGCTCAGCGCAGCCGCCTCGCTGGCATCGATCGCGATGCCGACGCTGCCGCGGCCGACATTGACGGCGCGCACGTCGTAGATGCGGCGTTCGCCGCCGATCACGATTGGCAGCCGCGATGTGAAATCGGCGGCGTCCTTCAACCCCCGCTCCATCGCGGTGCGGTCGGCGCTGTCGAGCAGTTCGAGCTGGCGCTCCTGAACATCGGCGACACTGGTCGCCTCGGTGGCGCGCACATAAGCCGGGTTGGCGTAGGCGAGCGCGCCGTTCTCGCCCTTGGCCCAGATCGGCCAGGGGGCGGCGGCGGCAAAGCCGCGCAGCATCTCGGTCTCGTCGGAGAGCGTCTTGTAGCGCAGATTGGTCTCGGCCAGATCGCGCCGCAGTCCGGAGAGCTCGCGAATGCGGACAATCGCCTGGCCGCCGATGGCGCGGCCCATGGCTTCAAGCGTATGGCCATGCGCCGTGGTCAGGGTCAGCTGGAAGCCGTCGCCGCGGTCGCGCAGCGCATCGACCGCGCGGTCCATTTGCAGCGCCGGTTCCGGCGGCAGCCAGGTTCCGAACGCCAGCACGCGCTGCGGCGAGGAGTCGCGCGGCATCACCATCGATATGTCGCCAGAAATCTGCGCGCGGTTGTCGCCGGCCGGCCAGGAGATCAGGATTTGCGGCTCGGCAAACAGCAGCGCGCCGAGGCGGTCGGCCTGGAGCTGCAGTTCCCTGATGCGGGCGCGCAGCCGCGCCTCGTTCCTGACCGTGCGCACGCGCGTACGCATCAGCAGGATCGCAGCCACCACCGAGAAGCCTAGCAGGGCCAGCGCGGTGGCAAGCACCGCGAGTTCCTGCCGGTTGAAATCCAGCATGGTGGAGAGGGTGTCGATGAGATCGGCAGCCTCAGCCGGCGCAGCCGGCAGCAGCGCTGTGAGAGCGCCTCCCACCAAGCCGTTGCGCGCCAGCGATGTGCACGACAGCAGCGTCCGACGCATCGACACGATCACGCCTGACATAGTTGCCCCAAGACGCGGAATTCAGGACCGCACGAATCTGCGCGCGGCGACCCCCGTCGCGCGCGAATCAAAAGACAATACCCTCACCGTGACTCCGCCGGTAAGAGTCCAGATCGTGAACGCGAAGGCGGCCCCACAAAAATGGCCGGCGCCGGGTTCCGGCTTACGTGCTTCCTCGAGTGATTCGGCTGGGATTACCGTGTGTTAGCGGCAATGGAGTCGACCTAAGCCCATTCCGCCCCGGATGATGCTGCGGCGCTCCCGAGAGCTGCGCCCGTCGAGGATGGTTGAATACGAAGCGTAATCAAAAAGGCCCCGGCTTGCGCCGGGGCCTTGATGCGGCGAAACGGAGGTTTCGCTTACTTGCTGTCGCGGTTCTTGAGCGCGGTGCCCAGGATGTCGCCGAGCGTCGCCCCCGAATCGGAGGAGCCGTATTGCGCGATGGCTTCCTTCTCCTCGGCGACTTCGAGCGCCTTGATCGACACCTGGACCTTGCGGGCCTTCTTGTCGAACTGGATCACGCGGGCATCGACCTTCTCGCCGACGGCGAAGCGTTCGGCACGCTGGTCGTTGCGGTCACGCGCGAGCTCGGAGCGCTTGATGAAGGTCGAGAAGTCGGTACCGGCGATCTTCACCTCGATACCGCTCTCCTTCACTTCGAGCACTTCGCAGGTCACGACCGCGCCCTTCTTGACATCGCCCGGCTCGGCGAAGGGGTCGCCTTCGAGCTGCTTGATGCCGAGCGAGATGCGCTCCTTCTCGACGTCCACATCGAGCACCACGGCCTTCACCATGTCGCCCTTCTTGTAGTTGTCGATCACCTGCTCGCCCGGAAGCTTCCAGTCGAGGTCGGAGAGATGGACCATGCCGTCGACATCGCCCTCGAGACCCAGGAACAGGCCGAACTCGGTCTTGTTCTTGACCTCGCCCTCGACCACCGAACCGGTCGGGTGACCTTCGACGAAGACCTCCCAGGGGTTGCGCATGGTCTGCTTGAGGCCGAGCGAGATGCGGCGCTTGACGGAGTCGACTTCCAGCACCTGCACGTCGACTTCCTGCGAGGTCGACACGATCTTGCCGGGGTGCATGTTCTTCTTGGTCCACGACATCTCGGAGACGTGGATCAGGCCTTCGATGCCCGGCTCGAGCTCGACGAACGCACCGTAGTCGGTGATGTTGGTGACGCGGCCGGTGAAGCGGGCACCCAGCGGGTACTTGGCTTCGATGCCCTGCCACGGATCGTCCAAGAGCTGCTTCATGCCCAGCGAGATGCGGTGCGTCTCGTGGTTAATCTTGATGATCTTGACCTTCACGGTCTGGCCGATCGAAAGCACCTCGGTCGGGTGGTTGACGCGGCGCCACGCGATGTCGGTGACGTGCAAGAGACCGTCGATGCCGCCGAGGTCGACGAACGCACCGTAATCGGTGATGTTCTTGACCACGCCGTCGATGACCTGCCCCTCTTCGAGGTTCTGCACCAGCTCTTGGCGCTGCTCGGCGCGGGTCTCTTCGAGAACCGTGCGGCGGGACACCACGATGTTGCCGCGGCGGCGGTCCATCTTCAGGATCTGGAACGGCTGCGAGTTGTTCATCAGCGGGGCGACGTCGCGGATCGGACGGATGTCGACCTGCGAGCGCGGCAGGAACGCCACGGCACCGTCGAGGTCGACGGTGAAGCCGCCCTTGACCTGGTTGAAGATGACGCCGTTGACCTTCTCGTTGTTCTGGAAGGCCTTCTCGAGCTTGCCCCAGCTTTCTTCGCGGCGCGCCTTGTCGCGCGACAGCACGGCCTCGCCGAGGGCGTTCTCGATGCGATCGAGGAACACTTCCACCTCGTCGCCGACCTTGAGGTCGCTCTCACGGCCCGGGCCGGAAAATTCACGCAGGGCCACGCGGCCCTCGGTCTTCAGGCCGACGTCGATGACGGCCATGTCCTTTTCAATTGCAACAACCTTGCCCTTGATGACGGAGCTTTCCTGCAGGTTGCCGCCCGCGAAGGACTCGTCGAGCATCGCAGCGAAATCGTCGCGCGACGGGCTATAGGTATCAGCAGAAGTCGAAGCCATTTGTTCTCCAGTTGCGGATGTCTTGCCGGCCGTTGGGTTTCATGGGCGCATCGCACGCGCAGTGTCGGAAGGTCCGCAAAACCTTCGAGCGACCGCTCGCTGCTCGGCCAGAAGACCCGAAACAGCGGTAGCGGGCCGGCAGGGCCCGCGCGTTCGATACGTGGAAATCTTGTGTCCGGAGCCTGATCGCGCCGGTCCTCAAACGAAGAACCGGGAGTATCGACCTCAAAGAGCGGGAGCGGGCACTTCCTCCAATGACGGCGGCGGCTTAACCCCGCGACCGGCCCGCTCGGACAGCCTCGATAATGTCGATGGCGGCCCGGACGCCGCCTTCTATATCCAGTTGGGAGTTATCTAGCAAGTAAGCATCCGGGGCCGGCTTTAAAGGCGCAATCGGCCGGTTCTGGTCGCGTTCGTCGCGCTGGATGATGTCGGCGAGCACGGCCGCCTCGTCCGCTTCCTCGCCCCGCGCCCTCGCCTCCATGGTCCTGCGGCGGGCGCGAACCTTGGCATCTGCGACGACGAAGATCTTCACGTCCGCATCGGGGCAGATCACGGTTCCAATATCCCGGCCATCCAGCACCGCGCCAGGCGGATCGGCCGCGAATTGCCGCTGGAAGCTGACCAGGGCTTCGCGAACCCTGGGGATCGCCGAGACGATCGAGGCACCCTCGCCGGCCTTCTGGGTCTTCAACGCGGGATTGCCGAACTTTTCGGGGTCGAGTTCCAATGCGGCCTGTACCGCGGCCACCTCGTCGCGGAGGTCGTGCCCTGACTGCATCAGGGCATAGGCCACCGCGCGGTAGATCACGCCGGTATCGAGGTGGCGATAGCCATAATGGTGGGCAAGGCGCTTGCCGAGCGTCCCCTTGCCCGAGGCCGCGGGCCCGTCGATGGCGATGATCATGAAAACTCGGCCCCTAGCGAGCGCATCATCGGAATGAAATCCGGGAAGCTGGTGGCGATGAATGCGGTGTCGTCAACGGTCACGGGCTGGTCGGACGCGCAACCCATCACGAGCGCCGACATCGCGATGCGATGATCCATATGAGTGGCGACCGTGCCGCCACCGGGGACGTGGCCGCGGCCCTCCACGATCAGGTCGTCGCCGGAGATCTCGACCTTGACGCCGTTGACGCGCAGCATGGCGGCGGTGGCCTCAAGCCGATCGGATTCCTTGACGCGCAGCTCCTGCAGGCCACGCATGATCGTTGTGCCTTCGGCGAAGGCGGCCGCCACGGCCAGCACCAGATATTCGTCGATCATCGACGGTGCGCGCTCCGGCGGCACCTCGACGCCGCGCAGCTTCGAGGCGCGCACGCGCAAGCGCGCCATCGGCTCGCCAGCATCGCCGCGCACCTCGCTCTCCTCGATGGAGGCACCCATTTCGCGCAGCGTGGTGAACAGGCCGGTGCGCAGCGGATTGGTCATGACGTCGGACAGCACGACGTCGGAGCCCTCGACGATCAGCGCCGCAACGACCGGGAAGGCCGCCGACGAGGGATCGGCGGGCACCACGACATCGGCGCCATGCAGCTCGGGCTGGCCGACCAGCGTGATGCGGCGGCCGTGCTGGCCTTCCTGGACCGAGGCGATGTCGGCGCCGAAATGCTTGAGCATCAGCTCGGTGTGATCGCGGCTGGCCTCGGTCTCGATCACTGTGGTGGTGCCGGGTGCGGCGAGGCCCGCCAGCAGCACGGCCGACTTGATCTGGGCCGAGGCGACCGGGGTCTTGTAGGTGATCGGCAGCGGGTCGCGGGCGCCCTGAAGGGTCAGCGGCAAGCGGCCGCCCTCGCCCCCGGCGCTGACCTTGGCGCCCATCTTTTCCAGCGGATCGAGGATCCGGCGCATCGGGCGGCTCCGCAGCGAGGCATCGCCATCGAACACCGCCGAGATCGGGCAGCCGGCGACGGCGCCCATGACCAGCCGGCAACCGGTACCGGAATTGCCGAAATCCAGCGGCGCCTTGGGCTGGGCGAACCCGCCAACCCCGACGCCGTTCACCCTCCAGGCAAAATCACCTGTGCGCTCGACTTTGGCGCCCAGGGCCTGCATGGATTTGGCGGTGTTGAGGACGTCCTCGCCTTCCAAGAGGCCCGAAATCCGGGTCTCGCCGACCGCGAGCGCGCCCAGGATCAGAGCGCGGTGAGAGATCGACTTGTCCCCGGGCACCCGTACTTTCCCGGTCAGGGGACCGCTGGCGCGAGACTGCAGCGGTCTCGGTTGGTCGGAATGGGTCAAGATTGTGTCCTTGGATAGGCCCAGCGGGCCGGGGCGCACGTACCACATGGTCGGTGTCCCGTCACGGGCATGTCGTTCTCCCGTAATGCGCTATTGACAGCGGGCCGCCAACTAGCCAAGTGAAGCACCGCTTTTCAGACATTCCCAGGATTCCTGCCGTGGCCAAGTCCGAACTCGGAACCAAACGCATTTGCCCGACCACGGGCAAGAAGTTCTATGACCTCAACAAGAATCCGGTGATCTCGCCCTATACCGGCGAAGTGGTGCCGATCGCCCCGGTGGCGCCCGCTCGCGTCCCCCGCGGCGCCGAAGCCCGGCACGCAGCGACAGCAGATGCCGCGCCGGAGCCCGCGGAGGCCGAAGAATTGGTCTCGCTCGAGGAGGCCGATGCCGAAGAGAACACCGGTAAGGTCAAGGCCGTGGTGCCCGAATCGGAAGACGATATCGAGGTCGACGAGACCCTCGATGACGATGACGACGACGATTCGACCTTCATTCCCGATGAGGAAGAGGGGGATGAGGACGTGACCGACATCATTGGTGATGTCGGAGGCGATGAAGAGACTTGAGATCAGCCCTGATCTGTGAAAAAGGGTGCACCGCGCGAGTCATCAGGCTCGCCGGTCCGGGGGGATCGACCAGACTCACCCGGTTAAGGACTACGGGGCCATAGCTCAGCTGGGAGAGCGCTTGCATGGCATGCAAGAGGTCGGCGGTTCGATCCCGCCTGGCTCCACCAGCCTTCGCTCGCTTCGCGAGCTTCGGCTGGGCAAGCCTAGGGAAGTCCCTCGTAGCGAAGTGAGCGAAGGCTGCCCCGCCATAGCCCGAAGGGCGACGGCGGGCTCTATCTGCGAGCGCGAGCAAAAGTCCCACACTAGCTCCAGGCTGCTATCCTGCCCTCTGGGAGGAAGCAGAATGAAATACGTCTGTATCCTCGAAAGCCTCGATTCCCAGCATTTCTATGTCGGCGTCACGGACGACCTACGAGCCCGTTTGGCGAAGCATAACGCCGGTGAGGTGTCGCACACCTCGAAATACGGGCCTTGGCGAATTCGGACCTATTTTGCGTTCGATGACGCTGCACGCGCTGTCGCATTCGAGCGATATCTCAAATCTGGCTCGAGGCGAGCATTCGCGAAGAAGCATTTCTGATCGCGCGTAGCAGCCCCCTACTCCCCGATCACCGCATTCAGCCGGTCCCTCAGCGCCACGATCTCGTCCTTCATCGCCACCAGCTGCGCGACCGAGCAATCCGATGCCGCCAGGATCGATGGCGGCACGCTGCGTGCCTTGTCCTTCAGCGCATGGCCCTGCGCCGTCAACGCGATCAGCACCTGACGCTCGTCCTCGCGCGAGCGGGTGCGCTTGACGAGATGGGCGGCCTCGAGCCGCTTGAGCAGCGGGGTCAGCGTGCCCGAATCCAGAAACAGCTTCTCGCCGATCTCCTTCACCGGCACGTCGTCGCGCTCCCACAGCACCAGCATGACCAGATATTGCGGATAGGTCAGGCCGAGCCGGTCGAGCAGCGGCTTGTAGACGCGGTTGAAGGCATGCGCGGCCGAATAAACCGCGAAGCAGATCTGGTTGTCGAGGCGAAGCGGGTCCACCGCCGTTGATTTCCGGGCCATGGGTCATCTTTCAGGGTTCGCCCCATTGTGGGACCGAGCGGCCCGACATTCAATTGCGAACAATTAAATGTGAGGCAGCACAATTTAGATTGCACACAATCTAATTGCCTGCGATAAAGATTGCACCCACCCCCGAGACACAGGGAGACCACAATGTCCGTGAACGTCCTTTACAAGACCAGCGCAAAAGCCACCGGCGGCCGCGACGGCCATGCAGCAACCCTCGACGGCGCGCTCGACGTCAAGCTGACCACGCCGAAGGAGCTCGGCGGCGGTGGCGGCGCCGGCAACAATCCCGAGCAGCTGTTCGCGGCGGGCTATGCCGCCTGCTTCATCGGCGCCATGAAGTTCGTGGCCTCGCAGGGCGGCCCGAAGGTGCCCGCTGATGCCTCCGTCACCTCGACGGTCGGCATCGGTCCGCGCTCGGAAGGCGGTTTCGGCCTCGACATCGATCTTGCCGTCTCGCTGCCGGGCCTTGCTCGCGCGGAAGCCGAGGCGCTGGTCGAGAAGGCGCACCAGGTGTGCCCCTATTCCAACGCCACCCGCGGCAATGTGGACGTACGCCTGACGGTCGTCTGAAGATCAGGAAGTGCATTGAAGCGGCCCGTCACATTCGGTGAACGGGCCGCTTCAATCTGGAAGTTTGAGTAGGCAGACCAGTGACGATTTACCACGGTCTACTCAAGTCGCTTTGTGGCCAACGTTTCGGTGAGAGTAACCATGGCTTCACGCCACTGACTACCCGCCAAGAGTTTGTCCAAATCAACAGCCTTGCCGTCGGCTGTGAGAACTTCCTTTGACCCATTTTCGTAAGGTTTGACATAGCCGCCCACGGCCGCCGCAACGTCCGTCAAATACTTCTCGGCGGCCTCTGCCATTCCAACCCGACGCGCTTCGCTCAGAACTCTAGCTGACCAGACCTTTCCCGTTGGTTCTATGCACGCAATCGTGATCGCCGGCTGCGCCGGAAACTTCCATCTCAGAAACAACGATTTTCCGCCCGGTTCAGGTTCGATGCCCGCCCCGGCCAGTTGATCAACGAGCAGCCGCAACTTTTCCGAAAGTCCTGGGCGCTTGAGTTCGAGTTGAACATAAAACTCTGATTCCGAGCTGGTTTGACTCCGTACACTGGCGGGAGAAATGCCCGAGCCACCCGCCGGTGGATCAATGCGTATCCGATTGGAATCGTCGATCCGGACAATCCCACGCTCCACTATTACAGTCTTTAGAGGAATGCGGGGCACTACCAGCAGACCGCCTTCAATACCTTGCCAAATCGAAAGATCGACTAGCGCTAAACTGGCATGGATACCCGCATGCATTTGCAAATGGCTTGTTAGGGCTTCGACGCCTTCCTGGATACCGTCTCCGATGATGAGGATCAGAAAGTGACCAAGACGAAGCCGGCGCTCAACCGCCTCGATAAATTCCCCCTCATCTGTCTCGGTCGAGACGAAGTTCCAGATTTTGGCATCGGAACTCTTTAGCGCCTTCTGAACAGCATTCTCAAACTGCTCGTAATGCCAACGAGAGATCGCGCGGGCATAGTCCAAGGCTTGCACAACTACTTCTCTGCGAGCTTGGGGATTTTTTACGAGTTTACATTCGCCAAGCACGATCCCACCCGCTGGAGTTATCCAAAGATTGTCCAGGTACCCTGATTCTGTTGGTAGCTCTTTGCATACCGAGACAAGCGGGGTGAACGCGGGCTCAATGTCTCCGATGGGGATTAGCTCAGGGTGCCTGTACACCAGATCTTGGATGAAATTCTCTCGTTGATCGCCGTTATGTCCAAGCCCTCCAAGACTCACTCGCGTCAAAGCTACTGGTTCTTGACCATCACGTTTGAATATTGGAGCTGAATGCCGAGACTTTGGGATTGTCATGTACACCTCTTCAAGGTCATTGTTTCGCCGTTCAACAACCTGAGGTAATCGGCTGGATGATTCAAGAATGTCTTGCTAGAAGGTGCGCGATATCACCTATGGAATGGAAATGACTGCAACAACTGTACCCGGTGCAATGAGCGGACTGCGCGTCATCGATCTCACGCGCGTGCTCGGCGGCCCCTACTGCACCCAGATCCTCGCCGACCACGGCGCCGACGTCATCAAGGTCGAGCCGCCCGCGGGCGACGAGGTGCGCGAATGGGGCCCTCCGTTCCACGAGGAGGACGCGGCCTATTTCGTCGGCATCAACCGCAACAAGCGCTCGATCGGCCTCGACCTCGCCTCCGAGGGCGGGCGCGCCGTGCTGCTGAAGATGCTGGAGACCGCCGACGTCCTGATCGAGAATTTCAAGCCGGGCACGCTGGAGAAATGGGGCATCGGCAACGACGTCCTCAGCAAGAAATTCCCGCGCCTCGTGCATTGCCGGATCTGCGGCTTCGGCGCCGACGGCCCGCGCGGCGGCAATCCCGGCTATGACGCCATCATCCAGGCCATGACCGGCATGATCGCGGCGACCGGCTCGCCCGAGAGCGGGCCAATGCGGATCGGCGTGCCCCTGGTCGACATAACCACCGGGCTCTATGCGGCGATCGGCATCCTGATGGCACTGTCGGAGCGGCAGCGCTCGGGCAAAGGCCAGTTCCTGGAGACAACGCTTTACGAGACCGGCCTTGCGATCATGCATCCGCACACCGCGAACTATTTCATGCATGGCAAGCCGCCTGGTCTCACCGGCAACGAGCACCCGAACCTCGTGCCCTACGCGATCTTCCCGACGAAAACCGACAACATCTTCATCGGCGTCGGCAATGACGGCACCTTCCGCAAGCTGGCGAAGGAGATCGGCAAGCCCGAGCTCGGCACCGATCCGCGCTTTGCCCGCAACAAGGACCGCATCGCCAATC
This sequence comes from Bradyrhizobium sp., assembly GCF_016462955.1. Lineage (GTDB taxonomy): Bacteria > Pseudomonadota > Alphaproteobacteria > Rhizobiales > Xanthobacteraceae > Bradyrhizobium. The sequence continues at coordinate 7,803 of NZ_JAEMSD010000019.1, read as the reverse complement.
GCGAAGCGCTGCGCGCCGAGCTTGCCGCGGTGTTCAGCCAGCACGAAGCCGAGCCGCTGTGCAACCGCCTGCTCGGCGCTGGCCTGCCCGCGGGTCCCGTGCAGAAGATCGACCAGGCGTTGACGAACCCGCACACGCTCGCCCGCGGCGATATTATCGAGAAGGACTGGTACAAGGGCGTGGCGTCGCCGATCCGGCTCGACCGCTCAAAGCCGAGCCTGCGCCGCGTGCCGCCGAAATTCAGCCAGCACGCCGCGGAAGTGCTGGGCGAGTTCGGCTACTCCAAGGCCGAGATCGACGCGATGGTCGAGAAGGGAACGGTCTGCGGCCCCGAGCGGAAACGCTGAAACGCAATCGCACGTGATCGAGCAGCTAGCGCAGGTGCGCTCCCTCCCCCGCTTGCGGGGGAGGGTTGGGGAGAGGGTGTCTCGGCATTGGGACCCCCAGAGGAGAGAGCCCTCACCCGCGCCTACGGCGCGACCTCTCCCGCAAGCGGGAGAGGTTTCTGAGCCCGCGGCTAATTACTCCACATCAACCGATGCCGCACTGCGGCGCGCGCACGCATGTGCAGCGCGAACGCATGCGGCTGACCGTTCCGTCTTCGCCCTATTTGACGACTTCCCATTGGCAGCGCTTGCCGCTTTCGTTTCTCCCGCTTACACAGTCATGTGAACGTCATACGGCGCTGCTAGCGCAAGCGCTTCTTTAGTGACGGCCAAGGGAGGTTTTCTTGATGGCTCTTCGACATTTTGGCGCGGCTGCGGCTGTCGCGCTCACGGTTGGTCTCGGCGCCTCGCCGGCACTGGCCGTGACCGAAATCCAGTGGTGGCACGCGATGACGGGCGCCAACAACGACGTCATCGTCAAGCTCGCCAACGACTTCAACGGCTCCCAGAGCGACTACAAGGTGGTCCCGACCTACAAGGGCAACTACGCCGACACGATGAACGCCGGCATCGCCGCGTTCCGCGCCGGCAACGCCCCGCACATCATGCAGGTGTTCGAGGTCGGCACCGCCACCATGATGGCCGCGACCGGCGCGGTAAAGCCGGTCTACAAGCTGATGGCCGAGACCGGCGAGAAGTTCGATCCCAAGGCCTACCTGCCCGCGATCACCGGCTACTACTCGACCTCGAAGGGCGAGATGCTGTCCTTCCCCTTCAATTCGTCGTCGACGGTGATGTGGGTCAATCTCGACGCGCTGAAGAAAGCCAATGTCGAGATCCCCAAGACCTGGCCGGAAGTGTTCGACGCCGCCAAGAAGCTGAAGGCGGCCGGCCACGCCACCTGCGGCTTCTCCAACTCCTGGGTCACCTGGGTCAATCTCGAGCAGCTCTCCGCCTGGCACAACGTGCCGCTCGCCAGCAAGGCCAACGGTCTCGACGGCTTCGACACCGTGCTGTCCTTCAACGGCCCGCTCCAGGTCAAGCATCTCGAAAACCTGGTCGAGCTCCAGAAGGACAAGACCTACGACTATGCCGGCCGCACCAACACCGGCGAAGGCCGCTTCACGTCGGGCGAATGCCCGCTCTACCTGACCTCGTCGGCCTTCTTCGGCAACGTCAAGGCGCAGGCCAAGTTCGCCTTCACCGCGGTGCCGATGCCATATTATCCGGACGCCAAGGGCGCGCCGCAGAACTCGATCATCGGCGGCGCTTCGCTATGGATCATGGGCGGCAAGTCGGCCGACGAGTACAAGGGCGTGGCGAAGTTCCTGACGTTCCTCTCCGATACCGATCGGCAGGTCTTCATCCACAAATCGTCGGGCTATCTGCCGATCACCAAGGCGGCCTATGACAAGGCCAAGGCAGAAGGCTTCTACAAGGACCAGCCCTATCTCGAGACCCCGCTGCTCGAGCTGACCAACAAGGAGCCGACCGAGAATTCGCGCGGCCTGCGCCTCGGCAACATGGTGCAGCTCCGCGACGTCTGGGCGGAAGAGATCGAGCAGGCGCTGGCCGGCAAGAAGACCGCCAAGCAGGCGCTGGACGCGGCCGTCGAGCGCGGCAACACCATGCTGCGGCAGTTCGAAAAGACCGCCGTGAAGTAAAGGCGACAAGCGGCAGGCCGGTCGCCCGGCCTGCCGCGCTGGGGCATCATGCAGAAGCAAGCCATTTTCCAGTCGAAGCTGTTGCCCTATGCGCTGGTTGCGCCGCAGCTCGCGATCGTCCTGATATTCTTCTATTGGCCCGCCTTGCAGGCGATGATCCAGTCGTTCCTGCTGCAGGACGCCTTCGGCCTGTCGACCACGTTCGTCTGGTTCGAGAACTATATCGACCTGTTCAAGGACCCCGCCTATTTCGAGGCGATCCTGCGCACCTTCTTCTTCTCGTTCGCGATCGCGGTGTCGTCGCTGTCGTTTGCGCTGCTGCTGGCCGTGATGGCGGACAAGCCGCTGCGCGGCTCGATGCTCTACCGCACGCTGCTGATCTGGCCCTATGCGGTGGCGCCGCCGGTCGTCGGCGTGCTCTGGATCTTCATGCTGCATCCCTCTCTGGGCGTGCTCTCGCGCTATCTGCGCGCGCTCGGCGTCGACTGGAATCCGCTGCTCGACGGCAACCAGGCCGCGACCCTGATCATCCTCGCCGCCGCCTGGAAGCAGATCTCCTACAATTTCCTGTTCTTCCTCGCCGGCCTGCAGAGCATCCCCAGGAGCGTGATCGAGGCGGCAGCGATCGACGGCGCGCGTCCGATGCGGCGGTTCTGGACCGTGATCTTCCCGCTGCTGTCGCCGACCATCTTCTTCCTCCTGGTCGTCAACATCGTCTACGCCTTCTTCGACACGTTCGGCATCATCGACACCATGACCCGCGGCGGTCCGGGCAAGTCGACCGAGACGCTGGTCTACAAGGTCTATACCGACGGCCTGCTCGGCGGAAACCTCGGTAGCTCCGCGGCGCAATCGGTGATCCTGATGATCATGGTGATCGTGCTGACGGGCATCCAGTTCCGCTTCGTCGAACGCAAGGTGACCTACTGATATGGTCGAGGAAGAAGGCTTTCGGCGCTACGTCGCCCACATCATCCTCTGGATCGGGATCGCGATCGTCGCCTTCCCGGTCTACCTCGCCTTCGTGGCGTCGACGCAGGACAACGCGGTAATCGCCAACGGGCAGATGTCGCTGCTGCCCGGCGGCCATTTCTTCGAGACCTACTACCAGACCATCTTCGTCGGCACGAGCGGTTCGACCCGCGAGCCGGTCGGCAACATGATGCTGAACTCGCTGGTGATGGCGCTCCTGATCGCGGTCGGCAAGATCGCGATCTCGATCATCTCGGCCTATGCGATCGTGTATTTCCGCTTTCCGTTCCGGATGGCACTGTTCTGGCTGATCTTCATCACGCTGATGCTGCCGGTCGAGGTCCGCATCTATCCGACCTACAAGATCGTCGCCGACCTGCACATGCTCGACAGCTATGCCGGCCTCTCGCTGCCGCTGATCGCCTCGGCCACCGCGACGCTGCTGTTCCGCCAGTTCTTCATGACGGTGCCGGACGAGCTCCTGGAAGCCTCCCGCATCGACGGCGCCGGCCCCTTCCGCTTCTTCTGGGATACGCTGCTGCCGCTGTCGCGCACCAACATGGCGGCGCTGTTCGTGATCCTGTTCATCCTCGGCTGGAACCAATATCTCTGGCCGCTCCTGATCACCACGCGCGACGATATGCAGACCATCCAGATCGGCATCCGCAAGATGATCACCACCACCGACGCGCTGACCGAATGGCCGATCGTGATGGCGACCGCCGTGCTTGCGATGCTGCCGCCGGTGCTCGTCGTGGTCGCCATGCAGAAGCTGTTCGTGCGCGGACTGGTCGAGACCGAGAAGTAATCAAGTGAGTTTTCATGGCTAACGTCACCCTGCGCAACGTCCGCAAGACCTATCCCGGCGGCTTCGAGGCCATCAAGGGCGTCGACGTCGATGTCGGCGACGGACAGTTCTGCGTGCTGGTCGGCCCTTCCGGCTGCGGCAAGTCCACGCTGCTGCGCATGGTCGCAGGCCTGGAGACGGTCACCGGCGGCGAGATCGACATCGGCGGCCGCATCGTCAACGGCATCGAGCCCGCCGACCGCGACATCGCCATGGTGTTCCAGAACTACGCGCTCTATCCGCATATGAGCGTCTACAACAACATGGCCTATGGCCTGCGCAACCGCGGTATGGCGGAAGCCGAGATCAGGACCCGCGTCGACGAAGCCGCGCGCATCCTCGAGCTCACGTCGATGCTGGAGCGCAAACCGCGCCAGCTTTCCGGCGGACAGCGCCAGCGTGTCGCCATGGGCCGCGCCATCGTGCGCCAGCCGAAGGTGTTCCTGTTCGACGAGCCGCTGTCCAATCTCGATGCGAAACTGCGCATCGCGATGCGGGTCGAGATCCGCAAATTGCAGCGCCGGCTCACCACGACGTCGATCTACGTCACCCACGACCAGCTGGAAGCGATGACGCTTGCCGACATCCTCGTCGTGATGAATGGCGGCCAGGTCGAGCAGGTCGGCAATCCGCTGGCGATCTACGAGAAGCCGGCGACGACCTTCGTCGCCTCCTTCATCGGCGCGCCGCCGATGAACCTGATGTCGACGCGCCCCGAGGAGATCCGCTCGCAGCTCGCCGGCAGCGCCGCGGCCGACGCCGGCATTCTCGGCATCCGCCCGGAAGACTTCGTCATCACCGACCAGACCCCGGATGGCGGCGTTGCGCTGCCGCTCACCGTGGAAGCCATCGAGCGCGTCGGTGCCGAAACCTTCGTCTACGGCTCCCGGGAGCAGGAGGAGCAGCGCGTCGCCGCCACCCCCGGCGAGCTGCCGCCCGGCGAGATCATCGTCCGCATCCCCGGAACCGACGCCCCCGCGATCGGCACGCGGATCCGCGTCGCGGCGGTGCGCGCCAAGCTGCATCTGTTCAGCGCCGACGGGCGGACGCGGCTCGAGGCCTGAGGGGTTCTCAGAGCCAAACACCAAAGTGCGAAAACAACCCCATGCACAGTAGAAGTGGGGTTGTTTTCATTAGAGAATATCCAGCGACAGAATCGTCGTGCCAGAACAAGCCCGGCCGCGACGATCCGCGACTATCCGAGGGCGCAGCGCCCGTCCGCAGCCTCCGGCTACGTCCTTGAACCCACAGCAGAACGTGCCCATATTGCTGCTCAAGGGGTGCCACTACGGGCCCCGACACACCAAAGTCGCTTCTGCGAGGACTTTGTAAACTATGTCTCGTGTTCCAACGCTCTCCAGTCCCTTCCTGCTGGGCTTCGACGAGATCGAGCGCGTGCTCGACCGCGTCGTCAAAGGCGCCGACGGCTACCCTCCCTACAATATCGAGAGGTGCGGCGGCGCGGACGGCCAGCCCGAGCGTTTGCGCATCACGCTGGCGGTCGCCGGATTCACCCGCGATCAACTCGATGTAACCATTGAGGAAAACCAGCTCGTGATCCGCGGGCGGCAGCAGGACGACAAGTCCCGGCAGTACATCCATCGCGGCATCGCCGCGCGCCACTTCCAGCGCACCTTCGTGCTGGCGGAGGGGATGCTGGTGCTGGGCGCGGATCTGAAGAACGGGTTGTTGTCGATCGATCTGGCCCGACCTGAACCGGAAAGGATCGTTAAGACAATCGCTATCAATGAGCACGAATAATGGAACGAGTAGCGGACTCGACCGCTTAGTGTTCCAGAGGAGTCGAGACCATGAGTGAAGGTCACGTTGCGTTCGAATACGAAGCCAAGAACGTCTCTACAGAGACGCTGGCAACCCTGGGCGAAGGCCATATCGCCTATGTGAAGCAGATCCGCTCAGAGGACGTGCCGGGCCTGTTCCCCGAGGCGCCCAAGATTGCGCCGGGCCTCAAGCTTTTCGCGCTCCATGCCGCCGACGGCACGCCGATCATGCTGACCGACAGCCGCGAAGCCGCGGTCGCGAATGCCTGGAGCAACGAGTTGCAGGCGGTGAGCGTGCACTAAAGCGCGCGCGTCGCACGAATAGAGTTTTGGCGGGCATGCCTTCGCAAGAAGGCGTGCCCGTTTTCGTTTGAGAGGTAGCGTTTTCGCGTCGCCATGCCAGCCAACGGAATTCGGCGATGGCCCTGTCGTGCGGCAGGGACATTGCATATGGATGACCGCACGATGCGGCGGCATCGGCGGTAGGCTCCCTCCTCCCGCTTGCGGGAGAGGGTTGGGGAGAGGGTGTCTCCGCAAAGGGGCGACCCCCAAGAGGAAAGAACCCTCGCCCGCCGCGCGCGGGACGATGCTTCGCATCGCCCGGGGCGCGTCGGCCTCTCCCGCAAGCGGGAGAGGCGGCGCAAGCCCACGGTCCTCGCGAAATCCATATCGATCCCTGCGCGTGCGGGGCAGCCCTGGTTCCTGCGCGTACAAGACCGTCATCAATCCGTGATTTGACATTTCATTCGTGTTTGTCAAATCTGACAAAATGCAAGCCAAGGCCCCTCCCCAGGACCGGATCCTCGACGCCGCCTTGCGCGTGTTCCGGCGCCACGGCTTCCGCCGCTCCTCGATCGAGCTGGCGGCGGAGGAAGCCGGGCTGACGCGGCAGGCGCTCTATCATCACTTCGCCTCCAAGGAGGCGCTGTTTCGCGCCGTGCTCGAGCGGATCTACGAGCATGGGCTCGCGGCCGAAATCGCGGCGGCGCAGGCGGCGGAAGAAGCGGGCCTCGATCTGGCCGACATCCTGGTCGCAGAGATCGGCGCGCGAATGCAGTCGCTGCTGGCTTCGCTCAAGGACTCGCCCCATACCGAGGAGCTGTTTTCCGAGCACCTCGCGCAGGCGCGCGACCTCTACCAGAGCTATTCCATCCGCTTCGCCGACGAGATCGCGACCACGATCGCGCGGGTGTGCCGCAGGCGAAAGCTCAAGCTCGAAAGCGGCGTCAGCGTGCGCGAGCTCGCGCGCTGCGTCGAGATGGCGATCCACGGCACCAAATCCGCTTTCCCGTCCATGCAGCCGGTCGACGCATTCCTGAAACAGCTCGAGACCATGCTGCGCATGCTGATCGCCGGCGCGATGGCGCCGTCCGCAAGGAAGTCCCACCGCAAAACGGGAGTTCGAAAATGACCAGCACGACCATCAATGGACGGCCTCTGGTGCTGCCCGACGATCCGGATGCGCTCTTGATCGACGTGATCCGCGAGGGCGGCCTCACCGGCACCAAGCTCGTCTGCGGCTCCGGCGTCTGCGGCGCCTGCACCGTGCTGCTCGACGGCGCGCCTGTGGTGAGCTGCCTGCTGCCGGCGCAGGCGGCCGCGGGCAAATCGCTGACCACCATCGAGGGCGTGGGAGCAGCCGGATTGCATCCGGTGCAGAAGGCGTTCATGGCGCACGACGCCCTGCAATGCGGCTTCTGCACGCCCGGCTTCGTCGTCGAAGCCACCGCGTTCCACGACAGCTGGCGCGCGACCAAGGGCACGGCAACACCCTCGCGCGAGGAGATCGCCGCCGCGTTATCTGGACATCTCTGCCGCTGCGGCGCCTATGAAGGCATTTTTCGCGCGGTTGCGGAGGCTTGCTCGGGCCGCTTCGACGGCATTGAGCCCATCGCGCCGCGGCTGGAAGCCCGCGACAAGGTGACGGGACTGGCCCGCTACACGGTCGACATCCACCAGGACGGCCAGCTCGAAGGCGTCATCCTGCGCGCGCACGTCGCGCATGCGAGGATCACCGGGCTCGACCTGGCGCCAGCGCGCGCCATTGCCGGTGTCGCCGCGGTCGTTCCGCTGCTCGACGATGACAACATGGTCCGCTTCGTCGGCGCGCCGATTGCGGCCGTCGCGGCGAGGGATCGCCGCACCGCACTGAA
>NZ_JAEMSD010000307.1:6096-8432 GCF_016462955.1 Bradyrhizobium sp. | reverse complement strand
TGAGGAGCGCCAACAGCCGGGGGCTCTGCAGCGCGGCCGACTTCAGGGCGTCGAAATTGCAGACGACGACGTTTCCGCCGAGCTGAACGATGCCGCGGCAGAGAGACATCCGCCCGTCCAGCGCGGCGGCGGCGCCGACGACGCCGTCGATGCCGACCATCGCGGTCTCGATCATCTCGCCGCTCGAAAGAGTCACAACCAGCGAGATCACTGCGCCGGCGGGAAAGTACACGGAGCGAATCTCCTGATCGGCTTCGAACAACAGGGAGTGCTGCGCGAAGGCGACGGTCTTCAAATGCGGCTCGAGGATCTTGAGATCGGCCTCGGACAGCTGCCTCAATAAGAGGTTCTTCATTTTGTCACTCCCGGGGACAGGCGGGAGCGCAAAGAACTCTCAGCTATCGGTGCCTTATGCGGATATCCGATAATCGGTCAACGGTAAGAGCTCTACCGCACATAGCGAGTCTTTTTTTCACTGTGTCAAATTTCGACATAAGAGACGCCGGACTGCGGTCGCGAATGTCAGTAGGGCTCGCCCTTGTCCGCGGTACGACAAGCGGAGGCGGCGGCTTCACATGTCTCGGCGAGCAGCCGGATCCGATATAGGGGCTGCTTTCCCGGGCCCAGAAGCTCGATCCGCCATTCGGCATTTTCCTTGAGCCCGCAGCCGCGGGCGAGATCTCCGAACACTTTGGTCGTTTCGGTCCACGCCGATTCCATGTCCGCGATCTCGGCCAGATGCTCGATCGTGCCGCCGTCGCAGTTGGTGATCCGGAAGTAATGGTGGCGCATGATCGGCTCCGAGCGGTCGCGAGGAGTATCGGTTAGTCCAACCGGGTCCGCCGAATTATGTGCGGTAACGCACATAGAAACCCTGGGCGCATGTCACGGCAAAAGCAAGTGAATTCGGCGGACAATTCGAGATTGTCGCCCGCGGGAGTTGAGTCGTGGCAAAGAGCTTTTGGCGAGCACCGATCATCCGCACGCCACAGTGCATATAAAGGCTATTCTACCGATTTCGTTCGGTGCGCCGTCGCGCTATGGTTGTCGCGTGAATTCTGCCGAAGAATTTGATGCCATCAACGGATCCTTTTCAGAACGCGTTTCTCAAGTCGCTGAGTCCGGCCGACTTCGCGGCCATTCGCCCACATCTCAAGGCCGTCGAGCTTCCGGAAGGGGCTTCGCTGATCGAGCTTGGTCAGACCGTCGTGTGGGCCCATCTTCCGCTCACGGCCGTCGTCTCTCTGGTCGTCGAGCTTGAAGCGGGCGAACGGATCGAGGTGGCGCTGATCGGCTCCGACAGCATCTTGGGCACCTTTGGCGTCTTGGGCGAGCCCGTGGCATTGGTTCACGCTGTCGTATTGGTGCCCGGTTCGGCTTTGCTGGTCGAGGCTGCCCGCCTGCGTGCTCTCGCCCAGGAGAATGCTGCGTTTCGAGACAACCTGACGCGTCACAGCCAGGCCCTCTTCGTTCAGGCTCAGCAATCCGTGGGCTGCAATGCATCGCATACCGTCGAAGCGCGATTGGCGCGATGGCTTCTGAGGGTTCGGGATCTATCCGGCCGTGATCGCTTCAAGCTCACGCAGGAATTGATGGCGGAGATGATCGGCGTTCGCCGAAACAGCGTTTCGTTTGTCGCCCACGCTCTTCAGCAGGCCAACGTCATTCGATTCAGCCGCGGTCTCATCGAGATCGTCAACGTCGCCGAGCTCAACAAGGCGACCTGCGAATGCTATCGCGCGGTGAAGCTGCAATACAAGCGACTTCGTTTCCCGACCGGCGAAGAATCAGGAGCATGATGAAGTTCAGCCGTATCTGAGCTTCATCACAAGGATGCCGCCGGCGAGCACCATGGTCACGGCGTTGGCGGCGACCAGGGGCGCATCGCCGGAGAGCAGGCCGTAGACGAGCCAGAGCGCGATGCCGAGCACCATGACCAGGAACATGCCGAGCGAGATGTCGCCGGTGGAGCGGGTCTTCCACACCTTGATGGCCTGCGGGGCGTAGGCCACGGTGGTGCAGGTGGCGGCGGCAAAGCCGATGAGCTTGATCACGAATGGTTCCATGGCCGGCTCTATAGCATGGATTCGATGACGATCACGCCTCAGGCGCGCGCCGCCATCAGCCTGCGATAGAGCGCGGCATAGTCGCCGGCGCGGCCGCGCCAGGAGACGTCGGTCGCAAGCCCGCTACGTTGCAGCCGGCGCCAGGTCAGCTTGTCGTGGAAGGCGATGTTGGCCTTGCGCAGTGCGCCGGCGAGGGCATCCGCCGTCACCGGGGCAAACTTGAATCCCGTGGCATCGTGGCCGGAGACATCGGCTTCGCCGATGTCGACG
>NZ_JAEMSD010000307.1:0-6086 GCF_016462955.1 Bradyrhizobium sp. | reverse complement strand
CCTCGAGGCCGCCGACGCGGGAGACGATCGGCACCGCGCCATAGCGCAGCGCGCAGAGCTGGGTCAGGCCGCACGGCTCGAACCGCGAGGGCACGACCAGCGCGTCCGAGCCGGCCTGGATCAGATGCGCCAGGATCTCGTCATAGCCGATCACGACGCCAACCCGGCCGGGATTGGCGCGGGCGGCCGACTGGTAGCGATCCTGCAGGTCGCGGTCGCCGTTGCCGAGCAGCGCGAGCTGCATGCCTTCGCGCAAGATTGTGGGGATGGCCTCGAGCAGGAGATCGAGCCCCTTCTGCCACGACAGCCGGCTGATGACGCCGAGCAATGGCGCCTCGTCCGAGGAATCGAGGTTGAACTGCTGCTGCAGCACCGCCTTGTTGGCGGCGCGGAAGGTCAGGTCCTCCGCGCCGAAGCGATAGGCGATGTGCGGATCACTCTGCGGGTTCCACACCTCGACGTCGATGCCGTTGAGGATGCCGCTGAGCACGTTCGCGCGTGTGCGCAGCAGCCCTCCGAATCCCATGCCGCCTTCGTCGCTCTGGATTTCACGCGCGTAAGTCGGCGACACCGTGGTGATGCGATCGGCGAATTGCAGGCCGGCCTTCAGGAAGCTGATGCCGCCAAAATATTCCAGCTCGTTGACGTTGAAGGCGTGCAAGGGCAGGCCGATCGATCCGATCAACTCGGGGGCGAACTTGCCCTGATAGGCCATGTTGTGAATGGTCATCACGGTGCCGGGCCGCGGCCGGTTGTCGTAATGCAGATAGGCCGGAGCGAGTCCCGCCTGCCAATCATGGGCATGCACGACATCGGGGACGAAAGCGGGCACGAGACCGTGGCCGATATCGGCCGCCACGCGCGACAGCGCCGCAAAGCGCACGCCGTTGTCCGCCCAGTCGACGCCTTCGGCGCTGACATAGGGGTTGCCCGGCCGCACATAGAGATGCGGCACGTCCAGCACGAACAGATCGAGCCCGTGATGCGATGCCGCCAGCAGCCGTCCGGGACCGCCGAAATAATCCGGCCAGCGCCGCAGCTCCTCGGCGTTCGACAGCAGGCGCAGCACGTCGGGATAGCCGGGCATCAGGGTGCGCATCTCGACGCCATGCGCCTTCAGCGCGGCCGGCAGTGCACCGGCGACATCTGCGAGGCCGCCGGTCTTGACGAGGGGATAGACTTCAGAGGCGACCGCGAGGACGCGAACAGGCGTCATGTATTGAGCCTGTCGATCATCGGCTGGGTGATTAGCGAGATGCCCTGCTCGGTCGTGCGGAAGCGCTGCGCATCGACTTCGGGATCCTCGCCGACCACGAGGCCCTCCGGAATCTCGACGCCGCGGTCGATCACGACGTTGCGCAGGCGAGCACCGCGGCCGACATTCACATAGGGCATGATCACGGCGTTCTCGACATTGGCATAGGAGTTGATGCGCACGCCGGTAAACAGCAGCGAGCGGCGCAGCGAGGCGCCAGAGATGATGCAGCCGCCCGAGACCAGAGAGCTCACCGCTTGGCCGCGCCGGCTCTCCTCGTCGTGAACGAATTTCGCCGGCGGCGTGATCTCGGAATAGGACCAGATCGGCCAGGCGCGGTCGAACAGGTCGAGTTCCGGCACCACGTCGGTGAGGTCTATATTAGCGGCCCAATAGGCGTCCACTGTGCCGACGTCGCGCCAATAGGCGCGGGGGTCGCTGCCGGAGCGGACGCAGGACGTCGAATATTGGTGGGCCATCGCCCGGCCGTTCTTGACGAGGTAGGGAATGATGTCCTTGCCGAAATCGTGGTTCGAGTTCGTATCCTCGGCGTCGCGCTTGAGCTGGTCGAACAGGAACTTGGCGTCGAACACGTAGATACCCATGCTGGCGAGCGACACGTCCGGCTTGCCCGGCATCGGTGGTGGATCCTTCGGCTTCTCCAGGAACTCCTTGATCCAGCCATTCTCGTCGATATGCATGATGCCGAAACCGGAGGATTCCGACCGCGGCATTTCGAGGCAGCCGACGGTGACGTCGGCGCCGCTCTCGACGTGCTGGCGCAGCATCACCTCGTAATCCATTTTATAGATGTGGTCGCCGGCCAGCACCACGATGAAGCGGCAGGCATGGGCCTCGATGATGTCGATGTTCTGGTACACGGCGTCCGCCGTGCCCACGTACCACATGGTCTCGGAGACGCGCTGGCTGGCGGGCAGGATATCGAAACTCTCGTTGCGTTCGGGGCGGAAGAAGTTCCAGCCCATCTGAAGGTGCCGGATGAGGCTGTGCGCCTTATATTGCGTTGCGACCGCGATACGGCGGATGCCCGAATTCACAGCATTGGAGAGCGCGAAATCGATGATGCGGGACTTGCCGCCGAAATAGACCGCCGGCTTGGCGCGCCGGTCGGTCAGCTCCAGGAGCCGGCTGCCGCGGCCGCCGGCCAGGACGAAGGCCAGCGCCTGACGGGCAAGCGGCTCGGGTCTCGCGGCACTCATGTCATTCTCCCACAACTCTGGCGCTCGCGAGAAGCCTCCCGGCCGCGCTCATTGGAACTGATAGTAACGTTACGAATAGTAAATCGTGAAGATGGTTGATGGTTGCGATCGGGCCGGAAGCTTAATGCCTTGCCGGGTGACTCAGGCCTCGGCCGTCATCGTGCGGTGTCGCAGGCGTCGAGGTCGTCGGCGCCGGGCACGGTTAATCAGAACGGAGGCAGCGTCTTGTGCGGTGCACGCAAAAGTGAGGGCTTTTCTGGGCTTTGACTTGGCGCAAGGATGCCCGATCATGACGCTGAGATCCTCTTTCTAGCGAAAGGTCAGACAGGGAGTAGGACGATGAGAATCTGGAAGACGGCGATTGCCTGTTCGTTGGCCGGCGCGCTCATGGCGGCCCAGGTCGGGCAAGCCACAGCGGGCCCGATGCCGACGAATGTTGCGACGATGAAGGCTGCGGCCGGTGACAATGTCACGCCGGTGCATTGGCGCGGCGGCGGCTGGGGCGTTGCCCTCGGTGGTCTCGCAGCCGGTGCGATCATCGGCGGCGCCATCGCCGGCGGCGCGCCTTACGGCTACTATGGCAGACCCTACTACGGAGGCTACGGCTACGGAGGCTACGGCTACGGATATCCGGGCTACGGTTACGGTTATGCCCCCGCCTATTACGGTGGCTATGGCTACGCGCCGGCCTATCCGCGGTACTACCGGCCGTATCGTCCGTATTACAGCTACGGCTATTACCGGCCTTACCGGGCTTATCACCGGCCGTACCGCGTCTATCACCGTCACTATTACCGCGGCTGGTGAGCGGTACGTAGCTAGAACGACAGCCACACGATCAGGCTCATGCATGCTAAATGCATGAGCACGATTGCGGCGAGATGCAGCGGGCCAGGCTCGAGGCGAAGCCTGCGCATCCTTGCGCATGCTAGTCCCGCGGTCCCTTCATCCGCGGCTGCATCGTCGATCTCCCCGTGCCGGCCGCGCCTGCGCTCGGCATGACGAGTGCGGGCGTTGTTGGCGTCTCCGTGGAGTAGGCCGGTGCTACTGCTTGAGGCGCCGCGCCAGATAGGGCGCGGTCTTCCCGCCAGCCTTGCCGACCTGCTCGGGCGTCCCCGACGCGACGACGCGGCCGCCCTCGACACCGGCACCGGGGCCGAGGTCGATGATCCAGTCGCTGTGCGCCACGACGTCCATGTCGTGTTCGACCACGATCACGCTGTTGCCGGAATCCACGATCCGGTCGAGCTGGGCAATCAGCCGCTCGACGTCCCGCGGGTGCAGACCGGTGGTCGGCTCGTCCAGAACATAGAGCGTGTGGCCGCGTTGCGGACGCATCAGCTCGGTGGCCAGCTTGATGCGCTGGGCCTCGCCACCGGACAGCTCGGTTGCGGATTGGCCGAGGCGGATATAGCCGAGACCGACCTCGCGCACGACAGACAGCGCGCGGTTCAGCGTTGTATCGCCCTCGAAGAAGTCGAACGCTTCGTCGACCCGCATCGCCAGCACGTCCGCGATGGATTTGCCGCGGATCTTCACCTCCAGCGTCTTGTCGTTGTACCGCGCACCCTTGCAAGTCGGGCAGGGCGCGTAGACGCTGGGCAGGAACAACAGCTCGACGGAGACGAAGCCCTCGCCTTCGCAGGTCGCACACCGGCCCTTGGCGACGTTGAAGGAGAAGCGCCCGGCATCGTAGCGGCGGGACTTGGCGTGCGGTGTCGCGGCGAACAGTTTTCGCACGTGGTCGAACAGGCCGGTATAGGTCGCGAGGTTTGAGCGCGGCGTGCGGCCGATCGGCTTCTGGTCCACGACGACGAGGCGGCTGATCTGGTCGAGCCCGGCAACGATCCTGCCGCCCAGCGTCTCCACCGTCGGAGCCAGGCTGTCGTCATCGGCATCCGTGGCGAGCGTGTGGCCGAGATGCGCGGCGACGGTCTCGACGAGGAACTGGCTGATCAAGCTCGACTTGCCGGAGCCGGACACGCCGGTGACGCTGGCGATGACGCCCAGCGGAATGTCGACATCGAGGCCGCGCAAATTGTTTCGGGTCACGCCCCTGATCTCGAGATGCCCCTTCGCCTCGCGGCGGATCGTCGGCAGCTTCTTTCGCGGGTGCGCGAGGTACTGCGCTGTTCGCGAGTTCTCGACCTCGCCGAGGCCGGCCGACGGCCCGCTGTAGAGGATGCGGCCGCCGCCATCGCCGGCGTCGGGGCCGACGTCCACGAGCCAGTCCGCCTGCCTGATCACCTCGATCTCGTGCTCGACCACGAAGATCGAGTTGCCCGCATGCTTCAGCCGGTCGAGCGCCCGCAGCAGCGCCTCGGTGTCGGCGGGATGCAGGCCGGCGGAGGGCTCGTCGAGCACGTAGACGACGCCGAACAAGTTCGAGCGGACCTGCGTCGCGAGGCGCAGCCGTTGCAACTCGCCCGGCGACAGCGTCGGCGTGCTGCGCTCGCAGGCGAGATAGCCGAGGCCGAGATCGAGCAGGACGGCGAGCCGCGCCGACAGATCCTCGCAGATTCTCCTGGCGACGACGGTCTTCTCGGATTTTTCCGATGAAGCCCTTGCGAACGGCTTCATCACCTCGTGCAACTGCTTCAGCGGCAGGTGCGACATCTCTGCGATATTCAGGCCGGCGAACCTGACCTTGAGCGCCTCGGGCTTCAGCCGCGCGCCGTGGCAGGTCGGGCAGTCCCGCGTGATCATGAACTGCGCGACGCGACGCTTCATCATCGCGCTCTCGGACTTGGCGTAAGTCTGCATCACGTAGCGCTTGGCGCCGGTGAACGTGCCCTGGTAGCTCGGCTCCTCCTTGCGGCGCAGCGCCCGCTTGACCTCGGCTGCGTCGTAGCCGGCATAAACAGGGACGGTCGGCTGCTCCTCGGTGAACAGGATCCAGTCACGATCCTTCTTCGGCAGCTCGCGCCAGGGTTTGTCGACGTCGTAGCCGAGCGTCGTCAGGATGTCCCGGAGGTTCTGTCCCTGCCAGGCGCTCGGCCAGGCCGCGACCGCGCGCTCGCGGATCGTCTTAGTGTCGTCGGGCACCATGGACTTCTCGGTGACATCGAGCATCCGGCCGATGCCGTGGCAGGTCGGGCAGGCGCCCTCCGGCGTGTTCGGCGAGAACGACTCCGCATAGAGCATCTTCTGTCCGCGCGGATAGTCGCCGGCGCGGGAATAGAGCATCCTCAGGAGGTTCGAGATGGTGGTGACGCTGCCGACCGACGACCGCGTCGTCGGCGCCCCGCGCTGCTGCTGGAGCGCGACCGCGGGCGGCAAGCCTTCGATGTCGTCGACTTCAGGGATCTGCATCTGGTGGAACAGGCGCCGCGCGTAGGGCGATACCGATTCCAGATACCGCCGCTGCGCCTCGGCATAGATCGTTCCAAAGGCGAGCGAGGATTTCCCCGACCCGGACACGCCCGTGAACACGACGAGCGCATTGCGGGGAATGCGGACGTCGACGTTCTTGAGATTGTGCTCGCGCGCGCCGCGGACGTGAACGAAGCCGTCGTCCTGCATCAGGCCGGGTTGTCTGGGTCGGTCGTCCATCTCGCTTCCTCCGGTTCCCCTGGGGGATCAACGGCAGGATCGCAGGATGGGTCCCGAGT
>NZ_JAEMSD010000306.1:3465-8444 GCF_016462955.1 Bradyrhizobium sp. | reverse complement strand
GCCCAGCATCGAACCCGGAATCTCGAGATTCCGGGTTCGATGCTGGGCATCGCCCCGGAATGACGGTACCGAAAAAATGCCCCTCCAGAACCGGGTCACGCCCACCGGCGATATCATCGCCACCCCGCATCGCGGCCTCTTCACCGGCAATCGCGGCATCATCCACGACCCCGCAACGAAGACGCTGCTGAACAAGCGCTGGTCGTCGCCGGCATGGATCACATGCCTGTGCGAATTCCGCGGCTGGCGGCGGCCTGTGATGGCGCGGCGGAGCTGGACCGAGTTGTTCTTTCTCGACGAGCCGACGGCCTTTGCCGCCGGACACCGGCCCTGCTTCTTTTGCAGACGGGACGACGCCAAACGGTTTCGCGCGGCGTGGGAGAAGGGCAATGGTGCGAGCGGCATCAGCGCGAAGGAGATGGATGCCGTTCTGCATCGCGAGCGTCTCGATCGCGGCCGCAAGCGATTGCACCCGCTCCCGATGCCGCTGTCGGGCCTACCCGACGGCGCGATGGTGCAGCAGGGCGAAGACAGCTTTTTGGTGCTGCAGGGACGGGTGCTGCGGTGGTCGCCGGCGGGCTATGCCGATGCTCAGGGGCGGCTCGACGACGCCAGGCTCTTGACGCCGCCCTCGACGCTGCGTGCGCTGAGCGCGGGTTATCAACCCAGGCTGCATCCGACGGCACTCAGCTAGACGTATCCTATGGTCGTTCCGATGGCGGCTATACCGCCTTTATAACATCGTCCCGTCGGTCCCATCGATCGGCTATGCCCGGCAGCTTACCTTCTCGTGCAACATCGAGGAGAGAGTCAAATGCTGAACTTTCTGACCCGCATCGACAGGTACATGACGAGCAACTTGCACGAGCACGGCCAATATCTGCTCGGGCTGAAGTCGCTCGACGGCCATGCCTGCAAGGGCGATGACCAGCAAGTCGCCGTCAGAACGCGCGAGTCAGCGCCCGGAACCGGAACGTCGCTGCCGCGCAATTAGGTGTCTCACCCCAGCTTTTCGCGCGCCAGCGCCGCGCCGGCGCCGAGCGCCATCAGCTTGGCTTCGGCGATCTCGCGACGCATCGGCGCCATGCCGCAATTGGTGGTCGCGATGATGTTGCTCTTGGGTACGAATCGCGCCACCGCGTCGATCACCTTCACGACGTCCTCGGCGGTCTCCACCGTGTCGCTGGCGACGTCGATCACGCCGGCCTGCACGATCTTGTTCTTGAGCAGCGCGAGCAGGTCGAGCGGCACCTTCGAATTCCGGCACTCGATCGCGACCTGCTGGATCGGGCTGGCGTCGATGGCCGGGAAGATCTGCTAGTATTGCCGCCACTGGCTGCCCAGGGTCTCCTTCCAGTCGGTGTTGGCCTTGATGCCGTAGCCGTAGCAGATGTGCACGGCAGTGGTACAGGTCAGCCCCTGCGCGGCGCGCTCCAGCGCCTTGATGCCCCAATCGTTGACCTCGTCCATGTAGACGTTGAAGGCGGGCTCGTCGAACTGCACGAGATCGACGCCGTCGGCCTGCAGGGCCTTGGCCTCCTCGTTGAGCAGCTCGGCGAAGGCAAACGCCATCTTGACGCGGTCGCCGTAATAGCGGTCGGCAATGGTATCGATGATGGTCATCGGGCCGGGCAGGGTGAATTTCAGCTTCTTCTTCGTGTGCGTGCGCGCCACACGCGCCTCGAAGGCGTGGACGCGATCCTTCAGGCGGAGCGGGGCGACCACCTGCGGCACCATCGCCTTGTAGCGGTCCTTGCGGATGCCCATCTCGACCTTGTGGGCGAAATCGATGCCCTCGATCTTCTCCAGGAAACCGTGGACGAAATGCTGCCGGGCCTGCTCGCCCTCGGTGACGATGTCGATGCCGGCGTCCTCCTGGATCTTCAGCCAGATTAGCGTCGCATCTCGCTTGGCCCGGAGCAGCTCGTCACCCTCTGACTTCCAGGGCGCCCACAGCATGTTGGGCTCGGCCAGCCATTCCGGCTTCGGCAAGGAGCCGGCGATCGTGGTTGGAAACAGCATGGCGGCTCTCCCGGCAGGTTGTGTTGCGCCCCTTCCTGCCATGTCCTAACGTCGAGGTACAGGACAACGAAAGTCGCTCTCTGAACCAGCGGCGGCGATGGGGAATACCAAGGGAAAAGGTCATGATCGACCTCTATTACGCGCCGACGCCGAACGGCTGGAAAATCTCGATCATGCTGGAGGAACTCGGGCTGCCTTACACCGTGAAGCCCGTGGACATCCGCGCCGGCGAGCAGTTCAGCCCTGAGTTTCTTGCGATCTCCCCGAACAACCGTATTCCCGCGATCGTCGATCACGAGCCCGCCGACGGCGGCGCGCCGTTCGCGGCTTTCGAGACCGGCGCGATCCTGATCTATCTGGCGGAAAAGACCGGCCGCTTTCTGCCGGCGGACTTGCGCGACCGTTCCACCACGATCCAATGGGTGATGTGGCAGATGGCCGGGCTCGGACCGATGCTCGGCCAGCACGGGCACTTCGCACTCTATGCGGCCGAGAAGATTCCTTACGCGATCGCGCGCTATCGCGACGAGGCGGCGCGGCTCTACGGCGTGCTCGACCGGCAGCTGGGGAAGACCGGAGCTTTCGTTGCTGGCGGCTATTCCATCGCCGACATCGCCTGCTTCCCCTGGACCATGACCCACAAGGCGCAGGGTTTCACCCTCGACGACTATCCGAACGTGAAACGCTGGTATGCCGAGGTCCGCGCCAGGCCGCAGGTGCAGGCGGGGCTTGCGATCGGCAAGTTCGTGAAGGAGCCGTTCGACGAGGAATCACGCAAGATCATGTTCGGGCAACGGGCTAAGGAAGTGCTGGGAAGGAAGTGATGGCCGCGCCGTCATTCCGGGGCGCGCGAAGCGCGAACCCGGAATCCATCGGGCCGCGGAACGAGAGGCAAAATGGATTCTCAGGTGCGCAATTGCGCACCATAGTTCGCGCCAAGAAGGCGCGCCCCGGAATGACGATGACGAGACAAGACGCGACAAAGGAAACCCCCATGATCGAATTCTTCTTCGACTGTTCCAGCCCCTGGACCTATCTCGCTTTCCACAACATCCAGCCGCTGGCGAAGGAGGTGGGCGCCGAGATCGTCTGGCGGCCGATCCTGGTCGGCGGCATCTTCAACACGGTCAACCCCAGCGTCTACGCGCAGCGCGAGAAGCCGGTGCCGCTGAAGGCGCGCTACATGAAGAAGGATCTGCAGGACTGGGCCCGCTCGGCCGGCCTTGCGATCAAGATGCCGCCGACGGTGTTTCCCGTGAACAGCGTCAAGGCCATGCGCGGCTGCATCTGGCTCGGCAAGGACATGGTGCCGTTCGCGACCGGCGTGTTCGAGGCCTATTGGGGCGAAGACAAGGACATCTCGCAGGACGTGGTGCTCGCCGAGATCTGCAAGAAAGTTGGTGTCGACGAGGCGAAATTCTTCGCAGGGATTGCCGAGCAGGGGATCAAGGACCAGCTCAAGGCCAATACCGAAGAGGTGGTCGCCCGCGGCGGCTTCGGCTCGCCGACGATCTTCGTGAACAAAACCGACATGTACTTCGGCAACGACCGGCTGCCGTTGATCCGCGAGGCGCTCATGCGCACCAAGGCGAGCGCGGCCTGATGGTGCGCGCCGTCGTCTGCCGTGAGCTCGGCCCGCCCGAGACGTTGCGGCTGGAAGAGTTTCCGCCCCGGGCCGTGAAGCCCGGCGAGGTGCGGGTCGCGATCCGTGCAGCCGGGCTGAATTTTCCCGACGTGCTGATGGCCGCCGGCGAATACCAGCTCAAGCCGGAGCTGCCATTCACGCCGGGCATGGAAGCCGCCGGCGACGTCACCGAGGTGGGATCAGAGGCAAGCGGCGTTGCCGTCGGCGACAAGGTCATCGTCAAGATGCGCCATGGCGCATTCGCCGACGAAGCTGTGGTCTCGCCGTCGCAGCTGACGCCGATGCCGTCCACCTTCGACTATGCGGAGGCTGCGACTTACCTCGCGGGCCACGGCACCGCCTATCATGCGCTGATCGATCGCGGCCGGGTCGCGCCGGGCGAGGTGCTGCTGGTGCACGGCGCCGGCGGCGGCGTCGGTCTTGCCGCCGTCGAGATCGGCAAGATGCTGGGCGCGACCGTGATCGCAACCGCCTCCAGCGACGAGAAGCTCGCCGTTGCGCAATCGCGCGGCGCCGATCATCTCGTGCGCTACGACCGCGAGCCGTTTCGCGATGCCGTCAAGCGCATCACCGACGGCCGCGGCGCCGACGTCGTGTTCGATCCGGTCGGAGGCCAGGTGTTCGAGGACTCGATGCGCTGCATTGCCTGGGGCGCGCGGCTTCTGGTGATCGGCTTCACCGGCGGGATCGGTTCGGCCAAGACCAACCTGTTGCTGATCAAGGGGGCCAGCGTGCTCGGCGTGCGCGCCGGCGAAGCTGTGCGGAAAGATCCCGCGCTGGGTGAGGTGCGCCTGAAGGCGCTCTTGCGGTGGGCGGAGGAGGGCAAGCTGCGTCCGAACGTCTCGCACCGCCTGCCGCTGGAGGACTACGCGAAGGCGATGCGGTTGTTGATCGACCGCAAGGCGATCGGGCGCGTAGCGCTGATGATGGAATGAGATGTCATGCCCCGCGGAGGCGGGGCATCCAGTAATCACCAGCGGTCGTGATAATTGACGCTGGTGGAATACTGGATCACCCGCCTTCGCGGGTGATGACAGCGGGAACGGCGCGACAGCGTCCCACCAGACCAAGTTCACCTCACACCCGCCCCTTCAGCGCCTCGCCGATCTCGTCGAGCGCCTTGGGATCCTCGATCGTGGCCGGCATGGTCCAGGAGTCGCCGTCGGCGATCTTCTTGATGGTGCCGCGCAGGATCTTTCCGGAGCGCGTCTTGGGCAGGCGGCCGACGGTAATGGCGAGCTTGAAGGCGGCGACTGGCCCGAGCTTGTCGCGCACCAGCGCGATGATCTCCTTCTCGATCTCGGCGGGGGGG
>NZ_JAEMSD010000306.1:2491-3455 GCF_016462955.1 Bradyrhizobium sp. | reverse complement strand
GCCCTTGATCGCGTCCTTGACGCCGAGCACGGCGCATTCGGCGACGTCGGGATGCGAGGCCAGGATCTCCTCCATGCCGCCGGTGGAGAGCCGATGCCCGGCGACGTTGATGATGTCGTCGGTACGGCCCATGACGAAGACGTAGCCGTCATCGTCCTTGTAGCCGGCGTCGGAGGTTTTGTAATAGCCGGGGAATTCGCTCAGGTACGCTTCCTTGAAGCGCTCGTCCTGATTCCACAGCGTCGGCAGACAGCCCGGCGGCATCGGCAGCTTGATGACGATCGAGCCCATGGTGTTGGGGCCGACCGGCTTTGCCGCTTCGTCGACGACATCGACCTGATAGCCCGGCATCGGCACCGTCGGCGAGCCGTGCTTCACCGGCAGCATGCCGAGCCCGACCGGATTGCCGGCGATGCACCAACCGGTCTCGGTCTGCCACCAATGGTCGATCACCGGCACCTTCAGCTGCTGCTCGGCCCACTCCACCGTCGGCGGATCGGCGCGCTCCCCGGCCAGGAACAGCGTGCGGAACTTGGACAGATCATATTGCCGGATGAACTTTCCTTCGGGATCGTCCTTCCGGATGGCGCGGAACGCGGTCGGCGCGGTGAAGAATGCCACCGCCTTGTGCTCGGAGATCACGCGCCAGAACGCGCCGGCGTCGGGCGTGCCGACCGGCTTGCCCTCATACATGATCGTGGTCGCGCCCTGCAGCAGTGGCCCGTAGACGATGTAGCTGTGCCCGACCACCCAGCCGATGTCGGAGCCGCACCACCACACCTCGCCCGGCTTGACGCCGTAGAGGTTGAACATCGACCATTTCACCGCGACCAGATGCCCGCCATTGTCGCGCACGACACCCTTCGGAATGCCCGTGGTGCCCGAAGTGTAGAGGATGTAGAGCGGATCGGTGGCGGCAACAGGCACGCAAGGCGCGCTCTTGCCGTCGTTCAGCGCCTTGCGG
>NZ_JAEMSD010000306.1:0-2481 GCF_016462955.1 Bradyrhizobium sp. | reverse complement strand
TCGCAGGTGAGCTGCGGACGCTGCAGCACAATGCAGGCCTTGGGCTTGCTGCCGGCCAGCCTGATCGCCTCGTCGAGCAGCGGCTTGTAGTGCACGATGCGGCCGGGCTCGATGCCGCAGCTGGCGGAGAGGATGAGCTTCGGCTGTGCGTCGTCGATCCGTGTGGCGAGCTCCTTCGCGGCGAAGCCGCCGAACACCACCGAGTGCACCGCACCGAGCCGCGCGCAGGCAAGCATCGCGACCACCGCCTCCGGCACCATCGGCATGTAGAGGATGACACGGTCGCCCTTGGCGACGCCGAAATCTTGCATGATGGCAGCGAGCGCCTGGACCTCTTTCAGCAGCTCGGCATAGGTGAGCTTGGTGACCGATCCCGCCAGCGGTGAATCATGGATCAGCGCGACCTGGTCGCCGCGGCCGCGTTCGACGTGGCGGTCGAGCGCGTTGTAGCAGGTGTTGACGACGCCGCCGGCAAACCAGCGACCATAGGTTCCTTGCGCCGGATCGAAGATCTTCTTCGGCGGCTCGATCCAGTCGATCTCCTTGGCCGCCTCGGCCCAGAAGCCCTCGGGATCGGCCAGCGAGCGCGCATGGACCTCGTGATAGAGACTCTTGCCCTGGATGTTCATTCCCGCGCTCCCGTTCCCTTTATTCGCCTGGCTCCGACCCTTGTGGCAGCGCAGGCGCCCCGCCATGACCAGGATCAATTGCCGGCCTTCTTGTCAGCCTATTTTCGCGGGAACGGGCCGCGGTTCAAGCCGAAAAGGGCGGGTTTTCTTGGCGGTGGCGCGCCACTGCCGCATGGGCGGCGCGCTCCCTCGCCCCGTTCTTACGGGGAGAGGGCTGGGGTGAGGGGCTGCATCGGCGAATACGGTAAGAGATGGAGTTCGCGGCGAGACCCCTCACCCGGAATCTGCTGACGCAAATTCCGGCCTCTCCCCGCAGGCGGGCAGAGGCGAAGACGCCTCAGCTGTCCATCGCATTCAGCTTCTGCAGGCGATCCTGCATGACCTTCTTCAGATCATAGCCGGGACGACGGAAACTCGCATCGCGCGCGGCCAGGAATTCGCGCTGGGATTTTCGCAGACTGTTAGCGGAGCGCTTGCTCGCGGATTTCAGCGCACGCTCATAGGCCTCGGCGATCTGGCGGTCGAGCACGCCGAGCTGCGGATCGGCGCAGATCACCTTCTCGACTTCGCGTTTTGCGGTGGCGCAATCGAACGAGGGGTTGCTGGGGGTGGCGTTCAGCGCACGGGCCGGCTCGTCGCCGAACTTCGCGATTTCGGCGATCATCAGGCGGCGGCCGTTGGTCGCGTTTTCATTGGCGGGATCGAGCCGCAACGTCGCCTCGTAGTCGGCCAGCGCCTTCCGGCGCTCGCCCATCTTCTTGTAGAGCACGGCGCGGTTGTTGTAGGTCTTGGCGAACTTCGGATCGAGTTTCAGTGCGTCGTTGTAGTCCGACAGCGCAGCACCGAGTTCGCCCTTGAGCTGGTAGGAATCGCCCCGGTTGGTCAGGAAGTTCACCCGCTGCTCGAGGCGGATCGCCTGGTCGTAGTCGGCGATCGCCTTGTCGTACTCCTTCATGGCGGCGTAGGTGAGACCGCGGTTGTCGAAATACTCAGGCACCTTCGGATCGAGCCGGATCGCCTCGCTGTCGTCCGCGATCGCCTTGTCGAGCTCGCCGAGCTTCTTGTAGGCGGCGCCGCGGGTGGTGTAGCTGCGCGGCCGGTTCGGATCGAGGCGCAGCGCCTCGCTGAGATCGGCCACGGCCTTGGCGTAGTCGCCTTGCAGATAGAAGGTCGCTCCGCGGTCGGACCAGGCCTGGGCGAAATCGGCCTTCAGCTTGATGGCCTGATCGTAATCTGCGATGGCGCGGTCGTAGCGATGCTGGTTGGTGTAGACGACGCCGCGAAGCTGGTAAGCTTCCGCAGCCTGTGGCGCGAGCTCGATCGCTCTCGTCAGATCCGCCGCGGCACGATTGAGGTCGCCGCCGGCCGTGCGCAAGAGGTCGCCGCGCACGCGCCAGGCATTTGCGTTCTTGCCGTCGAGCGCGATGGCGCGGTCGAGATCGCGCAGCGCCTGCGACAGGCCCCCGGAGGTCCGAGCATTGGCTTCGGCGCGAGCGACCAGCGCCAGGGAGCGCTCCGATACCGGGTTTGCCGTCTGGTCGATGATGGCGTTGCACGCGGAGATCAGGTCTGCGGGAGCAGCCTTGCTGTCCAGCACGCAATCAGCTCCGGCAAGGGCCGGTACGATGAAGGCAAGGCTCATCGCCGCGCCGAGGAAGATGGCGCGAAGAGAGCTTTTGGCAGGCGAAAGCGCTTGCGCGGAGGCTAGAGTACCGCACATGACATAGGGCTCCGTGACGTCGGGTTCTCACCGTTGTCGCAGCTCGCAGGGGATGGGTTCAAACCGGACCTGAGAGGGGGGCGAGCTCTCCCTCGCCTCGCACGCGGCAGGGCAATCGCATATGGTGTGAAT
>NZ_JAEMSD010000763.1 GCF_016462955.1 Bradyrhizobium sp. | reverse complement strand
GAACTACATTCCCGAAGGCGTCGACGTTCAGCTGCAGAGCGAGAACGGCATGCTCGGCATGGGTCCGTTCCCCTATGAGGGCGAGGAAGACGCCGATCTCATCAACGCCGGCAAGCAGACCGTGAGCGAGCTGCCCTCGACCTCCTATTTCTCGAGCGCCGAGTCTTTCGGCATGATCCGTGGCGGCCATATGGATCTCTCCATCCTCGGCGCCATGCAGGTGGCCCAGAACGGCGATCTCGCCAACTGGATGATCCCCGGCAAGATGGTCAAGGGCATGGGCGGGGCGATGGATCTCGTCGCCGGCGTCAAGCGCGTGATCGTGGTGATGGAGCATTCGGCAAAGGACGGCCCTAAGCTCTTGAAGAAGTGCAATCTGCCGCTGACCGGCGAGCGGGTGGTCGACATGGTCGTGACCGATCTGGCCGTCTTCACCATCGACAAGCACGGCGATGGCGGCATGGCGCTGATCGAGCTCGCCGACGGCGTCACGCTGGATGAGATCAAGTCCAAGACTGAAGCCGAATTCCGCGTCGCGCTGAAGAATACCTGAGCCATCGCCCGGTCAGGTCGTCTCGCCTGACGGCGGACGATAAGGTCTTGACCCTCTTGGGGGACGGCTAGCACGGCCTCGCCTGATGGGCACGTCTTCAGGCCGGCCCGCTCGGCACCTCGGAGAACCGCGTCAGCCAGGCAACGGGGCCGATGCTGGCGGCTATGATCAGGAGGGCCGCGAGCGCGCCGTCCTCGAAATTGCCGCGGCTTGCGAACTGGTAGATCGACGTCGACAGCGTTTCGACGTTGAGGGGCCGTAGCAGCAGCGTTGCCGGCAGCTCCTTTAGGCAGTCGACGAACATGATGATGACCGCGCCAAGCATCGCCGGCCGGAGCAACGGCAGATAGATCTGCCTCAACATGACGCCCTGGCTGGCGCCGACCGTGCGTGCGCTCTCGTCATAGTCGCGCGGAATACTGTCGAATCCGGCCTTGATCATGCCGACCGGCACGGCCAGAAAACGGATCGCATAGGCGATGACGACGGCCGCCCCGGTACCGACCAGGACCAGCCCGGGCGGCGAAAGACCAGTCCAGGTCGCGACCGCGCTCAACGCGCTATCGACCGCCAGCACGGGGGTCAGCAGGCCCAGGGCAATCAAGAGCCCCGGCAGCGCGTATCCGGTCTGCGCGATGCTCATCGCCACATAGCGCAGAGGATCCGGCCGAAAGCGGTGGGCAATCGTCGTGGCCAGCGCAAGTACCAGCGCCATGAGAGTCGCCAGCGCTGCAAAGGCAAACGAATGGAAGGTGTGCCGCCACAGCAATGGGTCGAAATTCGCGAGCAGCCCGCGACCGAGAGCCTGATGCGCCAGATAGCACAGGGGCACGATGAAGCCGATCAGCACCGGCAGCATGCAGGCCGCGAGCGCCAGCCACGCTCGAGCGCCCGACAGCGGGGTACGCTGTCTCAATTGCGGGTTCTCGGCCGAGAATTCGGTGTTGGTGTTGCGGCGGCCGTAACGCTCCATCGCGATCAGGCAGGCTACAATCGCCAGCATAAAGCATGCGAGTTGCGCCGCACCGGCAAGGCTGCCGCGGTTAAGCCATGTGGTGAAGATCGAGACCGTCAGCGTGCGGATGCCGAGATATTCGCTGGCGCCGATATCGTTGAGCGTTTCCAGCGCGACCAGCGCCACGCCGACCGCGAGCGCCGGCCGCGCCATCGGCAGTGAGACGCGCCAGAAAACAGTCCATCGGCCGGCGCCCAGCGTGGTGGCAGCCTCGGCGAATTCGGCAGACTGAACCTGGAAGGTCGCACGCGCAGACAGATAGACGTAGGGGTAGAGCACGAGCCCGATCACGAAGATGGCGCCCGGCAGCGAGCGCAGGTTGGGCAAAAGGCCGAGGGCATCGCGCAGCGGCAGCCAGAGCGCCAAGGTGCGATGCACCAGGCCGAGCGGTTCGAACAGGTCGGCATAGACGTAAGCTGCGAGATAGGTCGGTATCGCCAACGGCAGCGGCATCAGCCACAGCAGCATGCCCCGGCCGGGAAAATCGTGGCGCGATATCACCCGCGCAGTCCCCGCGCCGATCAGAAGCGTGACCGCGCCGACCCCGGCGAGCAGAAGGGCGGTGTCCAGCAGCGCGGCCGGCAACACGTAGTTGATCAGGTCGTGCCAGACATCGGGCGCCGGCTGCAAAGCCAGCGCAACGATCGAGATCACCGGCGAGGCGACCAGGATCGCGGCTGCAACCGCGATGGCGGTTGCGGCGCGTCCGGCGTGGGCACGGCCTCTCGCGCGAGGCCGTGCCC
>NZ_JAEMSD010000305.1 GCF_016462955.1 Bradyrhizobium sp. | reverse complement strand
CTTGATGAAGCCGGCCGGACGCGCAACCTTCGCAATCTGGAATTCGTCGATGTCGCCGGCAAAGCCCACGGCGGTGCCGGTCGATACGGCCGCAGAGGGAGTTGCATCGGCGGCAGGGGCGGCCGCATCCGCAGGGGGGGCAACTGCAGATGCGGCACGACCGAGTTGCGCCGAGCCCGTCATGGTGGGCAGACCGGCGGCGAGCGTCGCGGCCTGATTGCCGTCGACGTAGAGGGTGATCTGGCTGCCCTTCGCGGTGAAGGCGATCTGGTGCCAGGTGCCGGCCGCGATCGCCGCGCCGCCGGCACTGCGCTGGACGTTGCCGCCGTTCGCGACTTCCACGAAGGCAACGCCGTTGTCCAGCCCGACCGTGAGCCCGTTCGCGCCCTCGCTGCGTGAGAAGACAACGGCTCCGGGTTGCGGTGCGGTCATCTTGAACCAGAGCGACCAGGTGAGTTCGCCGTTCTCGGCGACAACCAGCGAGGGCGAGCCAGGCAGCATGAGCGCGGTCTGCCCATCGAGGCGGGCTCCCTGCCCGATGATGGCACCGTCCGCGGCGGGGACCGCATTCTGCGCAGCGTTCGCCCAAGCCGTGATGTCCTGCGCCGGCGTCGAGCGATCGTTGAAATGATAGACCAGCAGCGTGTCGGGATCGTAGGTGCCCTTTGCGTCGACGGCAGCAGGAGCCTTCTGGTTGCCGTAATAGAGCCAGATGTCGTTTTTGGCGCCCGGCTTCAGGTCGGGGACGCCGACCCAAACCAATGCCTCGCCGAGCAGCGAGTCGTATTTCTCGACATGGTGCTTGAGGGGCGTCTTGTCGTCGGCGGCTACGAAGCGCAGATCGCCGCCGTCCTCCTTCGCTGCGCCGAAGCGGAAATTGCCCACGTGAAGACGGACCAGCACCTGAGCCGGGCCGATCGCATCGCTGATCCCGGCACCGGAGGGACCGGTGTCGACCGTGATCTTCTTGCGCAGCGTCCACTGCTCGTTCCACCACGCCGACGCCGAACTCGGCCACAGCGCCGCAAGAAGGAGCAGCGCGAGCATCAGCGGTGCGCTCAGGCGAAATCGGGGACGTGATCCGAAGCGAGAGAGCGACATCTAGAATTCTCCCCAGAGCCGAAAGCCGAACCGTGGATGATTGGCGACCGTGACCTGCTGGTTGGTCAGCGGCACGCCGACGAATACGATGCTGTTGAAGTAGCGAAGTGTCTTCATCCGCATTCCGACGCCGTAGCTCGCAAGATCGAAGTGCGATTGCTGGTCGACGAGGGGCTCGTGGATACGCGCGTGACCGGCGTCGGCGAACGCGAAGAAGCGCCAGTCGTCGACGGCGTTGAACTTGATGGGATCGCCGATCGGATTCGGCAGGTTTTGTGCCATGTATGGCGCGAGGTTCGGGCTGCGGATTTCGACCGTTCCTGCCACGCCGTAGTCGCCGAGCACCTCGGACTCCAGATATCCACGCACCGTGTCCTGTCCGCCCAGGCTCAGCTGTTCGCTGGACACCAGCGGCTGATCGGCGGCCTGGCCCTGCAGCTTGGCGTATAGCTGGAAGCCTTCGGCGAGTTCCTGGGTGTGGGATATGTCGGCATGCAGGTGCGCGAAGCTGGCCGTCGCCTTGTAGCGCTTGGCGTCGAACTCTTGCGGGCTGCTGCCGACGCCTCGCAAGCCCGTCGTGACCACGGCATTGAGCTGCGTCAGCCGTCCCTCGGCCTGCCAGCTTGCGCCGTAGCTCGCGACGAGCGGCGCGTAAGTCACAGGGGAGTCGAACGCGTCGGTGCCGAGCCGCAACGTCTGCTGAAACTCTTTGTAGTCGACGCCGAGCGACAAGGTGTGGAAGAGTTCGCCCTTGCCCGGCAAGGTCAGCACCGCGCGACCGCCGACCACCTGACCCGGACCGACGACGTTCGCACCTCCGACGGTTGCAACCGAGCTCTCCGACTTCAGGCCGTAGACGAGCACGCTGAGCCAATCGATTTCGGTCCGGGCCAGATACGAGCCGGAGATCACCATGGCGTCTTTCGGATTGAGCGGCGCCCACTGGAAACTCCACGTCATGGAGTGGCCGAGCTGCCATAGATTGTCGTAACGGAGCGATACGCTGGAACGCAGCGCCGTGGTGCTCGGACTCTGCCGGTTGTTGATCTCGGCACTGCCGTGCAACGGAAACGTGTCTTCGACGTTGAGATCCACGTCGATTGTTCCGGGCGTTACACCGGCCCGCAGCGCCGGGGTCACACGGCGGTCCGGCCACCGGTTGAGCGCAACGATGTCCTTCGTGACCGCCTGGAAGTTCGGCAGTGTTCCTTCCTTGAGCGAAGGCGCGCTGCCCTTGATGTTGGCGAGATCGAAATAGCGTGATCCTTTGACACGCAACCGCCCGACGCGATTTTCGGCGACCTTGAGCACGACGAAGCCGCGCTGCGCATCCTGCTCCGGGACCGAGACGGCGACGGTCTGGAGGCCCTTGTCGTGATAAGCCTTCTCGACGGCCGCGCGGGCCTTCTCGACCTCGTCCGCGGACTTGTTGGGACCTAGAAAGGGGTAGACAGCCGCCTCGATTTCGATCTGCGGCAAACTATCCGCTCCCTCGACGCGATATTCGTCGATATCGAAGCGCGCTTGCGGCTCAGCGGGCTTCGGGGCGACGCCATCCTTCCCGGCATCGCGTTTCTTCGATGCATCGTGACCGGGTTTTGCACCTGCAGGCGCGGCGGCAGCCTGCTTGGCGCCTGGACCAGCGGCAGTCGTCTCGGATTTCGCCGCGGCCGCCTTCGTCGTGCAAATCGCGCAGATGATCAAACCGCAGAAGATCCGGCGCCACGCACCAGCGGCGCCGGCCCTGATATCGCGCGGCAGCCACGGTGCACGACGATGCACACCGTTATGATACATACCCCGCGAATTCACCTGCGCCTCGATATCATTCTTGCACTGCGTCCCGCTCGTACACGGTTCGCCAGCATTGTTCGGACGGCCCGGACCGACCGAAACGCACGGTCTGGATGGCCTTATCCGCTAGACGTTGCATTGCGCGCAGCAACGAAAATTTTTTCGTGGCCCGCTCATCACCGCCGTGATGATTTCGTGCAACATAACTCAACTAACAAAGCGAGATTGGTATTCACTAACGTTTCGTCACATTGTCGTTGTGCGGTCTAACTACCGTCCCGCCGTCAAGATAAGACTGAGTGGGGGCGTAACATGACCATCGACAGCATCAGCAGCCTGCGGACACTTCTGCTCGCTGAGTACGTGGACTTCGATCGGCGGTTGACGCGGCGGCTCGGCTCGCCGGACCTCGCTTCGGAAGCGCTCAACGAAACCTATCTGCGCCTGGAAAGGATGCGCGAGCTCGACCAAGTGCGCAGCCCGAAGGCGTATCTGTTCCGCATCGCGCTCAACATTGCCGCTGACCGCCGCCGCGCCGAGAAGCGCCGCCTCACCTCCGGCGAGGTCGATGCCCTGCTCGACATTCCCGACGACCGACCCGACGCCGCGCGCGTGATCGAGGATCGATCCGAGATCAACTTGCTCAAGCGCGCAATCGCCGAGTTGCCGGAGCGCCGCAGGCGCGTGCTGATGCTTTCGCGTATCGAGGGCATGCCGAACCGCGAGATCGCTGCCCTGCTCGGCGTGACGGTCCGCACCGTCGAAACCGACCTCAAACAGGCCGTCGAACACTGCGCCGATCGCCTCAAACGTCCCACCCGAGTCAACTTCGGTTTTCAGCGTCCAGCTTCGTCATACGTACAGAGATATGTCGATCGCGAGCATCCGCTCACGGCCGGCGGGTGCGGGAAAGCGCTGGATCGTGACGAAGCGAAGCCAACAGGTCGATCACTTAGATCCCTTAACTCGTGAAGCCCTGTCCTTCATCCTGCGGCTCAAGTCGGGTGAGGCAACGGTCGCCGATGCCGAGCAACTGATCGACTGGCGCGGCCGAAGCCCCGCGCACGAACATGCGTTCCGCGATGCGGTGAAATGTTGGCGCGCCATCGGTCAAGCGCTCGCGAGCGGTCGGGCAAGGCCGGCGGCCCGGCGGCGGCGCGCCTCGGCCACGAAGCCCCGCTCCTGAGCCGGCCGGTTGATCGGCCCCGTCAATGTCGCCGGAGTCAACCCGGATCAGCCTCAGTCATGGCCTGCGTTCGACCGCCCCTTGCAGGCGCGTGTTCAGTGACGTGAAGTCGATCGCTCCGCCGGCCGTCCGTACGCGACCGCCAGTGCCCCGGCTGCCTGCCGGGCGGCCGAACGTCGGCTGCGGGACCGAGCCGGTCACGGGAATTCCGTTCGCAGTCAGGTGCGAGCGGACTCGCGTGCAATATTCCACGGACAGATGAGAGAATCGCGTTTCGCCGTGGCCGGCCCGGTATTTCATGGCGGCGGTGCAGAGATCTCCGTTGGCACGGCGCCAGGCGCCGGCGAGATAGCGCACCCCATAATGCACGTTGACCTCGGGCGTCGCCAGTTCGGCGGGCGTGCCGGCAAAGCCCATCATGCGAGCCGTGGGCAACATCACCTGCATCAGGCCGACCTCGCCATCCAAACCGACGACGCGCGGATTGTAGCGGCTCTCCACCGCCATCACGGCGTCGACCAGGGCCGGCGGCAGGCCGAAGGCAAGCGACTCACGCTCGATCAACGAGCGGTACTCGGCGCGGCCGGCGCGCCAATCACGGCCGAACATCGCGCCGGTGCGATAAGCGGACACGAAGAGCAGCGGATTGGCCGGCGGAAAATCCGCTGCAGTGAGCGGCCGGGGCGCGAAACGTTCGAGCTCCAGCGGCGCCACCTCGTCATCGCCACTCGCGACTTCGGCGACCGCATCGGCCTTGATGCTTCCGTCAATCGCGACATCCTCCTCGCAACGCGCCTGCTCCGGCAACAACACCAGACAGACGGCGGCGAGCAGCGGTAGAAGCAACCGCCTGCGGTCGCAAGCTTGTCCGTGACGTGCTGACATCAGCGCCGCGGCAGAACGTTGGTGGGAATGCTCGGGGGACGGTACGGAATGGCCGAGCGGCCGTAGTTCGAGCCGTATTGCTGACGGACAGCGGCTTCGTTCACATTGCCGACGCGCACGTCCGGCGAGCGCGCATCGATGGGGGGCAAGTTGAGCGACGGGTTCACCTTGTCCACTTCGCGCCTGAGCTTCTGATTGAGACACCCGAAGGCGCCTTCGTTCCCGATCTGCACGTCAAGACAGCGCTCGAAGCTGGGCCCGGGCTGACCGCCTATGATCGTGCCCTGCCGCGGCGGTGGGATCGGGTCGAGCGGCCCCGGTCCGGGCGACTGCGCGGCGCCGGACCCCGCCATCGCAAACAGGCCAGCAGCAAAGGCCTGTCCGGCCAACCATCCACGTCGGTGCGAAGCCCGGCTCATGCCGCTCTCCCCTGCTCGCCGGCACATCGACTGGCCCGGCCGAAGGCGCCTCGTAACATCATCGGTCGACGAATGATGCCGGCTGATGTGATGAGTAACATCTACAAGCGGGGCGTCAAGCGGCCAGACGTGAATCGAGGTCGGCGGCACGTTCCAAACTTCATGGACCGGTGGTCGTGATCGTCGTCGTCGATGTCGTCGATCCCGGATTGCGGATGGTGTTGACGAGCGTCACGCCGCTCTGCGCTGTCACGAGGGTCGTGTTGATGAAGTAGAGAACCTTGGTCACGTCGACCTGAGGCGCGTTGGCGGCATAGATCACGTCGAACGGACGCATCGTCATTTTCGTCGCAATGAAGTAGCCAGCCGGATCCTGAAAATTGACGTTGAAGACAATCGGGACGGAGTCGCCGTCGAACTTCGAGCAATCGATGCCCAGCCGCTCCGCGACATCCCGCGGCTCGCGGCGATAGAGGAAGACGGAAGCCGGATCGGCTTGGAGGTCGAGCAGCCCGCGAGCCTTTGCGACCGCCTGTGTCAGGTTGATCCGCCAGGCGTCGAAATTGAACTCCCCCTGCTGACCGGTTGCGCCAAACGCGATGAACTTCATGGGCTCGCGATACAGATAGATGCGATCACCCGGCTGCACGAAGACGTTGCTGTTCGGGAAATGAACGAGATTGCCGAACGGGACCGTAGCCCGCTTGCCATTGCGCTCCAACACGACCCAGGTTTCCCACCCGGCACCGCTGATGCCACCGGCACGCGTGATCGCGTCGGTGATGCGGTCCTGCGCGCCGGCCGACGGCATCGGGAAGCGTACCGGCGTCCTCACCTCGCCGAAAACGCTGACGAGCGAGGAGCGCTGCTGACTCGAGGTCACGACGACCTGCGGGTCGATCGCGCGCTTCTTGATCTGGGCCAGGATATCCTCCTGCACCTGCACGTTGGTGCGGCCTGCGGCGCGAATGCGGCCGGCATAGGGCACCGTGATGTTTCCGTCGTTGTCGATGGCCTGATCAGGCAAATTCACGAAATTGCCGGGGCGTACGCCGGCCTCCAGCGGCACGTAAAGACCGCCGGCCGACGCCTCGAAGATGGTGACGCTGATGATATCCCCGATGCCGAACTTGATACTCGAGGGAGGCCGGGAGTCGGCGATGACACCCGCCAGTCCGTTGGGCTCGTATTTCTCGAGCAGCTGCACGACATCCGGATTGAGCTGCACCGTTGCGAACGGAAGACTCGTGGTGTTCTCGTTCCTCACGTCGAGACTGGCCGGTCCCGACATCGGTATGAAGCCGCAACCACCCAGTCCAACCGAGGCGATCACGCCATATGCGATCGACACAATCTTCCAAAACCGCATGACTATTTGCTTCACACCAAGCTGATGTTGGCCCGGACGGACCTTCAAGACGCCGCTGCACTTCGGGATGCGATGGATCGTCCTGCTTCATAGACGGCTCGCGGCGTGCATCAGCGAAAACGAGGTCTCCGGCCATGCTGTGCACGAGGCACGCGGCCGGCTGTGGACCAAAGGTCCCCGGAGACAATCTCCACAGCAGCGGGCGACGTCTCCGCCTGAACCAGCCGACAGAAGGGCGACGATTGAACTGGGCCCACGATACGGATCTCGCCACCCGCGGGCGGCTAACGCGATCGTTTCAGGTCGATTTCAGCAGATCGCGGAGCCGTGCGATCTCGATCTGGGTCTCGGAGACCATGCGCATCAGCAGTGCGTTTTCGTGCTCGAGGTTCTTGATGCGGCGCAGGCGGCCACTTTCGTCTTGCCGCAAGCCGAGATCGTAGATCTTGGCATTCGTCTTGTTCAGCGCGGACTCCGAGCAGATCTGCTCCAGCGGATGTGTCGCACGCATTTCAGCCCCCAAAACACAAAATCAGAAAGGAAACGTACGGACTTCGCAGGTCAGCAGCCCTCTGCCCTAACGCGTCGTTACGGATTGTTTAGGTAAGTTTCTTATCGTTGCTGTGACCGATATTTGAATAGGGTGTCAGATTCGCATCGGCCCGGTCGTCACGCTCCGCGGGTCTCCGAAGAGCAATATTGGCTCGTAACCGGCGCCTTGGCGCGCTCCGACTGGGCGCAGGCGCGCCAATCGCCGCAAAGAACCATCCTGTCGATCATTGCTTGCCATCGCCCGCCGAGTTTTCATCGGTCTCCTTGCCGGAGTTATCCTGGCCGTCGCCTCCGCCATAGCCGATGACCTCGACGATGAAGATCGAGGCGGGCTTGCTCGCCCCGCCGGCGGTCGGAGTATCTGCCGTCTTGGCTGCGGCGCCGGCTGTGTTGGAGCCTGCGGTGAGCGCCCCGACGTTCGGCACGGAGATCGTGGGGACGCCTGTCGTCGTGCCCTGGACCGAGGCATTGCCGAAATTCGCGACAACGGGGGCAATAATGAAGGCGTTTTCCGGAGTTCGTATACCCGCCGTGCCGAAGTCGATTATGCCGCGTGGCGCGAGCAGGTAAAGATCAGACGAGCCCCTAGCAGCCGACGATGCCTTCAGCGTGCCGATGCCGGCGCCGGTGACGTAGCCACCGAGATCGATGAACGGGTAGTCGTCCTGATCGTAGAGCACCTGGAGCGCCGGTGCCGACAGCGTCGTCTTGGAGCCGCGGCCGGCATCGAGATTGCCGTTGGAGCTCCACATCGTGACGTCACCGCCCTGGGTGGTGAGAACGCGGCTCGAATTCACCAGCACGTTCTGGTCGGTGAAGGTGTTGATGGCCCCGCCGCCAAGGGTGAGGATGCCGATGTCGCGCAGCTTGAGCGCGGTATTCGATTCCGCCGCCAGCGAGCCGACGATCAGGCTGCCGCCGGGCCCGAAGATCGAGACATCGCCGCCAAGCTGGGTCTGGACCGTGGCGTGAAGCAGGTTCATATCGCCGGTCCTGACGAGCTCGCCGGCGCCGCTCGCGCCGCCCCCCAGCGTGTTCTGAGTATAGCCGAACTTCGCCGGGAACATGGTGTCGATCATTTCGTAGCCGAACGCGGGCTTGCGGTTACCTTTGCCGACCTCCTTCAGCCCGACAAAGAAGGCTTCATCGACCAGAACGTGCTGGAGGTCCTTAGGCAGGCTCTTGAAC
>NZ_JAEMSD010000304.1:4853-8494 GCF_016462955.1 Bradyrhizobium sp. | reverse complement strand
CCCTCCAGGGGAGGGTAAGAAGTTAGGCCGCCGCCACGGTCAGATTCGCGCCGTCCACCTGCACCACCTTCACACGCGTCCCTGCCGGCGTATCGGGACCCGCCACGCGCCAGACCGTGTCGCCGATACGCACCGTGCCCGAGCCGTCGATGATCGGCTTCTCCAGCGTGAACTCGCGGCCCAGCAGCGCCTCGCTGCGCTTGTTGAGGAACGGACTTGCGCTGGTGTCGGGCTTCGGCCTGGCCAGGCGGCGCCACACCGGCACGGCAGCGGCGGCAAAGACCGCGAACATCACGAGCTGGATCTGCCAGGACACCGCAACAGTGAACGAGATCAGCCCGACCAGCAGCGCGGCAAGCCCGAGCCAGAACAGGAATATCCCCGGCGCCAGCACCTCCAGCCCCATCAGGATGAAGCCGAGGATCAGCCAGTTCCAGCTGCCGAGCGATACGAACATGTCGGTCATGACACGACCTTCTCTCATGCGCCCGCGCCCTCGCCAAGGGGTCGTGGGCCCGTGACTATCCCTGCCGCGGCGGCACGACCGGCGGCGTGCTGCCGGTCGGCGGCACCGATCCTGGGCGGCGCGCGGCAGCGGCTGCACTAGCCTCGCCGAACGTCGCCTTGGCGATCTCGCCGATGCCGGCGAGCGAGCCGAGCATGCTCATCGCTTCGACCGGGAGCATGATGACCTTCTGGTTCGGCGAGTCGGCCAGTTGCCCGAATGCCTTGATATATTTGTCGGCGATGAAATAGTTCAATGCGGCGACGTCGCCCTTGGAGATCGCTTCGCTGACCATCTGGGTGGCCTTCGCCTCGGCCTCCGCCGAACGCTCGCGTGCCTCGGCGTCGCGGAACGCGGCTTCCTTGCGACCTTCGGCCTGGAGTATCTGCCCCTGCTTTGCGCCCTCGGCACGCAGGATTTCCGACTGGCGCTGGCCTTCGGCCGCCAGGATGTCGGCACGCTTGACGCGCTCGGCCTTCATCTGCCGGCCCATGGCCTCGACGAGGTCGGCCGGCGGCACGATGTCCTTGATCTCGATGCGGTTGACCTTGAGACCCCAGGGCGAGACCGCGGCATCGACCACGCGCAAGAGGCGCTCGTTGATCTCGTCGCGATGCGACAGCACCTGGTCGAGGTCCATCGAGCCCATCACCGACCGGATGTTGGTCATGGTGAGGACCGTGATCCCCTGGTTGAGGTTGGAAACCTCGTAGCTGGCTTTCGCGGCATCGAACACCTGGTAGAAGGCGACGCCGTCCACCGTCACGGTGGCGTTGTCCTTGGTGATCACCTCCTGCTCTGGAATGTCGATCACCTGCTCCATCATGTTGATCTTGCGCCCGACGCGATCGAAATAGGGCACGATCAGATTGAGGCCGGGGCTCAGCGTCTGCGTGTATTTGCCGAACCGCTCGATGGTCCAGTCATAGCCCTGCGGCACCGTCTTCACGCCGGCGAGCAGCGTAACGATGACGAGCAATACCAGAACAATCGCGAAAATGTCGAAGCCGCTCATATCTCCTCCAAGCCGGCAAAAAGGCCCTTTCCGGCGCTGTCATTGGTCGGGATCGATACCCTACCGGTTCAGCGGTCGCGAGTAACGTCGGCATCGGCTCGATTCCGCACAAGGCGCACAGAAAGGAGCGGTGACGATTATGTATTTGAGCGAAAGCTCTTGAAAGCAGGTCGCAGCAGACCTAGCGGCAAAGGTTAACGATTGCCGCCCGGGCGCAATGTCAGATCCAGCCCTGAAGCTCGCGCAGCACCAGGGTGCGGATCACGTCCATGCCGGGCTGGCTGTCGTTGAGGCAGGGGATCGCGGAAAACTCTTCGCCGCCATTATGCTCGAATATCTCGGCGTTCTCCTGCGCGATCTCCTCCAGCGTCTCCAGGCAGTCGGCGGAAAAGCCGGGCGTCACCACCGCGATGCGGCGCACGCCTTCCTTGGCGAGACGCTCCATGGTCTTGTCGGTGTAGGGTTGCAGCCACTCGTCGAAACCGAAGCGCGACTGGAAGGTCAGCAGCAGCTTGGTATCGTCCAGCTTCATCCGCCGGCGCAGCGCCTCCGTCGTCGCCACGCAATGGCTCTGATAGGGGTCGCCCTTGTCGACATAGGATTTCGGCATGCCGTGGAAGGAGGCGACGATCAGCTCCGGCTCGAAGGAGAGCGTCGAAAGATGCGCCTCGATCGAGGTCGCGAGAGCGTCGATATAGGCCTCGTCCTCGTAGTAGGGTGGCGTCACCCGCAGCGTGGGCTGGGACCGCATCTGCGAGAGGACGCGGAACACCTCGTCGCAGACCGTTGCGGAGGTCGAGGCGGAGTATTGCGGATAGAGCGGCACGGTGAGGATGCGCTCGCAGCCCCTGGCGATCAGCCCGTCGATCCCCGCCTTGATCGAGGGATTGCCGTAGCGCATCGCCCAATCGACCACGACATGTGCGTGGTTCGACAGCGCCGCGGCGAGCTTCTCGCTCTGCGAGCGTGTGATGGTCTTGAGCGGGGACTCGTTCCTTTCGGTGTTCCAGATCTTCTGATAGTCGCGTGCCTTGGCCCGGGGACGGGTGTTCAGGATGATGCCGTTGAGCACCACCTTCCAGATCAGGCCCTGATCCTCGATCACCCGGGCGTCTGAGAGGAACTCCTTCAGATAAACCCGCACTCCCCGGGCATCGGCCGTATCAGGCGTTCCGAGATTGATCAGGAGCACGCCGACGCGCGGCAGGGCGGATCGGGGGGCCGGTTTCGCTGTCTCGAGGGGGACGACGCTGGTCATGGCTGGTTGGGTCGCGCGTTGGTCCGAACTTGTCAAGATGAGGCGGGTTTCGTTAGGGTCGCAGCCAGGCCGGGGAAGGACGATGACACTCGCGGAATGGTGCGTCTTTGGAGCGCTGCTTCTCTACCTGTCTACGATCGCCGCGATCAAATGGATCAGGTTCCGCCACTTCGACAATTCCCGGCCGCGCGACCCCGCTTTCTATGACGACGCGCTCTCGCAGCGCGCCCTCGGCGCGCACCAGAACGGTATCGAGACCTTCCCGTTCTTCGCCTTCGCCGTGCTGCTCGCCGAATTCAGGGATGCGCCGCAGCGGCTGATCGACGAGCTTGCGGCCCTGTTCCTGATCGTGCGGATCGCCTACGTGCTGACCTATCTCGGCAACCGTCCGACGCTGCGCTCGATCCTCTGGAGCATCGGCTTTGCGATCAATCTCGGGATCTTCTTCATGCCGGCGTTGAAGCGCTTCCTGCCGGTGTGAGGCGGCTCACGCCAGATGCCGCTCCCGCGTCGCGATCAGCGCCCGCATCGAGGCCGGGATCGTGACTGGCCGATGCGTCTGCTGGTTGGTGTAGACCCAGACGATCTCGCCGGTCACCAGCGCCTCCGTGCCGCCCTTCAGGAAGATGGCGAGCTCGAAGACGAGACTCGAATTGCCGATCCGCGCCACGCGCACGCCGACGTCGAGCTCCCAGTCGAAGCGGACCGGCGCCTTGTATTCGATGACGGATTTGACGACGTGGAAATCGATGCCGCTCGCCTGCGCGTCGGCATATTGGTCGAAGCCGAGCGCGCGGAAATATTCGGTGATGGCCGTGTCGAAATAGGTCAGGTAGTGCGCATTGAAGACGACACCCTGCCCG
>NZ_JAEMSD010000304.1:0-4843 GCF_016462955.1 Bradyrhizobium sp. | reverse complement strand
CTGCCCGTCGATCTCGGAATACCGCACCCGGAACGGATGAAAAAACCAGAATTGTTCGCGCGACATGGCGTCCCCCGAGACGTTCTTGTTGGTTTGAAGGACTGATAGCGGACCGGAGGGCGTTCGGGAAGCGACTGGGCTAGGCGATTGCAGCCCGTGCGCTTCTTACCCTCCCCTGGAGGGTAAGAGAGAGTGCCTCAAAAACACGTCGTCCGTTCGGCCGCGATGTAGCCGAACAGGAGGCCTGCGCCGAACAGCAGCACGACGCCGGCGGCCGCGAATTCGATGCCGCGCATGAAGAGTGCACCGCCGCCGTCGCGGCCGGCGCTGAGGCGGGCGGCGATGTCCTTGGCGGAGACGGCGACGACGGCGATGGCCGCCACCGTGATCGCGGTGCCCAATCCCATCAGGAAGGTCGCGGCGATGCCTGCCCAGAACAGGCCCTGGGCGAGCGCGAACACCAGCACCAGGATCGCGCCCGAGCAGGGACGGATACCGACGGTCAGAATGGCGGCAAAGCCGCGCCGCCAGCCTCCGGCACCGGCGAGTTCGCTCGGAGCGGGGCCGTGGGAGTGACCGCAATGCTCGTCATGAACGTGGTCGTGCCCGTGATGATGATGGGCGTGCGCATGGGCATGATCGTGGTGATGATGATGATCATGGCCGTGATGATCATGCGCATCATGGTGATGGCTGTGATCATGATGGTCATGCGGCACGCCGGCGATCGCCGGCACCGGCTGAATCGCCTGCAGCGCGCGAATGAAGATGCGGCCCTTGACCCAGACCAGGCGCAGGCCGAACAACGCGATCAGGGCGTAGCTCGCGATTTCGATGACCCCTTCCGCCTTGCACATGGTCTTTGCGGTCGCGTTCAGCACCCAGGCCGAGATGCCGACGATCAGGATCGCCACCAGCGACTGCATCAGGGCGGACGCAAACGACAGCGCGATGCCGCGCCGCGCGGTCTCGCGGTTGGCGACCAGGTAGGAGGCGATCACCGCCTTGCCATGGCCGGGGCCTGCGGCATGGAAGATGCCGTAGGCAAAGGAAATGAACAGCAGCGTCCACACCGCCGAACCGTCGGACTTGGCGGCGCGGATGGTTGCCGACATCTGGCGATAGAATTCCGACTGTTTGGCCAGGAGCCAGCCGACTACACCGCCCGCCTCGGACCCGGCCGCCTGCGCCGGGCGCGGCGCGCCGAACGGATTTTGCGCGAGGACCTCGTGAAGCGCCGCATCGGCCACGCCGACCATCAGCAGAACGGCGGCGCCGGCGAGCACGGCGCGCGCGAGCGGAGGGAGTTGCGGCTTCAAGGGCAATCCACCGTGATCTTGTTGGCGAACATCATGCCGAAATTGGCGTTCTCGCCGCTCAGGAAGGTTTGCTCGTCGAGCTTTTGGGCGCTCGCCGAACCGTCGTTCGGCCGCTCCAGCTTCATCTGGCAGCCCGCGGGCGCACCGACCAGCTTGACCGGATTCTCCTTGGCCATCTGGAAGTCGATGAAGAAGGAACGGTCGAACACTTCGAGCACCAACTGCTTGGGCTTGACCGGGTTCTTCAGCGGCAGCGTGAAGTGCAGGGTCAACACCGTGTCCTTGTAGTCCAGGTAGTAGTCGACCGGCTCCTGGAATCGCTCCTTCTTGCCGTCGGCTCGCGCGAAGGTGAAGTAGGCGTATTCCTTCAGCGACTCGACGTTGGTCTGTGCCAGGGGCTTGAGCTCCTCGCGGGTGTAGGCGCCCTTGGTCTTGCTCTCGAGCCCCTGCACCGCATAGGCCGAGAACATGTCGTCGAACGTCCAGGCGTGGCGCACGCCGGTGATGGTGCCGTCAGCGGCGTAAAGAAGCTCGCTGGTCGCAGTAATCCAGACATGCGGATGCGCGCTGGCGGCACCCGCTGCGAGCGACAGGCCGGCGGCCAGCAGCAATCCAAACAGACGGCGCATCGTGCCCATCACGCGGCCTTGGCGTTGTCGAGCAGGCCGCGGCGGCGCAGCAGCGCGTCGGGCTCCGGCGGCCGGCCGCGGAAGGCCTCGTAGGCGGCTTCGGGATCGAGCGAGCCGCCGGACGAGTAGATGTCGTCATGCAGCCGCTTGGCCACGGCGGGATCGAAGATGTCCCCGGCCTCCTCGAACGCGCCGAAGGCGTCGGCGTCCATCACCTCCGACCACATGTAGCTGTAGTAGCCCGCGGCGTAGTGGTCTCCGGTGAAGATGTGGCCGAACTGCGTGGGGCGGTGCCGCAGCGCGATCTCCTCGGGCATGCCGATCTTCTCCAGCTCGCGCCGCTCGAAGGCGCGGACATCCTGCGCGGCTTCAGCCGGCTGAGTATGGAATTCGAGGTCGACCAGCGCGGAGGAGACGAATTCGACCGTGGCAAAGCCCTGGTTGAATTTTCGCGCGGCAAGGAAGCGCCGGAGCAGGTCGTCCGGCAGCGGCTCGCCGGTCTGGTAGTGGCGGGCGAACTTCTGCAGCACCTCGGGCCGCTCCTGCCAGTGCTCGTAGAGCTGCGACGGCAGCTCGACGAAGTCGGTGAACACCGAGGTGCCCGACAGCGACGGGTAGGTCACGTTGGAGAGCATGCCGTGCAGGCCGTGGCCGAACTCGTGGAACAAGGTACGGGCGTCGTCGGGCGACAGCAGCGACGGCTCGCCGCCGGCCCCCTTGGCGAAATTGCAGATGTTGAGAACCAGCGGCGCGACATCGCCGTCGAGCTTCTGCTGGTCGCGCAGCGAGGTCATCCAGGCGCCGGAGCGCTTCGACGGCCGGGCGAAGTAGTCGCCATAGAACAGGGCCTTGTGCTTGCCGTCCGGACCCTTCATCTCCCAGACCCGGACGTCGGGGTGCCAGACCGGAACGTCCTTGCGCTCCTCGAAGGTGACGCCGAACAGGCGCGTGGCGCAGTCGAAGGCAGCGGCGATCATGTTGTCGAGGCTGAGATACGGCTTGATCGCGGCATCGTCGAAATTGGCGCGCTGGAGGCGAAGCTTCTCGGCATAGAAGCGCCAGTCCCAGGGGGCGAGCTTGAAATTGCCGCCCTCGTCCGTGATCAGCGCCTGCATCTCGTCGCGGTCGGCGAGCGCCCGCGCCCGGGCCGGCTTCCAAACCCGCTCGAGCAGGCTGCGCACCGCGTCCGGCGTCTTGGCCATGGAGTCTTCGAGCCGGTAGGCGGCATAGGTCGGGTAACCCAGGAGGTTTGCGCTCTCCTCGCGCAGCTTCAGGATTTCTCCGATGGCGGCGTTGTTGTCGTTGGCGTTGCCGTTGTCGCCGCGCGCGATGAAGGCCTTGTGGACCTTCTCGCGCAGATCGCGCCGCGCCGAGCTCTTCAGGAATTGCTCGACCGAGGAGCGCGACAGCGTGACGATGGCCTTGCCCGCCATGCCGCGCTCTTCCGCCGCAGCCTTGGCGGCAGCGATGAAGCTCTCCGGCAGGCCCTGGCGGTCGGCCTCCCCAAGCTCCAGGAACCAGTCCTGCTCGTCACCGAGCAGATGGTGGCTGAAGCTGGTGCCGAGCTGGGCCAGCCGCTCGTTGATCGCGGCCATCCGCGTCTTCGCCTCCTCGGAGAGACCGGCGCCGGCGCGGTGGAAGCGGGTGTAGGTGCGCTCCAGGAGGCGCAGCTGCTCGGGCGTGAGCCCAAGATTGGCGCGGTTCTCGTGCAGCTGGGCGATGCGACCGAACAGCACGGCGTTCATCATGATCGGATTCCAGTGCCGCGCCATCCGCAAGGAGACCTCCTTGTCGATCTCCAGGATGGCCGGGTTGGAATGCGCCGAGACCAGGTCGTAGAAGACCGCCGCGACCTTGCTCAGGAGCTTGCCCGAGCGCTCCAGCGCCGTGATGGTGTTGGCGAAGTCAGGCACCGCCGGATCGCTGGTGATCGCCGCGATCTCGGCTGCGTGGTCGGCGAAGGCTTGCTCGAAGGCCGGCAGGAAGTGCTCCGGCTCGATCTCGTCGAAGGGCGGGGCCGCGAACGGCGTCACCCAGGCCTTCAGCAGCGGATTGGTCTCGGGGTCCGTAATTTGGCGGGATTCTGACATCACAAGTCCAGTTTCGTGGCGCGATTGTTGGGCCAGCTATAGCACGCGATGGGGCTTTTTTGGGCCGTTTGCCCTTGCTCCCGGCCGCCTTTTCGGGGAGATTGCGGCCCTCGAAGTCAGGACCCCCGAAGCCATGAACGCGCCTTCCTCCTCGTCCCGCCAGATCGTCTGGTCCAGCGTCGTCACCGTCATCAGCGCGGCCATCCTGATCGGCGCCGAGGTGTTCGGCGCCGCCTTTGCCGGCGGCTGGGCGCTTGCGATTCTGTTCGGGCTCGGCGACCAGGGCGCGCACATCCTGCAGGCCGTGCTGTTCGCGCTCGGCGTGCTCGTGATGACCGCCTTCATCCGCGGCGCTCAGCGCATCGAGCCCTTCACCAAGCGCGGCTGACGCTTCCTCGCGCCAGCAACACGCGCGAGGCCCGCGAAAACTTAACGCGCGTTCATCTTCCGCGTCGCTCGCGCCACAGCGCGCAAGCAGATGTTAGGCATTCTGCTCACAGCCTAAAAAAATTCTTGCGAAGCCGAGTCAAAACACTTATGTGCGGACTTGCCCAATTTCGCACGTGCCTGTGGTCGTGTGTCAGTCGGTAGGTATCCGGACAAGAGGCCGGACAGCCGCCAAGGGGTGAAGAAGCCGAGGGGCTCTTCGGACGTGCGGAAGTCGAGACTGAAAGGTCGAGCGACCGAAGCAAACCCGGAGCGCCCAGCATCTCTCTCAAAGGGATGCCTTGTCGAAGGTGACTTCGCTCTTTGCAACCGTGACTGGCAGCCGGAGGCGAACCGGCGCACCCCGCTCTCAACGGGG
>NZ_JAEMSD010000303.1 GCF_016462955.1 Bradyrhizobium sp. | reverse complement strand
GTAATGCGCCGCCATCTCGGCATAGGTGCGATTGATCTGCGGGTCGTAGAGGCTCGCCTTGA
Source organism: Bradyrhizobium sp. (assembly GCF_016462955.1). Taxonomy (GTDB): domain Bacteria; phylum Pseudomonadota; class Alphaproteobacteria; order Rhizobiales; family Xanthobacteraceae; genus Bradyrhizobium. Next base: position 8,433 of record NZ_JAEMSD010000303.1, on the reverse strand, counting down.
TGACCGCGACCTTGGTGTTGTCAGGCACCAAGAGCGCCGGCACGCCGTCGATCGCCGCCAAGGTGCCGACGTGGGCGCTGATCCAGTCGGCAAGCCCCTGCGTCCACGTCGCCTGCGCATAGGTGAAGCTCGAGGCGCCGAGCACGGCGACGAAGATCTGCGCCGTCCTCCGCTCGCCGGTGAGGCGGTCGACCACCACCGGGACGCCGTCGCCCGCGTAGTCGACGAACAGCTTGTCGCCGGCCGCGTGCGCCTGGCGCATCGTCACCGACAGGCGTCCCTCCCAGGCGCGGTAAAGCTCGCAGAAGCGCGAGTACCGATATCCGCCGGGCTCGGCGCCGATGTACTCCTCCCACAGGATCGACAGCGTCACGTGCTTGCGCTTGAGCTCTCGGTGCACCGCCGCCCAATCGGGCTCGGCGATGCGGCGATGACCCTGCCGGTTACCATTGCCGGTCTTGGCGAACAGGCGGGCCTCCAGGGCCGCGTCCGTGAGTCCGTCGGGCAACGGCCAGCTCAGGCCTGCGGCCTCGAACCGCCGGATGGTCAGCCGCACTGTCGAGGGCGCCGCGCCCATCCGCCGAGCAATCTCGCGGCTCGGCAGCCCAGCCGCCTTCATCCTGATCACATCGCGCACACGGCGCATCGCAAGCCTCTCCGTCGGCATCCAGGGTCCCCCTTCGCAAAACCGAAAGGTTGACCCTATGGGAGCCAGAAGAGGTCTCGATACCCGGGCGACATCATCCCGGAATGGTGGGCGACATCATCTCGGAACGGGTGGGCGACTTCAAATCGGAATGGTGGGCGAGATCATCTCGGAATCCTGGGCGACATCGATCGGAATCCGCATCTCGAGCGATGAGGCCGCGACCGTTCGGTCTCGGCCTAACCTCTTGGCTTGGTACAGCGCGATGTCAGCCTCCCGGACAAGAGCCGCCTCGTCACAGGCGTTATTCGATTTCTCGGCAACCCCGACGCTGACGGTCACGCTTCCGCCACCCGCGGGGTGCGGTATCGCAAGCGCGCAGACCATTCCCCGAAGGGCTTCTCCCCGTGCGATAGCCTTGCTCTCGGTCGCGCCCGGCATGATGATCGCAAACTCCTCTCCGCCATATCGCGCAGCGTGGCCGCTCAGGTGACTTGCTGCGGTCGCAATTGCGACTGCGATACGTCGAAGACATTCGTCGCCAGCCAGGTGGCCAAGCGCATCGTTGAAACCCTTGAAGTTGTCGATATCGATCAGCAGGACTGCCATCGAGGCTTGCCGCTAAAAGGTTTCCCGGAGGTGGGCGTCAAAGCCGCGGCGGTTCGCAAGCTGAGTCAGGCCATCCGTAGTAGCCAGCTGGGATAGGCGCCTGTTCGCTGATGACAATTGTACTTCCAGTGCTTTGCGCTGGGTGATGTCGCGCAAAACCGCAACAGTTTCGGCGTTGCGCCCCATCCATCGACCGAAAAAATTCGCCTCGAACCACGCCGTCGAACCGTCAGCATGCATCATCTGAAACTGACAGAAGCCGAGGTATCATCGTCCCGCCATCCATGTCCGATCCGCGCCAAAATCTTCCGGTCGTCGGGGTGGACAAAATCAATATATGGACGGCCGAGAACCTGCTCTTCGCTCATGCCAAGGGCTGCGGACACCGATTGCGAGACGTATTGGCAAATGCCACGGCTATCGAGGACCACCACAACATCCGCGATCTTGTCAGCAAGCAGGCGATGCCTACGCTCCCCCTCGCTTAGCGACTGCTCAAGCCTCGCACGATAGATGAATTAGCGGGCAAGAACGACCGAGATTGCCAGAATGGCGAGCAACAGGCCGACGGCTACCGCCGCATCGATCTTGAGATCGGCCCGCCAGGAGGAGACGATCTCGTCATACGTGCGGGCGACTGCCACCACCAACCCGTACTCCTCCGCCTGCTCATACCCGAAATACTTGCTAAGACCGTCGAAGGGCGACGTAATGGCATAAAAGCCGGATCGCCCCTGATGCAGCTTCACCTTGAAGAGGTCAGTCTGCGAAAGGTCTTTGCCGCTGGTCCCGACGGAAGATGCACCGGTGCCCTGCCTTCGCCGGTGATCAAGATTACGCCGCCATGTTCAGCGATGCCGAAGGCCCGGTAGAAGTTTCCGAAATAGTCGGTAAGGATGGATGCCATCACGACGCCCACAAACTCTCCATTTGCGGCATTGGTGATGCGCCTGGAGAGCACAATGGTGGGCATGCAGGTCGTGCGCGAAGAGAAAGGCCCGCTGATCATGAGTTCCGGGCCGGCATGGCTTTCATTGTAACGGAAGTATTCGCGATCGGCATTGTTGTGGCCGCTGATCGGCAAGGCGCTGGAGTAGACTGCATCGCCGCGCGCATCGAGTACCTTGATCTCGCGCAATTGGGGCAGGGAGCGAACCGTGCTTGCCAAGTAACCGTTGAGGCGCTCTGCCCTGTCCGGTTTGCAATAGGCCAGCATTTCGGCCACGCCCGCCATCACCACATCGGCGCGCGGATGGTGTGCACCGCATGCTGCGCCAAAGAGTGGACCAGGTTTTTGATGTCCTGCTCGGCTCGCCCGATCGCCGCCTCGCGACCCGCCTCGGCCTTCCAGCCGATCAAGCCAAGCACAGAAGCCGCCATCAATAAAGGAATGGACCAGACCGCCACCATCGGATGTCATTCAATCTGACGCTGGACGCGACGCGGCATGTTCTTCCCCACATGTTATGGAGATGATAGGTGTCATCTGATCTTTGAAAAGCAGTGAACGCCGCGAGCCCTTTCATTGGCTTAATTAACGAATGGCTTTTGAAGTTATCGGAATTCAGCAGGGCAGGCCAGGGCAGGGCAGGAACACGGAAGATTACGGAGACTGCTTGACGTTGAGGACGCTAACGCCTTTTCGCCTACTCTCGTGCGAAAGGGGGGAGGTCATGACGGTCCACCTCGGAGCGCAGATAGACGCCTACCAGGTGTTAAGAAATGACCCGGGGCACTGGGACCGGCAGATCGCCGCAGATCTTGCAGCTGAGATGAAGGCGATTTCTGGGGACCGCAGCTCTGATATCCCCGAGATCAGACGTTTCCTTGCCGTGAAGGGTTACCGGGACCTTAAGGCGCATCTGGCTGATGCGGTGCAGATGGCCGGAAGCCCGCTCCTGACAGGGTACTGTTTTGATCACAACAAGCGAGCTGCGCTGTTGGTCAGTTTCGATCGAGAATGTCGCGTACCCGTGCAGCGAGCTGTTCGTATGTGAACGGCTTGGACAGTAACTCGACGCCGGCGTCGACCCGCCCATGATGGACGATGGCGTTCCGCGAGTACCCTGTCGTAAACAGCACTTTTAGTTCCGGCCGTAACTTTATCGCTTCATCGGCGAGCACCTTGCCACTGCGACCTGGCAAGACCACGTCCGTGAATAGCAGATCGACACGCTGATCGGTCTCGAGTATTGCGATGGCCGCATCCGCTGCTTCCGCCTGCAAAACCCGATAGCCCATTTCGCTGAGGATCATCACGCTGTGGGAGCGGACGTCCTCGTTGTCCTCCACCACCAGGACGGTTTCGCCGGCACTTCCCCCCGGAGCAGGCGGCTCTGAGGTTTCGACGGATATGTCTTGTCCATGATACCGCGGGAAGTACATCTTCACGGTCGTGCCTTCGCCCACCTCGCTGTAGATGGTGACGTGACCGCCTGATTGTTTCACGAATCCGTACACCATGCTGAGACCGAGGCCTGTGCCGCGCCCGACCTCCTTGGTGGTATAGAACGGCTCGAACACCCGACTAACGACATCCTTTGGAATACCGCTGCCCGTATCACTGACGCTGATGAGCACGTACTGGCCGGGCACAACCTCGGCTGTCGTCTCCACGTAACGTTGGTCCAAGAACATGTTGGCAGTTTCGATCGTGAGCTTGCCGCCACCCGGCATCGCATCGCGCGCGTTGACCGCCAGGTTGATGATGGCGCTCTCCAACTGGTTTGCATCCGCCTCGACCGTCCACAGCCGCGGCGAAAGCACGCCTTCCAGCTCGATCTGCTCTCCCAAAGTGCGGTGAAGCAGCTCCGTCATATCACGCACCAGGCCATTGAGATCGAGCGGCTTCGGCGTGAGAGGCTGCCGGCGCGAAAACGCGAGCAGCCGCGAAGTGAGGCTGGATGCACGCTGGGCACCTTGCAAAGCCATATCCGCCGCTCGTTTGATCCTTGCATGGTCCTCGGGCTTGGCGCGCCGGATGGTGTCAAGGCCGCCGACGATGATGGTCAGCAGGTTATTGAAGTCGTGGGCCACTCCGCCGGTCAGCTGACCGACCGCTTCCATCTTCTGCGCCTGCCGCAGCGCTTCTTCGGCACTCATGCGGTCGGCCACCTCCTTGGCGACCCGCAATTCCAGCTCCGCGTTCAAATTCTGCAGCTGCTGCTCGGCCTTCAGCCGGTCCTGAAAAAGGCGGGCATTGTCCATGGCGACGGCCGCTTGGGCGGCGAGTCCGACCAAACCTTCCTCAGCGAGAGGTGTAAAAACGCCAGGTTTGGAGTGTCCGAAAAAGAGTCCGCCGATCACCTCACCCGATCGCGACCGAACCGGCACCGCCAGATAGCTGCATACCGGTAAATGCCCTTTTGGCATGCCGTGATATGGCGCCGACTTGCCGTAGCGCGGGTCCTTGGTGATGTCGTCGGATCGTACGATGCCCAAACCCTCGAAGGTGGGGCCGAACACGGCGGTATTCCGCGGCATCGGAAACTTCTCGAAAGCGGATCGCGGCACCCCAGACAGGGTGTACAGGAGATAACTTTCGCCGGACTCGTCGAGGACATTGTAGAAGAAGGCGCCAAATTCGGCCCCGCAAAGCGCGACGCCGGCATCCGTCACCGTTTGGACCACGCGCTCAAGATCTAGGTCTCCGGCCACCGCCGCTGCTGACTGGTTCAGTCTGGCGAGCACCTCGGTTTGTGCCTTCAGCGCAAGCTCGGCCTCCTTGCGCTCATCGATGTCGAGGACAGAGCCGATGGAACCGAGGAGACGGCCGTCTTCAGAATGACGTGGCACGGCCGCGTTGACCACCCAGCGATATCCTCCGTCGGCCTTGCGCAGCCGGTACTCCACGCGTGTTGCGCCGTGACCTGGCTGTGTGCCCATCACGACTGCCTGAGCTGCCTGGCGATCGTCCTCGTGAACGGCGTCCAGCCAACCCGTGCCGAGAGAAGCCTCTGGGGCGCGACCGGTGAAGTCATGCCAGAGCTTGTTGAGATAAATGACAGCTCCGGTCGCGTCGGCGACCCACATCATCACGGGCGCATGGTCGGCCATATTACGGAAGCGCACCTCGCTTTCACGAACTACCGCCGTAAGTTCACGGCGCACCTCGGCCATCCGGATGTTGGCATTGACGCGGGCGAGGAGCTCGCGGGCGGCAAAAGGTTTGGCTAGGTAGTCGTCCGCCCCTGCTTCAAGGCCTTCCACCTGAGCTTCGGCGCCGGCGCGCGCCGAAAGTAGAATCACAGGCACATCGGCCAAGGCAGGCGCGGCCCTCAATCGGGAGAGCAGGCCGAACCCGTCAAGCTTCGGCATCATCACGTCACTGAGAACAAGGTCGGGCCGTGCCTGATTGATGACGGTCAAAGCCGCTTCGCCGTCGGCCACCGCCCTAACGTGATAGCCCTCGTCCTCGAGCAGCCTTTGGAGATAATCGCGCATGTCGGCGTTGTCGTCGGCAAGCACGACGCTTTTGCCCTTTCCCAAGCCTCGCGCGGTACCTGCCGGCATCGCTTCGGGAAGGATCTCGCTCACGCCCAGCTGCATCTGCTTCCCTGGTAACAAGCGCTCCGCTTCATCGACGAACTCTCGGCTTCGGCTCGATAAAGCCGAGGGCTCGACGGCATCCTGCAGCTGTTCTGCAGGAAGATGGGCGCTGCCGAAAGGCAAGGAAATACGGAATCTAGTTCCCTTGCCAAGCTCACTTTCGGCGCTGATGGTCCCGCCGTGGAGTTTCACGAGGTCCTGCACCAGCGCGAGACCGATGCCGCTTCCTTCGAAACTTCGCCCTTGCGGACCTTCGACCCTGTGAAAGCGCTCGAAGAGCTTCGGTAATTCGCCGGCGGCTACACCGATGCCTGTATCAGAGACTTCGACGACGGCCTGGCCCGTTCGGCTGCCGACGTACACCTCGACATGCCCTTGGAAGGTGAACTTGAATGCATTGGAGAGCAGGTTCAGCAGTACCTTCTCCCACATATCACGGTCCACGTAGACCGGGGAGGGGAGGGGCGCGCAGCGCAGGCGCAGCTCAAGCCCCGCCTTTTCCATCGCCGAGCGGAAACTGGAAGCAACGTCGGCACTGTACGCGGCAAGATCCGTTGGCTTATATTTGGCCGTCGCGCGGCCTGCTTCGATCCGCGAGAAGTCGAGCAGACCGTTGACCAGCCGCAACAGCCTGCCGCTGTTGCGATACGCTAGATCCAGCTGAGCCCGAACAGCGTCAGGGATGTCGCTTGCCATTGCCTCTTCAAGAGGCCCAAGCATCAACGTGAGGGGGGTCCTGAACTCGTGGCTGACGTTGGAGAAGAAAGCCGTCTTGGCGCGGTCTATTTCCGCAAGTGCTTCGGCCCGGCGGCGCTCCTGCTCAAAAGCACGGACGTTGATCAGCGCCGTGGCGATGTGGGCGGCCGCCCGCTCAATAAAGGCTCGGTATTCATCGTCCAGCGCGCGTCTCGGGCTTACACCTGCAACAAGGAAACCGGAGATCGCGCGGTCCTGCAGCGGCGCCGCGATCGGCGCAACCAGGGCGCAATCGGACGGCTCCGGCCACGGGCCGCCGGGGAGGGGCTCGCCAAACCTCGCGGTCAAGCCTTCAACAGCTATGGTACGCCCTTGTTGAGCCTCCCGGGTCGGCCATGCGGCCTGATCGTCGCCCAACTCGATGGTCGCGGGGCTCGCAATTCCGTTCTCAACAAGCTGCGAGCAGCCGACCAGCCGAGCGCAATTGCTTGCTTCGTCCAGCCTGTAAAGCAACGCGAATGGCACGTCCGCCGCTTTCGCGGCGAACATCGCGACGGCGACGTCGAACACTTCCTGTTCTGACCGGGCCATTGAGACGCGCTCGGCGAGCTCGCGCAAGGTCCGCTCGCGCCGTTCGCCGACGACCCTGAAGGTTGTCTCGACCACTGCATTGAAAATGTCTTCAACGCGGCCGTGTTCGCCCCTGATCGGGCTGAAGGTGAAATTGAAGTAGCATTCCTCCGTGTAGCCATGGCGGCGCATCGGCAGCAGCTGGTCTTCCTGCCAGACGCCTTCGCCGGTTGACTGGACCTTTTCATAAAGCGGACCGATATCGTCCCAAATTTCTGGCCAAACTTCGCGCCCCGGCCGTCCAAGGGCCCAGGGATGCTTTTCGCCAGGGATGGGGCTCCAGGCATCGTTGTAGAGCAGTGCCAGTTCGTTGCCCCAGTAGATCGCAATCGGGAAATTTGTCCCAAGACAGATACTGACGGCCGCCCGCAGGCTCTGCGGCCACTTGACTACCGGGCCGAAGGGCGTGCTCGCCCAATCGTGTCGCCGCATAAGGCGACCCATCGCGCCGCCCCCAGATAGAAATTGCGGCCCCGTATCCTCTCCAGCGGCCGCGCCGTCGCCTGCTTCCATGCTCTTGCTCGCCCCGACTTCCGGCCCTCACCGGTTTCTCTTACCTTTTAACGACACGCAACTCCAATGCGCGTGGAACTTTCGCGGTCAGAATGTTTGGTTCGGCTTGCTGAGATCTCGTGGAACTCTGGTCATCATCCGGAGTCCGATCTTTTTTGCAAGGTACGAATTCAATGACTTGGAGAACCATAAAGCCAACGAAACCGGATATCCTCATTGCGAACGCGGTGGCCCGCAATACCAATTCTTCCATCGAGCGCGTCGCCCGCGGTCTGACCTGAGGCGCTGACGAACACATCCTTTTGGCCGTTGCTTTCGCGGGGTGGGCAGCAACCCGGGGCAGGTCGGAGCGGCTTCAGCGGGCTGGCAATCATGCGCTCCTCGTAGCCGCGGCAACCGCCCTGATCCCACTTGGGTTCAAAGCCTTGATCAACCAGACGCGTCCTGACCGAAGGACCGTGCTCGGTCATTTGAACGGGTATCCCTTTCCGGTCAGCGTGAAGACGCCTTCCCTTCGGGTCATGCATTGCACATGGTGCCCTTGCTTCGGCTGCGGGCACGGTGCCACCGCTGCCGCGTAGAACGATAAGAGCCTTAGCCGTAGGCCTTTCATTATCGAGAGTCGTAATCCTTACGCATTGGGCAAGCGATGTCGTGATTGGTTTCGCACTTGGTGCCATGGTGGAGCGTATTGTGAGGTTGTGGACCGGATATCCCGTTACGGAAAACCGGTCTACCCCGTGGGTCGGTCAAAATCCCCCGGGTATGGTCACTTGAAACTCCCCCACCTG
>NZ_JAEMSD010000302.1:5344-8496 GCF_016462955.1 Bradyrhizobium sp. | reverse complement strand
ACCCTCCCCCTCCAAGGGAGGGTAAGCGGCCGCCGCGCCACTCAATTTGCTTTCGCCGGACGCCGCTCCGTGAACGGCGACAGCACCACCGTCGCCAGCATGAAGATCACCGACGCGCCGAACACCCAATGCGGCGCGCTCTGGTCCATGATCCAGCCGAACAGCAGGGGTGAGACGATGCCGCCGAGGTTGAAGCCGGTGGAGACGATGCCGAAGGCACGGCCCGCAGCGCCGGCCGGCGCCGCATTGCGCACCAGCATGTCGCGTGAGGGCGCGATCACGCCGGAGAGGAAGCCGGCGGTCGCCATGGTGGCGGTCAACGCCCAGCCCGGCAGCGTCACCAGCGCGATCAGCAGCACGATTGCTGCGTTGACTGCGAAGCAGGCGGCCGCGACATAGCCGTGACGCTCGGTGTGGTCGGCGAGGAAGCCGCCGGCGAGCACGCCCGCGGCGCTGGCGCCGAGGAACGCGGTCAGTGCGACATTGGCGATCGAATAGGAAATGCCGTATCCGCTCATCAGCGCCACGATGCCGAAATTGTTGATCCCGGCGACCGACAGGCTGAGCAGCATGAACAGCGCAGTCAGCGTGATCAGGGCCGGCGTGATCACCGCCTGCTTCGGCGCGTGCTCGCCACCGGGCTTCGTCTTGTGCGCGCCGGCCTCGGGAATGCCCATCACGATCAGCAGCAACGCCACCAGGATCGCAACCGCGCCCGATGCGATCAGCGCGCCGACACCGCCGGACAGGGTGACCAGCGCGGCGATGATCGCCGGCGTCACCGCGCCGCCGAGATAGCCGGCAAAGGTGTGCACCGAGAAGGCGCGGCCCATCCGCGCCTCGTCCATGTGCTCGGCCAGGATCGCATAATCGGCGGGATGATAGACGCTGTTGGCAAGGCCCAGCAGCACCGCGCAGGCGATCAGCGAGGCGTAGCTGAGATGCAGGCCGAGCAGGATAAGCGCGCAGCCGCCGAGCGTCAGCCCCATCAGGAGGATTTTGCGCGCGCCGAAATGGTCGACGAGATAGCCGGTCGGCGCCTGCGTCAGGCCCGAGACGACCGCGAGCGTGGTCAGCGAGAAGCCGAGCTCGATATAGCCGACGCCGAGCTTCTCCTTCAGGAACGGGAACAGCATCGGCAGCACCAGCAGATGGAAATGGCTGACCCAATGCGCGATCGAGATTCCCGTCAGCGTGCGCAGCGCGCTGTCCGCCTTGCCTTGCTGCGGTGCGGCGAGAACGTCGACCATGGCAGTTCCGTTTCACTCCCGAATGGAGGCGCAAACTATCGGGGAGAGCGGTTATTTGTCCATGAACGCAGGCGCATGGCAGCTAGCGAGGGCGAGGGACGACAGCAAAGGGTGTAGCGCAGGCTGCCACTTAAAGCGGATCGTCATCCGGCCCGTAGCGGTCGCGCTTGGGCGTTGCCATATCACCGTCCTCATAGTCCTCGTCATCGAGGGGCGGCGGTGGCACCTGCGCCTCGTTGTCTGTCCGCTTCTTCTCAGCGGTCTTGTCGTCAACGAATCTGGGCGGCTCGCTCAGCTTGCCGATCTTGGCCATGATTTTCCCGGATGGTGATGCTGCATCCGCTCCTACCCGGTACATATGTGCAGATCCCGACCCATCGCAAGTCAATGCAGCACGGGCCCGCCCGCCTTCTTCCAGGCATCGATGCCGCCGGCGATATGGGCGGTGTTGAGAAGTCCCGCGTCCTTTGCCGCCGCCACGGCCATCGCCGAGCGTTCGCCGAAGGCGCAGAAGAACACGACGCGCCGCCCCGTAGCCGCCACGACCTCGCGCAGCATGCCGCCGGGCTTGAGGCTCTCCTCGACGGAAGGGTAGGGCGTGTGCAGCGCGCCTTCGAGCATGCCGTGCTTCATCCGCTCGTTGGTCTCGCGCAAGTCCACCAGCAGGATGTCGGGCCGGCCGAGGCTGCGAATCGCCTCGATCGCGCTGAGCGCGCGGCCTTCCTTCTCCAAAGTCTCCTGATGCAGGCCGACATGCATGTTGGCCGGGATTGCCACATCCATCATCTTCGGATTGGGCAGCTTCAGGTTCGCCATCAGCTCGATATATTCGTCGACAGAACGCACTTGGAGCCGCGGATTGTAGCGCCTCTCCTCGCCGATGGTGGAGACCGTGTCGCCCTTGTAGTCGTGGGCCGGGAACACCATCGTCTCGTCCGGCAGTTTCAGGAGGCGGTTGAAGATCGAATCGTATTGCGCGCGCGCCGAGCCGTTCTGGAAATCGGTGCGGCCGGTGCCGCGGATCAACAGCGTGTCGCCGGTGAAGACGCGGTCGCCCATCAGATAGGAATAGGAATCGTCGGTGTGGCCCGGCGTGTACATCACGTCGAGCGACATGCCTTCGATCGTCACCTTGTCGCCGTCGGCGACGCGCATGGCGACGACGTCGGCCTTGGTCTGGTCGCCCATCACGGTCATGCAATGGGTGCGGTCGCGCAGCTCACCGAGGCCGGTGACGTGGTCGGCATGCAGATGCGTGTCGACGGCTTTCACCAGCTTGAGGTCGAGCTCGCGCAGCAATTGGCAGTAGCGATCGACCTTCTCCAGCACGGGGTCGAGGATCAGCGCCTCGCCACCGGCGCGGCTCGCAAGCAGATAGCTATAGGTGCCCGAAACGCTGTCGAAGAGCTGGCGGAAGATCATGGCAGAAAGCCCGGCAGTGGAACTGATTTCGAGGATTCTACTCCAATATGGGCCAGAAGGAGAAGTAATTTACTGTGTCTACAATGAAATTTAGAAGATTCTTATTGCGGGCGCGGCCGCCCACCCACCACTGTCATCGCCCGGCTTGACCGGGCGATCCAGTATCCACAGACGTTCGTGTAATACGGAGGGGCCGCGGCGTACTGGATTCCCCGCCTCCGCGGGGAATGACACCTGGTGTGGCGGCGGAGTATCATAACTCGGGATGCCGCCTACGGCCGCACCAACGTGTAGCCGTTCTCTGTCAGGAACAGGATCTGCCCGACGCCCACCTGCACCGGCGTGGCCGCTTCGATGAACTCCGGCCGTTTGCCTGTCTCCCGCGCGATCGTATCGACGGTGTTGAGGCAGATGTCGAAGCGCACGCCCTGCGCGACCAGGCTCTCGCGCCGGTCACGCTCTTGCCGCGCCTGCTTCAGC
>NZ_JAEMSD010000302.1:3137-5334 GCF_016462955.1 Bradyrhizobium sp. | reverse complement strand
GTCGATGCCCGGGCCGAACGCCACCACTTCGATCGCGATCTTGTCGGGGCCGTAGGCCTTCAGCAGATTGTTGGCGACGCTCAGCACCAGCGCCTGCTTGTTTGGATCGCCATCGGAGAGCTGCAGCACGATCTTGTGCTCCGCGAACGGCTTGTCCTGGAGCGGCACCTGCTTCGCCGGAGCGGGCAGCGCCGTCGCGCAGACGAGCAGTGCCAGCAGCATCGAGCGGAACAGCTTCGAGGGCATCATCCGCGTCCTGCAACCCCCGGATTACCCTCGACGCCTTTCAGCGTGACGCCGGAGCCGAGCCGTTCGGGCATCATCCGGCCCGAGCGCAGATATTTGCCGACGACGTCCCACACCGGCGCGCCCTGCCGGCCGTTGACGGAGGCCCAGCCCGCAACCTTGTAGCGATGGCTCGCGTTGAGCGCCTTGCCGTTGCCGAGCCTCAGCTCGGCGATTCGAGCGCCGATCGCAGCGTCGGGCGTGCAGGTGTAGCTGAGCCCGCCGGCGCGAACCATGTCGCCGCCCTGCTGGTAGTAGGGATCGGCGTTGAAGAGGTTGTCGCAGACGTCCTCCAGAAGGTCCTTGATCTCGGCTCCCGTCATCTCCTGCACATAGGTCTCGGGATAGGCGATCGCGGTTTGCGCGAGCAGATCCTCCATGGTCATCGCCTGTCCCGACAGCGCGGTGACGCCCCAGCGGAAGCCCGGCGACAACGCGATCTCGGCATCGAGCTCGCTGCGCAGCGCCGCGCAGATCAGCTCGTCCATCGGGCCGGAGAAATTGCCGCGGCGATAGAGCAGCCGGTCCGGTGTCGCGATCTTCTCCGACCAGTCGGCCACGTGCTGCGCACGGACCCGGCCGATCAGCTCGGCCATCGCCGGATCGGGTTTCAGCAGCTCGGAATAGACCGGCAACAGATGATACCTGACATCGCCGACCTTGCCGCTGTCGAGCGCGAGATCGAGCACTCCCAAGAACTTCCCGTTGGAGCCGGCATTGGTGACGAGCGTCGTGCCGCCCGCATTCTTCACGGCGATCGGCTGCGGCACGGCATCATGGGTGTGGCCGCCCAGAATAACATCGATGCCGGCGACCCGGCCCGCGAGCTTGAGGTCCACGTCCATGCCGTTGTGCGACAGCAGGATGACGGCATCGACCTTGTCGGTCGCGCGCAAGGCATCAACATGCTTCTGCAACTCCTCCTCGCGGATGCCGAAGCTCCAGTCCGGTGTGAACCTCTTGGGATGCGCGATCGGAGTATAAGGGAAGGCCTGGCCGATGATCGCGACGCGGTGCCCGCCGAGCTCCTTGATCGTGGACGGCTTGAACACGCGTCCCGTGGCCTTGTCGAAGGCGGGCGCGTCGTTGAACGCCGCTTCCTCGGTCAGGAACACGTTCTGCGCCAGGAATTCGCCCTTGAAGCGCTCGAGATTGTCGCGCAGCGCCTGCTCGCCATAGGTGAATTCCCAATGCCCGGTCATCGCCTCGATGCCGAGCAGATTGGCGACCTCGACCATGTCGCGGCCCTGCATTACGTTGGCGAGCCCCGTGCCCTGCCAGAGATCGCCGCCGTCGACCAGCACCGAGCGCCGCTCGCCGACATCGGCGCGCAAGCGATCCACCAGGGTCTTCAAATGGGCGAAGCCGCCGAGCTTGCCGAAGCGGCCTGCGGACTTCTCGAATTCGACGCAGGTGAAGGCATAAGCATCCGCGCTGTCGGGGCGGATGCCGAACCGTTCGAGAAAGGCGCGGCCGACCAGATGCGGTGGCCGTCCCGCCATCTCGCCGATGCCGATATTGACGCTGGGCTCGCGGAAATAGACGGGATTGAGCTGCGCGTGCGTGTCGGTGATGTGCAGGATCCGCGCGTTGCCGAACCGCTCGATGTCGTAGATGCCGGTGGTCTCGTTGCCGCGGGCCAGCCGCGGCAGGCCGAGCGTCGCGGCGGCAAGGCCTGCACTCTTCAGGAAATCGCGGCGGCGGATCGCTTGCTTAACCTCTCCCGCGTGCGGGAGAGGTCGGCATAGGCGGCCTTCTGGCCGCCGTTCTTTAAGACGCCGATGCTCTGCATCGGCTATGGCGCCGGGTGAGGGCTCTCTCCTCATTGGGGCCCTCGCTTGTGGAGACACCCCCACCCCAACCCTCCCCCGCAAGCGGGAGAGGGAGTCCCACCGATTGCTCGGAGGGAGGA
>NZ_JAEMSD010000302.1:0-3127 GCF_016462955.1 Bradyrhizobium sp. | reverse complement strand
TGCCGCCAACGCAGATACAGTCACGGTCCATTGATTGCGCATGCCGGCCGCCTCCTTGGAGGCGGCTTCGGCGGCGGCATAGGCCGCCTTGTAATCCGCCTCATTGGCCGCGCGCGCGGACGGCGCAAGGCTCAAGGCGAGCATCATGGCGAGCGCTGATGACCGCTTCATGGCCGTGCTCCCGGTCCCGAGATCGGCAATCCGTTGGCGACGTAGGACAGGAAATATTCGACATCGCGATATTCGTCGGACTGCGGCTCGAACGGAACCGCGCGCGTCTGGCTGTTGCAGGTGACGAAGCGGCGGCTGGTTGTGCCCATGCCGCTCCATTCGGAGCGGTAGATCGGCATCGCGTTGAGGATGCCGAGCGCCGGCGCCAGGGTCTCGGCGCGGATGCGCTCGCCCGGGCTCTGCACATGGCAGCTCGCGCATGAGAAATTCATCTGGCCGCGCCGGCTGTAGAAATAGCGCTTGCCGTTCTCGAACGCCGCGAGCGCGCGCGGATCGTCGGGAATCTTGATGTCCATCGGCTTGCCGCGCGAAGTATAGGCCATGTAGGCGGTGAGCGAGGCCATCTCGTCCTTGACGTAGGAATAGGGCGCTTCGCCATTGGCCTCGCGGCAGCGGTTGAGCGCGAGCTCCAGCGTGACGACCTTGCCTTCCTTCTCGTCGAAATACGGATAGTTCTGGCGGATGCCGATGCCGCCGTTCGGGAAGCAGTCGGCATAGGTCTTGCCGTTCTTGAACGGGGTCGAGAACATGTCCTTGCCGGCCTCGAGCGCGAACTCGTAAGGAGGGAATTCCTCCTTCTCCTGCCACTGCCGCTTCAAGCCCTCGTCCATGGAATACGGGCCGTTGACGAAATCCTCGTGCTTCACATCAGGAAATTTCTGGAAGAAGAAGTTCTGGAACGCCTTGGCATCGGCGACGGGATCGACCTTGTCGGCTGCGGCCGCATCCGTTGCTGGGCAAGCCAGTGCGGCCAAAGCCGAGCCGAGCAGAATCGCGGCGTGTCGTTTCATCACGCGATCTTCGCGGTGGTCGTGTCCGAGCCGCCCTTGTTGTCGGTCCAGGAGATCTTGAGCTCGTCGCCCTTCTTGGCGCCCCTGAAGCTGAACTTGACGTAGGGGTCCTTCGAGACCGCAGTGCCCCAATCGGCGACGAAGACGTCCCTGCCGTTACATTCGAACTTCAGCTCCTGGATGAAGTGGGCCGGGATCAGCTCGCCATTGGGATTCTTGACCAGGCCGGTATCCATGGGGTGCTGGATCAGCGCCTGCACCTCGGTGATGTCGCCGTTGGACGTTGCGCGCACGCGAATGCTGGATGCCATGTCGAATTGCCTCGCTTAGCCGCCGCAACCGCCGACGGTGACCTTGACCTCTTTGGTCGCGCTGTAGAGCTTGCCGTCGGCTTCCACGATCGCGGTCAATCTGGTGGTCTTGGCCATCTTCAGCCGGTTGGCGACGGCGGGGATCGTGCCGTCGGGAATCCTGTAGCTTGCCGCCAGCGCGTTCGGGTTCTCCGCCACGAAGAACGAGATCGAGCTGACCTTGTCCAGCGTCGTCGTCACTGAGATCGGCACGACGCCGCCGTTCTCGGCGATCTCCGGCGCATCGAGCTTGACCTTGTCCGACGGCTCGGCGGTCTTGCCGTAAAGCGCCTTGATCGCGTCGGCCTCGTTCTTCTGCTTGAAGGCATCTTCCGGATATTTGTCGTTCGCCGCGGCGCGCGCCGGCCCGAACGGCAGATTGCCGAGGCCGAGCAACGCGACCGAAGCTGCGCCCTGAAGGATCAGGCGCCGCGTCGCATGAGGGCCGCTGAACGTGGTCATCTCGAATCTCCTCGGCCGCGGGCCGTTACAGGGTCTGCAGGAAATCAACGATCGCGTTGATCTCCTGTTCGGTCAAAATCCGGTTTCTGCCGAATGGCGGCATCATGGTCTGCGGATTGCGCTTGGTCTCGTCGAAGATGATTGCGAACAGCTCGTCGCGGTCGGGGTATCTGGCCTTGATGTCCTTCAGTTCGGGTCCGATCGTTCCGGGCAGATCGCCGCCCTTGATGACGTGGCAGGTCAGGCAATTGCCCTTGCCGCGATCGAAGGCGAGCTTCCGGCCCTCAGTCGCTGCGGACTGCGCCCCCGCCGGGGCGATCGCCGCGCCGGCGAGCAGGGCCAGCGCAGCAAGCGAAGCGGGCTTGCAAGGAAAGGCGGTCAAGGCATCGTCCCGAAAGCGGTATGTCGATGATGTCGTTTGCGGAATGGTTCAAAAGCACAAAGGCGAGAGCCTGACAATCAAGACTATGCACGCGGCAAAATGGAGTTAATATCGTCCTCATTGCAACCGATGGGATAGTTCGTTCATCGGATGGGCTTGGGCTAGCAAATTATTCTCGGGCGTTTGGCCCTCTCGGCCTCTTTTACTGGTTCGCATTTTTTGGGGACGTCACTTGGCTGAATATGTCGTCGAATTTGGCAGGGATGGCGGCCGGGTCGAGTCGGACGGCCGGCTCGATGCGCCGGCCTTCCATCGCAATTACGAGCCGATCTGGGCCGCGCTCGAGAAACATCTCGCCGGTGCGACCGGTAATGTCGTGGAACTCGGCAGCGGCACCGGCCAGCACGTCGTTCATTTTGCCCGCCACACGCCCGGCCTGATCTGGTGGCCGAGCGATCTCAACCAGCGCCATCTCAAGAGCATCGAAGCCTGGCGCGTGCATGCGGGCCTGCCGAACATCCGCCCGCCTCTGCGGATCGACCTCACCGATCCCGACTGGTGCCCGGAGATGAAGAGCGGGCAGGGGCCGACGAGCCTTGCCGCGGTGTTCTGCGCCAACGTCATTCACATCGCACCCTGGGCGGTGGCCGAAGGCCTGTTTGCCGGCGCCGGCCGATATCTGCGCAACGACGGCAAGCTGTTCCTCTACGGCCCCTTCAAGCGCGACGGCAAGCACACCGCGCTCAGCAATGCGGTGTTCGACACCTCCTTGCGCGAAGGCAATCCGGAATGGGGCGTGCGTGACATCGGCGACGTCGAGAAGCTGGCACAGGCAATCGGCCTCAGCCTGCTCGATGCGATCGAGATGCCCGCGAACAATCTGACGCTGGTGTTTGCGCGCTAGCCACAAG
>NZ_JAEMSD010000301.1 GCF_016462955.1 Bradyrhizobium sp. | reverse complement strand
GCCTGCCGCTGACCAAGATGCGCAGCCCTTACGAGTTCCTGGTCGCCAGCGGCAGGCTGCTTGCGCGCGTGCCGGAGGATCCGAGCCGCTATCTCAACGGCCTCAACCTGCTCGGGCAACCGTTATGGGCGCCGCCGGGCCCCAACGGCTTTCCCGACAGCAATGCCGCCTGGGCCGCACCCGAGGGCATGAAGCTCAGGCTCGACATCGCCGCGCAGATCGGCGCGCGCCTCGGCAACAACATCGATCCGCTCGACCTGCTGGAGTTCGCAGCTGCCGATGCGGCCTCGACCGAGACGCGGCGGACCGTCGCGCGCGCGGAGTCGCGGCAGCAGGCGTTGGCGCTGCTGCTGATGTCGCCGGAAATGCAGAGGAGATGATGATGATCGACTGCGTCGAGAACCGACTCCTCACCTCGCGCCGTCACCTGCTGCTCGGTGGCGTCTCTTTTGCCGCCTGGGCTTACCTGCCGAAATTCGCCCGCGCGGCCGACGGGCGCGATCCGCGATTGATCGTGGTGATCCTGCGCGGGGCGCTGGACGGCCTTGCGACCGTCGCGCCGATTGGAGATCCCGATTATGCCGGCCTGCACGGCTCAATAGCGCTCACTGCGGACGGTGCGCATCCCGCGGTCATGCTCGATGGTTTCTTCGCGCTGCATCCGGCCATGCCGAAATTTGCGCGCATGTACCGCGACAGGCAGGCTGCAGTCGTCCACGCGGCGGCCACGCCCTATCGCGACCGTTCGCATTTCGACGGCCAGGATGTGCTCGAAAGCGGCTATGCCGGCCCGGGCCGCGTGCAGTCCGGCTGGCTCAACCGTGCGCTCGAAGCGCTGCCGCGCGGCGAGCGGGTGACGAGCGGCCTTGCAGTCGGCCCCACCACGCCGCTGGTGCTGCGCGGCAATGCGCCCACCGTCGGCTGGGCGCCGGCTGCGCTACCGCAGGCCGACGAGGACACCGCGATGCGCCTCGTCGAGCTCTATCGTCACCGCGATCCCGCTTTGGCCTCCGCGTTGTCGCAAGGCCTCCAGCTCGACAAGGCCGCGAGCGGCGACGACATGAAGGCGACACGCGGCAACGCCGCCGCACAGATGCGACAGGTGGCGCGCGGCGCTGCGAAACTGATGGCGGCCGATGATGGCCCGCGCATCGCCGCGCTCGCCTTCGACGGCTGGGACACGCATGCCAATGAAGGCGGTCCGGTGGGGCGTCTCGCCTTCCTGCTCGGCGGGCTCGACGGCGCGCTGGCAGAATTCGAGAGCGGGCTCGCCGCGCGCTGGCGCGACAGCGTCGTCGTCGTCGTCACCGAGTTCGGCCGCACCGCGCGCATCAACGGCACCGACGGCACCGACCACGGCACCGGCACCGTCGCGCTGCTCGCCGGCGGCGCGGTGAAGGGCGGGCGCGTCATCGCCAACTGGCCGGGCCTCAAGCTTGCGAGCTTGTACGAGGGCCGCGACCTCAAGCCGACCACGGATCTGCGCTCCGTCATCAAGGGCGTGCTGCAGGACCAGTTCGGCCTGTCCGAGCGCGTGCTAGCGGAGACGGTATTTCCGGATAGCGCGGCAGCACGGCCGATGAAGGGGCTGGTGGCCTAGGACGTCAGACCTGCGCCTTGCGGCGCATCCCGGAATGACGACATGATGGGCCGAGCATCAGGAGAGACCACCATGTACATCGCCATGAACCGTTTCCGCGTCGCCAAGGGCTCCGAGGCTGCTTTCGAGCAGGTCTGGCTTTCGCGCGACAGCCATCTCGACAAGGTTCCGGGCTTCGTCGAATTCCATCTGCTGAAGGGCCCCGAGCTCGAGGACCACACGCTCTACGCCTCCCACACCGTGTGGGCGAACCACGCCGCGTTCGAGGCCTGGACCAAGTCGGAGGCGTTTCGCGCGGCGCATCACAAGGCGGGAGACAACAAGCCGCTTTATCTCGGCCATCCCCAGTTCGAGGGCTTCGAGGTGGTGCAGACGGTCGGGCGCGGCGCGAACTAGCGCGCGCAGCGCTCAGCCCAGGGTGATCTTGTCGATCTCCGCCATCTCATCCGCGCTAAGCTTCCAGGCGATCGCCTTCACGTTCTCCTCGATCTGCTCGACGCGCGTGGCGCCTGCGATCACGCTCGACACCTGCGGGCGCGCGGCGAGCCAGGAGAAGGCGAGCTCCAGCATCGAGCGGCCGTGCGCCTTGGCGAAGGCCTGGAGCTTCTCGACCATGTCCTCGTTGCGCGGCGTGACGTAACGGTCGCGCAGCGCCGGCGCCTTGGCGAAGCGCGTGTCGGCGGGGGCCGCCGCGCCGCGCTGGTACTTGCCCGTCAGCAGGCCGCTCGCGAGCGGGAAGAACGGCAGCAGGCCGAGCCTGTACTCTTGCGCCGCCGGCAGCAGGTCCTTCTCGATGTCGCGCACCAGCAGTGAGTATTCGTCCTGGCAGGAGACGAAGCGGCTGGCATTCATCGCGCGTGCGGTGAACTCGGCTTCCGCGATCCGCCAGGCCGGGAAGTTGGAGTTGCCGATGTAGCGCACCTTGCCCTGCCGGATGAGGTCGTCGAGCGCACGCAAGGTCTCTTCCATCGGCGTCAGCGGGTCGTAGTCGTGCTGCTGGTAGAGGTCGATGTAATCGGTCTTGAGCCGCCTCAGGCTGGCCTCGACCGCATCCATGATGTAGCGGCGCGAGGCGCCCTGCCTGGTGCCGTCGGTCGCCATCGGCTTGGCATATTTGGTGGCGAGCACGATGTCCTTGCGGCGGTCGCCGAGCACGGTGCCGAGCACCGTTTCCGAGCCGCCCATCCCGGCATAGATGTCGGCGGTGTCGAACAGCGTGATGCCGAGATCGAGCGCGCGATGGATCACCTTGCGCGAAGTCTCCAGATCCGTGCGCTGGCCGAAATTGTTGCAGCCGAGCCCGACCGCAGACACGCGAAGGCCGGAGGCGCCGAGATTGCGAATTTCCATGGGAGATCCTGTCAGATGAGCAGCGTCGCATTGTGACCACCGCGCGGCGCATCGGCAAGCCGATGCCTGCGCTGCTGCCATGCAGACAACCCCGGACAAAAAAATGCGGCCCCTGTCAGACGCGGCGACTGACGGGGACCGCTTGGGCGCTTGATCGGTGACGGGGGGCCTGACCAGACGCAGGGACAGCGTAGGCCGGCTATGTTACGCGCCAGTGACAGGCGAAGTTATCCACAGGCGACGCCGGCAGGCTCAGAACACCTTGCGATAGACGATGAATCCGGAGCGCTCCGCGACTTTGTCGTAGAGGCGCTGCGCGGTGAGGTTGGTCTCGTGCGTTTGCCAGTAGACCCGCGGCGAACCCGCGAGCTTTGCCCGCTCGTAGACGCCATGGATCAGCGCCGAGCCGACGCCTCTGCCGCGCGCGGCCTCGGACGTGAACAGGTCCTGCAAATAGCAGGACGGTTCGATCGCGGTGGTGCTGCGATGAAACAGATAGTGCGTCAGCCCGAGCAGGCGGCCGTCGCTCTCGGCGACCAGCGCGTGCATCGGCTCATAGGCGTCGAAGAAGCGCTGCCACGTCATGCGCGTGATCTCGGGCGCGAGCGCCGTCGGGCCCGAGCGGCCGTAGAAGGCGTTATAGCCGTCCCACAGCGGCAGCCATTGATCGTAGTCCTGCCGGACGACCGGGCGAATGGTGAGGGACATGTGGATTTCCGCAAGTTTCGGAGCTGCGCGACGAAGCGAGATTCTTCATACGTGATGACGGCATTGCCGATCAATCGCGGAGTCGCGTCACTCCGCGACGCGCAGATGCCCGATCAGCTTGCGGCCGGCGGGATCGCGCAGCGAGCGGTAATAGTCGGCCTGCGCCGGCGCGTCGGTGTGGCGCACGAGGTCGGTCACCGGGGTGTAGCTCAGCATCCGCCCGCCATCGGGCAACGCGGTGCAGACAAAGCGCAGCACCTCGCCGTTGCGCATTTTGATGTTGATCGGCGTGGCATCGCCGACCCGCACCATCTCCATGCGCTGCGCGATGAAGGTGCCGAGCTCGTCCTCCGGCAATTCGAACGCGCCGGTGTCGCGGCCGTGATACATCAGCGCGATGAAGGGCGGCTTGCCGTCGGCGATCTCGTCCGGCACCGCGAAGTAATCGCGGAACGCGCGGTTGATGAATTCGGCCCGGGTCTCGGCATCGAGCAGCACAATGCCGATATCAACCCGGTCCAGCGCGGCCGAAAGCCGCGCGGCGATGGCGTGGCTGCGGCGCTCCGCCGCGAACGTGCCGAGCAGCCGCTGGCGCATCAGGCCGGTCACGCCAGCGGTGACGCCGGCGATCATGGCCAGGAGGCCGAGCCGGATCAGATCCGCGGCGACGTAGGACACGCCGTGCCGGTGCAGAAACAGCAGCGCCGCGCAGAGCACCGCGGCTGCTGCGGTGATCATGGCGGGGACGAGGCCCGACAGCGCACCGGCGAGCGCAACGATGCCAACGAACAGCGGCGCAGGTGAGGGGGCGGGGATCACGCGATCGAGCAACATCAGCAGCAGCAGGGCCGCTGCCGTCAGCGCCGGACCGGAGATCGCACGCCATCCGAACCGCATGGACCAGTCTCGCTCCTCCCGAACGAGGTAAGGCCGCAACACTGACTGATTGTTGCGCGACCGCGATGCAATTTCGTGCGGTGTGCTTAAGCTGGGCCTGCGCGCAAGCCTAAGGCTTTCGGATGATTTTAGACCAAGTGCGCGTGCTTGACGCGCTGTTGCAGCGCCGGCGCATTCAGCGTCGACGTGCCTGCGCCCTTGCGCGTGCCGACGATGATCAACAGCGACGCCGCGACCAGGATGGCCGCAGTCAGGGTGATTGCAACGATGACCACAGGTGATTTCATCGACGTCCCGTCGCGATGCCGGTCGGCGCGGGCCGCACGGCGCCCTGAAGGCTGGTCCAGGATGAAACGGGAATCAGACCGGCAATCCCATCGCCATGGTCGCCTTGGTCGACAGCACAGTCAGGGTGACGATCAGGCACAGCGAGAGCGCGGCGACGGCAAGCGAGGCCGCAACCGCCTGGGTAAGCCGGGAAGACGCGACGGTAGCGGGTGGGCTTTGAAAGCCTGCCGTGCCGGACGCCCGAATCATGGTCTAAATCCTTCAACACGCGAGCGAATCACCCGCGACTTTCCGGAAAGTCCCAGTTTCAACCGGCAATATTGCGGCGGTTGCCGTGCCGAAAATGGCGGGATTGCGGCAAAGACAGCCCTTATGCCCGCTATTCGCCTGAGCGGATAGCCGTCAGGCGCCCGCCGCGATGCTGGCGTGGTCGTCGACGTCGGCCGCGCGCCAGTCCATCGCCACGAAGCCGGGCGACGCTTCGACGCGCTGCAGCCAGTCCCGGATCGCCGGGAAGGTGGAGAGGTCGAAGTCGCAGCGGTCGGCGAGATGGGTGTAGCCGTATAGCGCGATGTCGGCGACCGTGAGTTGGCGCGCGGCGAAATAGGCGTTGGTCTTGAGATGGTTTTCCATCACCTGAAGCGCGCCATAACCGCGCTCCATCCAGTCCTCCAGGGAATGGGTCTGGAGATCGCGGCCGCCCTTGACCAGCGACAGCCAGAAATAGGCGGCGCCGATATTCGGCTCGAGCGCGTGCTGCTCGAAGAACATCCATTGCAGCGCCTCGGCGCGGTCGATGCGGTTCTCGGGCGCGAGCGGCGTGCCGACGGCGACGTACCAGAGGATGGCATTGGACTCGGCAAGATAGCGATTCTCGCCGACCTCGAGCAACGGCACCTGCCCCGACGGGTTCTTGGCGAGGAAGTCCGGCGTGCGGCTCTCGCCGCGCAGAATGTCGACCTCGACGGCTTCGTAGGGCAAGTTGAGCAGCGCCAGCGCAAGGCGGACCTTGTAGCTGTTGCCCGAACGTTGCATCGAATAGAGCTTGTACATTCTGCGGTTCGAATCCGAGGACGGGATGACGCGGCGCTCGCTGTCCCGAGGCGGATAAACAATGATGCCGATGCGAATCCGCCGCAAGAGCCAGTCGATAGAAAAACTCGAAACGCTACCGCACTGCAATGACGCGGAAAATCATTTTCGCGCGACGATGCAAATCAGATCACGTGTACGTCAATGCGGAGCCGCGTCGTCATGCCCGGGCTTGTCCGGGGCATCCACGTTCTTCGTGCTGCGTGGCCAGACGTGGATGGCCGGGCCAAGCCCGGCCATGACGGGGGAAGAACCTCACTCAAAACACGCAAAATTGCTCCGAGGACAGGCCTTGCCGGATATGAGGGGTTTGGCCGGCAAAGTTGCGGAAAATTGCGGGAAATCGCGGCTTGAACCTGCTCAGATCCGTAAACTTTTGCGGATCAGGCCGAAGTTTCTTGCGGCGCAGCGGCGCACGTTTTAGGGTGGCTCATTCCCACAATCCAGGTCGCGAGGCGAAAGGCTTCACGACGCTTGTCAGGAGATGACGATGTCCTTCCTTGCCGCTGCGCTCGACCGTGTGAAGCCGTCCGCGACCATCGCGGTCACGGACAAAGCACGCGCGCTGAAAGCGGCGGGCCGCAACGTCATCGGCCTCGGTGCCGGCGAGCCCGACTTCGACACGCCCGCCAACATCAAGCTTGCCGCGATCCACGCCATCGAAGCCGGCAAGACCAAGTACACCGCGGTCGATGGCATCCCCGAGCTGAAGGACGCGATCATCGCCAAGTTTCAGCGCGAGAACGGCGTGGTCTACAAGCCGAACCAGATCATCGTCGGCACCGGCGGCAAGCAGGTGCTCTACAACGCGCTGATGGCCACCATCAATCCGGGCGACGAGGTGATCATTCCCGCGCCCTATTGGGTCAGCTACCCCGAGATGGTGGCGCTCGCCGGCGGCGAGCCGGTGCCGGTGGTCTGCACCGCTGCGACCGGTTTCAAGCTTCAGGCCGAGGCGCTCGAGCGCGCGATCACGCCGAAGACCAAATGGGTCATCCTGTGCTCGCCGTCGAACCCGACGGGAGCCGCCTACACCAGGGCCGAGCTGAAGGCGCTCACCGACGTGCTGATGAAGCATCCCCATGTCTGGGTGATGACCGACGACATGTACGAGCACCTGGTCTATGACGACTTCCAGTTCACCACCGTGGCGCAGGTCGAGCCCGGCCTCTACGACCGCACGCTCACCGTGAACGGTGTGTCAAAGGCCTATTGCATGACCGGCTGGCGCATCGGCTATGCCGGCGGTCCCGCACAGCTGATCAAGGCGATGTCGACGATCCAGTCGCAATCGACCTCGAACCCGTGCTCCATCGCGCAATGGGCGTCCGTGGAAGCGCTGAACGGTCCGCAGGAGTTCATTCCCGCCAACAACAAGGTGTTCAAGGAGCGCCGCGACCTCGTGGTCTCCATGCTCAACCAGGCGAGCGGCATCGAATGCCCGCGCCCCGAGGGCGCGTTCTACGTCTATCCGTCCTGCGCCGGCACCATCGGCAAGAAAGCGCCGTCGGGCAAGGTGATCGAGAACGACGAGACGTTCGTGACCGAGCTGCTGGAGACCGAAGGCGTCGCCGTGGTGCAGGGGTCGGCCTTCGGCCTCGGCCCGGCCTTCCGCATCTCCTACGCGACCAAAACCTCGGACCTCGAAGATGCCTGCAAGCGCATCCAGCGTTTCTGCGGCAACCTGCGGTAAGACGGTCGCGCAAGAATCGAAAAGGCCCGCTTCGGCGGGCTTTTTTGTTCCGGCAAGTGAAGATTTGCCGGGGACAAGAGCGCACTGCTCTATCCCCGTCATTGCGAAGAGCTGTTGCGACGAAGCAATCCAGACTGCCTCTGCGGAGATAGTTCTGGATTGCTTCGCTGCGCTCGCCATGACGGAGGATCTGGCACGGCCGCGGCTCTTGTGGCATAGACCGTCGCGCAACACGGGTGGGGCGCTCTCTCTGCTCGCATCACATCATAGCGGGAGATAATTCATGCGCCGTTCGTTCCTCTTCGCCGGCCTCATCGCTGCCGGCCTCGTTGTCTCCGTCGCAAATACCAGCGCGCAGCAGCAGCGGATGGCGCGGGTCGGCATACTGGAATGCCGCGGCGGCGCCAGCGTCGGCTTCATCGTGGGATCGGTGACCCATCTCGGCTGTGTGCTGCGCGCCGATGGCTCGCCCGACGACCGCTATGTCGCGACGATCCGGAAAGTGGGCCTCGACATCGGCATCACCCAGGAGACGGCGCTGGCCTGGGGCGTGTTCGCACCGGTCGATCGGCTCGGCCCCGGCGACCTCTCCGGCAATTACGTGGGCGCGCAGGGCAGCGCCTCGGTCGGTGTCGGCTTGGGCGGCAACGTGCTGGTCGGCGGCTCCAACAATTCGATCGCGCTGCAGCCGCTGAGCGTGCAGGGCCAGGTCGGCCTCAACATTGCCGCCGGCCTCGAGAGCCTGGAACTCCGTCCGGGCCGTTAGCGAGCGCCAGCGGCGGTGTTGGCTCACCTCTCCCGAAGGGAGAGGTCGGATCACATCGAAGATGTGATCCGGGTGAGGGGTTACAGTCCCTCCGTACGCTGCGGCCCCTCACCCGGATTGCTCAGGCGCGCACTGCGCGCCATAGCAATC
>NZ_JAEMSD010000762.1:1591-2335 GCF_016462955.1 Bradyrhizobium sp. | reverse complement strand
GAGCTCGGCGCTGGTCTCGCTGTTCCAGCCGCATGCGGCCTTTTTCCAGCTCGTCGGCAGCGCGACGCAGCCAATCTTCGACGGCGGCCGGATCCTCGGCAATTTCGAATTCGCCAAGGCGCGGCAGGACGAACTGCTCCAAACCTATCGCAAGACAATCATCCAGGCCTTTGCCGACGTCGACAACGCGCTGTTCTCGATCAAGCAGACCACGATCCGGCTGCAATTGCAGCGTGACGTCGTCGCCGCCTCGCGCCGCGCGTTCGATCTGTCCGAGCAGCAATTGCGCGCCGGCACCGCCGACATCGTCACGGTGCTCAACACCCAGCTGACGCTGTTCCAGGCGGAAGACGCGCTGTTGCAGGCCCAGCTCGCACGGCTACTTGCCATCGTCAGCCTGTACCAGGCGCTCGGCGGCGGCTGGGAGCCGCGAATGGAGAAACCGGTCAATGCTCTTTAAGCCGGACGCGAAGCAAGGCGCGGGTGAGGGGACTGCGAAGAGATCGCGCGGCCGCAGCTTCGTCATGACCCTGATCACGCTCGCGATCCTCGGGGGCCTCGGTTACGTTGCCTGGTTTGCGATGCAGCAGCAGCAGGCGAACAATCGCAATCAGCGTCCCGATCTGCCGGTGCCGGTGCTGGCGGCGACCCCGCGCATCCAGGACGTGCCGGTCTATCTCGACGGCGTCGGCGCGATCCGCGCGCTCAACACCGTAACGGTGCGCTCGCAGGTCGACGGCAAGC
>NZ_JAEMSD010000762.1:0-1581 GCF_016462955.1 Bradyrhizobium sp. | reverse complement strand
GAAGGGCGACGTGCTCGGCGAAATCGATCCGGCGATCTATCAGGCGCAGTACGACCAGGCGGTCGCCAAGAAGGCGCAGGATCAGGCCCAGCTCGCCAACCAACGCATCGACCTCGCGCGTTACGAGCAGCTCGCCGCGTCCAACGCCGGTTCGAAGCAGCAGGCCGACACCCAGCGCGCGCTCGTGGCGCAGACCGAGGCGCTGGTCAAAGCCGACCAGGCCGCGATCGACAACGCGGCGGCGACGCTGAGCTACACCAAGATCGTAGCGCCGATCTCGGGTCGCGCCGGCCTGCGCCAGGTCGACCAGGGCAACATCATTCATGCCTCCGACACAACGGGCCTCGTGGTGATCACGCAATTGCAGCCGATCGCGGTGTGGTTCAGCCTGCCGCAGCAGCAGATCATGCGGGTCAATGCCGCCGCTGCAAAAGGCCCGCTCGCGGTCGACGTGTTCGGCAATGACGGCATCACGGTGATCGACACCGGCAAGCTCACCGGCATCGACAACCAGGTCGACCAGACCACCGGCACGCTCAAGCTCAAGGCCGAATTTCCCAACGCCAATTACCAGCTCTGGCCGGGCCAGTTCGTCAATGTCCGCCTCAAGGTCGAGACATTGAGGCAGGCGCTGGTGGTGCCGACCTCGGCCGTGCAGCGCGGCCCGGTCGGGACCTTCAGCTATGTCATCGGCGAGGACAACATCGTCTCGGCGAAGCCCGTGACGGTGACTCAGCAAAATGAGCACGAGGCGGTGATCGCCAGTGGCCTGTCGGCAAGCGACAAGGTCGTCACGACGGGATTTGCCAATCTGTCCGACGGCTCCAAGGTCATCATTGGCCGCGACGACCAGACCCCGTCGGCGGATATTGCTCCGCGCAAGCGCTCGCGCGGGCCGGACGCCCAGAAGAAGGATGGGGCGAGGGAAGGCCAGAACGACGGCCAGAAGGACGGCCAAGCCAAGGACGGCGAGTTTCGCGCCAAGCGCAAGAGCAGCGAGGGCGACCAGAAGGGACAGACCGGGCCGGCACCGGGGCCGGGGGCATCCGGAAGCGGAGCCAAGCAGCCATGATCCCGACAACAGCCGCATGAAGCGGCAGGCGTAACCCATGGGCGTCTCCGAACCCTTTATCCGCCGGCCCATCGCGACCTCGCTGCTTGGCATCGCGCTGATGATCGGCGGGCTGCTGGGCTATTTCGCGCTGCCGGTCTCGGCGTTGCCGCAGGTCGATTTCCCGACCGTGCAGGTGTCGACGCGGCTGCCCGGCGCCAGCCCCGACGTGATCGCCTCGCTGATCACCGCGCCGCTGGAGCGCCAGCTCGGCCAGATCCCGTCGCTGACGTCGATGAACTCGACGAGTTCGTTCGGCCTCAGCCAGATCTCGCTTCAGTTCGACCTCAACCGCGACATCGACGGCGCGACCCAGGACGTGCAGGCCGCCATCAATGCAGCCGCAGGCGTGCTTCCCAAGACGCTGCCCTATCCGCCGACCTACGCCAAGGTCAATCCAGCGGACGCGCCGGTGATGACGCTGGCGCTGCGCTCGGACACGATCTCGCTGCGGGCACTGAGCGACATTG
>NZ_JAEMSD010000300.1 GCF_016462955.1 Bradyrhizobium sp. | reverse complement strand
TGAGGTCCTTCCATGTGCCGGCGACGCCGAGCACGTTGGCCTGGCCGCCGAGCCGGCCCTCGGTGCCGACCTCGCGCGCCACGCGCGTCACTTCGCCGGCGAAGGCGTTGAGCTGGTCGACCATGGTGTTGAGCGTCTCCTTCAGCTGAAGGATCTCGCCGGAGACGTTCACTGTGATCTTCTTCGACAAATCGCCGCTCGCGATCGCGGTGGCGACGTCGGCGATGTTGCGGACCTGGGCGGTCAGGTTGGACGCCATGAAGTTGACGTTGTCGGTGAGGTCCTTCCAGGTACCGGCGACGCCCGGCACCTGCGCCTGGCCGCCGAGCTTGCCTTCCGTGCCGACCTCACGCGCGACGCGCGTCACTTCCGAGGCGAACGAGTTGAGCTGGTCCACCATCGTGTTGATGGTGTCCTTCAGCTCCAGGATCTCGCCGCGCACGTCCACGGTGATCTTGCGCGAGAGGTCGCCGCGCGCCACTGCAGTGGTGACGTTGGCGATGTTGCGGACCTGTGCGGTCAGGTTGCCGCACATCGCGTTGACGGAGTCGGTGAGGTCCTTCCAGGTGCCGGCGACGCCGGGCACGATCGCCTGGCCGCCGAGCTTGCCGTCGGTGCCGACCTCGCGCGCCACGCGCGTCACTTCGGAAGCGAACGAGCGCAGCTGGTCCACCATCGTGTTGATGGCTTCCTTGAGCTGCAGGATCTCGCCGCGAACGTCGACCGTGATCTTCTTGGACAAGTCGCCGTTCGCCACCGCGATCGTCACCTCGGCGATGTTGCGAACCTGGTTGGTCAGGTTGTTCGCCATCGAGTTGACGCTCTCGGTGAGGTCCTTCCAGACCCCAGTCACTTCGGGCACCTGAGCCTGGCCGCCGAGCTTGCCTTCGGTGCCGACCTCGCGCGCCACGCGCGTCACCTCGGAGGTGAACACGCCGAGCTGCTTGATCATGGTGTTGACGATGGTCGCCGACTGCAGGAACTCGCCGCCGAGCGGCCGGCCATCGACGTCGAGCTTGACGGTCTGGAGCAGGTCGCCTTGCGCGACGGCGGCGACCGCGCGCGTCACCTCACGGGTCGGCCACAGCAAATCGTCGATCAGCGTGTTGACCGAACCTTCCATGTCGGCCCAGGAGCCCGAGGCGAGGCCGAACTTCACGCGCTGGCGGGTCTTGCCTTCGCGCCCCACCACCTGGCCGACCAGCTCGAGCTGCTGCGCCATGCGCTGGTTGGCGGCGATGATTTCATTGAGGGTATCGGCAATCTTGCCGTCGATACCGAGATATTCGCCGCTCATTCGCACCGAAAAGTCACCGCTGCGCATGGCCTGCAAGGCAAGCAGCAGTTCTGCCCGGGAATCCGGCTCCGACGTACCGTTGGTTTGTGGCTTTGAGGCGCGACGACCGGAGCGTGATGCAGTTCCGGGATCGAGGTCGCTCATACTGATTCCCCCGCAGGCGTCGGCCGAATCCGAGGCATGACGCGTTGGTTGACCGAAATAGAGCGTCAGCCAAATTCGAAATCAAGCGCCAAGGTAACGGCGCGAGATGATGGAACCTGCCTTGCTCAGCCCGGCTGAAGTAACCGCGATCCCCCGGATTGGTTCCATGCCGACGTGAACAAAATGACGCGGGTAAGCCCGCTTTTGCATCCAGCGGGAGAAGGTCCGTGGCCGGTGACCCGCCGCGAGCCCGCCACCCGCGCGGAAACACCGACCACCGGAGCGGCCAATCCGAGCGACAGCTTTGAGGGCCGACCGACAACCAGAAGCTACTTATCCGCCATGGTGCGCGCCGCGTCCCCGACCTGCGCGCGCAGGATCGGCAACTGCTCGCGCGCGAATGCTGCGAGTGCCGCGTTGTCGGGCGACCTCAGATAGCGATCGAGCAGCTCGATGATCGCTTCGTATTCGGGAATCTGCGCGGCATAGAAGCTTCTGACGTAAGCCGGACCATCCGACATGTCGGGCTCGACCAGGCTTGGCGCCGACGATGGCGCCTTGCTGGGGCGCGGCTCCGCGCCGATCGCGTCCTGCACCTCCTTCAAACGTTTGTCGCGCTTAGCCGCTTCCTCGGCGCGGAGGGCGGCGAGGTTCTTGACCTCCGCATTGCCCTTAAGGTCGGTGTTCTCGAGAAGGCCCTGCTGAAACCGGCTGAAGTCGTAGACCGCGCCGATGACCTCTGTCGCGGTCGGGGTCCGTTCGCCGGGCGCTTGACCGGCGATGCTGTCGGCAAGCGCTGAGCTGCCGATGAATGCCAGGATGATCGCCGCCAGAACGCGCATGCATATCAATGACGAACCGCGTGCGGAAGTTCCCCGATGATTACGATCCGGTAACCGGGTTGCAGGGGGACAGTTCCGTCCCCACGTCCTCTGGATGAAACAGTCTGACATCTTCAGAGACAACGCCGATAACTGCCTTCAGCTTGCCGAGCGGGCCGATGGACAGCCCGCGCACAAGCGCTATTCGCGCATGGCCGACGCCTGGACGGCCCTCGCCAACGAGCAGGATTGGCTGGATGGCGAGATCCCGCCGCTCGCTGTGCATACTGCTCCAAGGCGGCGGGCGTGAGCCTTCGCCTGGCGGCCCGCATGTGAGAGCGCTCACGGAAGGTCAGCAACAGGTATGGCACCATCCGAAGGCGGTCGATCACATCGATTCCACACTCATCAGGAGGTTGAAGATGGCTCCGCGTCTGGCTCTTCTCTCTCTCGTTCTCGCTTTCGGCGTCTCGGTCGCGATTGCGGCCGTGACGACGGTGCGACAGGTTCATCTCGAAAGCGCGTCTGCCGTCGTCCATGCCGCGCACAGCTAGTGCTGGCGGGGAACATTCCACCGCGCGGCGCGTAAGGGCTTGAGCAGCAGGAGAGAAAGAACTCATCATGGCCCATTCTGATCAAGGCATCGTCAAGGACGAGCGCGCCGAAGACCAGCCGCGCGACAAGGAACGTGCACAATCCGTTCACAAGAGCAGTCCGAAAGGTTCGCCCTCGCGCGAAGCGACGCGCGATCCCAAGCTGAACGACAACAGCAAGACGCCGGGCTCGGGCGCGATGCCGGACGGCTCGAGCGACGCCACAGGCTAGGTCTCGCAGGGAACCAATTCCCGCGGGACGAGTCGATGGATTGCTTCCCGGTTGTCACGCCCCCGGTGCGCCGGAAGCAGTCTCCAAGGACGACCCCGGCACCAATGTGTCGGGGTCGTTCGCTGAGGAGGGCTGCTTTGGGGCAGGTTGAGCTGTCCCGGGATCGTCGACCTGAAGATCCATCAGCATCAACGCGACCAGACGGATAGATCACCAACGGTGCTTACGCTCGCGAGAGCGCCCGGGCTATGGCAATCAGCATGGCAGAAACACGATGAATGCGGCATGCCACCGAATCCCGTAAAGCGAAGACGAACAGGACCTCGGCAGCGAGCGCAACAGGTGTCCTGGCGATGCTACGGCTGGCCCGACCCGCCTGCCGCGCCGTACACTTGGCCGGTCGCATAGCTTGCGTCGGACGCGGCAAGCTGCACGTAGATCGAAGCGAGCTCGACCGGTTGGCCGGGACGGCCGAGCGGCGTCATGCCGCCGAATTGCTCCAGCTTCTCCATCGTGGCACCGCCGGAGACCTGGAGCGGGGTCCAGATCGGCCCCGGCGCAACGCCGTTGACGCGGATGCCCTTGGAGGCGAGCTGCTTGGCCAGCGACTTCACGTAGCTCATCGTCGCAGCCTTGGTCTGCGCGTAGTCGTAGAGATCCGCCGAGGGATCGTACGCCTGTTCGGAGGTCGTGCCGATGATGCAGGAGCCCGGCTTCAAATGCGGCAAGGCCGCCTTGATGGTCCAGAATGGCGCGTAGATGTTGGTCTTCATCGTGGCGTCGAAATCCTCCGACGACACGTCGAGAATGGAGGCGCGGGCCTGCTGCCGAGCCGCATTGTTGACGAGGATGTCGAGGCCACCGAGGCCTTGCACCGCGCGTTCGATCAACTGCCTGCAAAAGGCTTCGTCCGTGAGGTCGCCGGGAATCGCAAGACCGGTTCGCCCCTCCTTCTTGATCAGTGCGATCACTTCCGCGGCGTCGGCTTCTTCCGCCGGCAGATAGTTGATGGCGACGTCGGCGCCCTCGCGCGCATAGGCGATCGCGGCGGCGCGGCCCATACCGGAATCGCCGCCGGTGATCAGGGCCTTGCGGCCAGCGAGTCGGCCGGAGCCCTTGTAGCTGGTCTCGCCATGATCCGGGCGCGGGTCCATCTTGCCGGCAAGACCCGGCCAGGGCTGCGACTGCTTGTTGAACGGAGGCTTGGGATAACGGCTGACGGGATCGATCAAGCCATGCTCGGCCATGGATGTGTCTCCTTTCGCCGTTGATGCCAGCGAAGCCGCCGCGAGCGCTGCGCTCGCACCGTGCACGACGTGGCGGCGGGACAATGGGTTCTTGCTGTGGGACATGCTGCTCTCCGCTGGGGTCGAGGCTCAATGCGCGGAGATGTTCGACGTTGCTAAGAAAGGACGCCGGGCAGGCCGGCGTCCTTCAGTAGTTCGTTACTTGGTTTGGCCGACGCTCGGCGCCTTGCCGAGGTCCTTGGCCATGTCGAGGTGATGCTTCAGCGCCGGCAGCGTCTTGCCGGCCCAGTCTTTCAGCGCGGCATTGTCGCCGCCCTTGGCGTAGCGATCGAACAGGGAGACGGCGTCCTCATGGGCGCTGATCTGGTAGGAATTGTAGTCCGAGCTGAAGTCCTTGCCGCTCGCATTCTTGAGCTTGTCGAGCTTGCTCTGGTGCGCGCTGTCGAGCGCCGTCGGCAGGGTGGCCTGCACCTTGCCATCGCTGACCATCCCCTTGAGCTCGGTGCTGGTCTTGGTGTGGTCGGCGATCATCTGCTGCGCGAAGCTCTTCTCCTGCGCGTTGCCCTTCTGCTGGGCAAGCTTGCTCGACTCGATCTCGAACATGTCGCTGATCGCGACCTGCTTGACGAAGTCGGGGGTGCTCGGGGAGACGCCGAGTGCGGAGTTGACGCCCGTCTTCTCGCCGAGCGATTGGGCGAGCGCAGGGCCTGCGAAGAGCACGCAAGCAAGAGCGATGAGGGTGCGTTTCATGGTCTGATCCTTCGATAGTCGCGCGGCCACTTGCCGGCGAGATTGCGCCGACCAACACGCTGCAGGGGCCTAGGTTCCAAACGGCTAATCCGCGGGATTTCGCCCGGTGCGCGGATTGATGGGATCGGTCGGCCTGCGTCGAAGCCGCTCCGGCAGGAACGGCTCGGCAGGGACGGCCGTGGCGTCGGCGCGCACGTCGGCATGGTGCTGCGCCTTCTCGTGTGGCGTACGATTGTCGTTGATCTGGCGCTTGACGTCCAAGCCTCCGACCGGATCGTTGACGCCGTGCTGGATGTCGCGGAAGTCGCTCATGGCTCACCTCATTGCTTTCCGGGCAGGATCGATTTGGGCGTCTCGCTCGCCAGCGCCTGGTCCCCGGCGGAGCGCGGCATCTGCGGATCGTCGACGAAGATTCCGCGTCAGCTCGGCGAAACGTGAGTAGGACACGTCGGGGATGCGCTGCTCCAGGTGACCCGGTAAGATCCTCGTTGTTGAAACGCAGACGTGAAGCGTGGGTCTTTTCATTGCGTGCGGCCTTGTTCGGCAGAGCAGCCAAGACCTGAGAACCGCTCGTTTCGCACGATGTTCCTGACCCGTAAGCGGACGTGAACCGGAACGATCACGTTGTCATTCGGTTGGCTTGGTAATGAGCGGAGGATTGCGATGTTGAACCAGGACGAACTCGATCGCAACGAAACGGGCCGTTTGATCGGCAGCGACAAGGTGGAGGGAACATCGGTCTATGGTGCCGATGGCAACCGGATAGGTTCGATCGAACGCGTGATGATCGACAAGATCACGGGCCAGGTGTCCTACGCCGTGCTCGGCTTTGGTGGGTTCCTCGGACTTGGCAACGACCATTATCCGTTGCCCTGGCAATCGTTGAAATACGATCCTGAGCTTGGTGGTTATGTCACCGGCATCACCACCAAGGAGTTGGAAGGTGCGCCGAAATACGGCGTGCGAAGCGATTGGAACTGGGGCGACGACGCCGCCGTGCGCGGTATCAACTCTCATTACGGCGTCCCATTCGCGTGAGTCTGAGGCGGCAAGGCTGCTTGTCGCGCCTCCGGGCGGGCTGCGAGCGGTCCCCTATCGCAGCCGCGCGATGGGGCGCTTCCGGTTTGCCTGGGCCTGGTTCTAACCGCCCCGTTGCGCAGGCGGCCGGACCGCGGCTCGTCCAGATCGCCACCCCTGCGACGTTCCGGCATCGGCCCGGACGAATGCTGCTGCCTCTCGTAGAGAAATGGTGACCGCGCCGCAAAAGTCCGGCTAGACTGAACCGGAACCAAAGCAAATTCCGGGGAGGAAAACCGACGTGAAGACCGCGATCACCGAACTGTTCGGCATCGAGCACCCGATCATCCAGGGTGGCATGCATTTCGTCGGCTTTGCCGAATTGGCCGCCGCCGTTTCCAATGCCGGGGGTCTCGGCATCATCACCGGTCTCACCCAGAAGACGCCCGAGCTGCTTGCGAAGGAGATCGCGCGCTGCCGCGACATGACCGACAAGCCGTTCGGCGTGAACCTCACCTTCCTGCCGACGTTCTCGGCGCCGCCCTATCCTGAATACATCGCGGCCATCGTCGAGGGCGGCATCAAGGCGGTGGAAACCGCAGGCCGCAGCCCGGAAGCCTACATGCCGGCGCTGAAGGCAGCCGGGATCAAGGTCATCCACAAATGCACCTCGGTGCGCCATTCGCTCAAGGCCGAGCGCATCGGCTGCGATGCCGTCAGCGTCGACGGCTTCGAATGCGGCGGGCATCCCGGCGAGGACGACATCCCGAACATGATCCTGCTGCCGCGCGCGGCGGAAGAGTTGAAGATCCCGTTCGTCGCTTCCGGCGGCATGGCCGACGGACGCAGCCTCGTCGCGGCGCTGTCGCTGGGCGCGGCGGGCATGAACATGGGCACGCGCTTCATCGCTACCAAGGAAGCACCGGTGCATCAGAACGTGAAGAACGCGCTCGTCGCGGCCACCGAGCTCGACACCCGCCTGATCATGCGAAGCTTGCGCAACACTGAGCGTGTCCTCAGGAACCCCAATGTCGACCGCCTGCTCGAGATCGAGCGCGAGAAGGGCGACAAGCTCACGATCGACGACATCCACGACCAGGTCGCGGGCGTCTATCCCAGGATCATGCTCGACGGCCAGATGGACGCCGGGGCGTGGAGCTGCGGCATGGTCGCGGGCCTGATTCACGACATCCCATCCTGCAAGGAGCTGATCGACCGCATCATGGACGAGGCGGACACCATCATCCGCAACCGTCTGGTGGGGTTCCTGGACGGGACGGGATCGGCCCGAAAGGTCGCCTGACACCGTCAAACTTCTTAACCACGGCGGCAATTGACCGCTGGAATTGCGCGCGGCGCCTCCTAAATAGGGGTAAATTACTCCTTTTATAAATCCATTTCAGGAGGCGTCCGTGGTGCTGAAAAGCGTTCCCTTCGCAATCGCCTTCGCCCTCGTGATCGCGGGGGGCGGCGTTGCGCGCGCTGACGACTACAAGCCCGCCGAATATCTCAGCCTCGATCTCTCCAAGGCCGTGCTGTCGCCGAAGCGTCTCGGCCCGGAGACGCATTTCGCGCCGGTCGCACTCGAAGCGCGCGGCGGCAACGAGGCGCAGGCGCGCGCCGAGCCTCTCGACGTGCCGAAGAAGGTAGCCGCCGAACGCGTCCGCAGGGGCGAGCCGAAGGCGGCACAGGCGAAGAGCACCCAGCCGCGTGGGGCGGCACGGACCAGACTGTCCCATCGCCATGGCAACCCGCTCGACGCGCAGGCGATGGACACCCGCATCCAGACCTGGCCCTGCCGCTCCGGCGGCATCTGCGACTGGAAGCGATAAGTTCCGGCCAGGCCGTCATTCCCGCGTCGCAAAACCGTTGGCGCGGAGTCAAGAAACCGTAAGCTGGAGGTCAAGGAGCGCAGGCACCTTCCGTCGCGATTCGACGAAGGTTTCCCGAGATGGCAGCGCCCCGCGCTTCGCGCGCATGGACCCGGAGGCAATTCCTGGTCCGTTCGACCTCGAGCCTGGCAGTTGCCTCGCTCGGCACGCTCGCGACACCTTATCTCAGCCGCGCCGCCGACCGCCCGGGAATCGCAGGCGGCATCCAGTCGGGCGATGTCTCGGACGGCTCCGCCGTAGTTTGGGCGCGCGCCGACCGGCCGGCGCGGATGCAGGTGGAATGCTCCACCGTCGAGAGCTTCAAAAGCATCATTGCGGCGGCTTCGCGCGCTGCGCTGCCCGATGCCGATTTCACCGCCAAACTTCTGCTGAACGATCTGCCGGCCGGGCAGGACACCTTCTACCGTGTCCGCTTCGAGGATGTCGCGACCGGCATTGCCGGCGAGAGCCGCGTCGGTCATTTCCGCACCGCGCCAGCAGCCGGCCAGTCGATCTCGTTCCTGTGGTCCGGCGACACCGCCGGGCAGGGCTGGGGCATCGACGTCGCCCGCGGCGGCTATCGCAGCTATCGGACCATGCTCGACAAC
>NZ_JAEMSD010000761.1 GCF_016462955.1 Bradyrhizobium sp. | reverse complement strand
GTCCTCGATCGGGCCGGTACGGCGGCCGAGCAGGGCGATATCTGCGCCGCAGCGCGCCATTTCGATGGCGGTGGCGCGGCCCATGCCGGTGCCGCCTCCGGTTACCAGCGCGACCCGGCCGCTCAGAAGATCCGACGCAAAACGCATGGCGAGCATTGGCTGCATGACGACCCGATGGCTGAATATCTGTTGTGTTCGAACGCGTGATCGGTATTCTAACAGATGTTAGTAATTTGCGTAAGCGGAACACGATGTCCAAAGAGCCTGTTCTCTATTCGCGCGAAGATGGCATCGCGACCATCACTATCGACCGGCCCGAGCGCAAAAACGCGCTTTCGGTCGAGGCGATGAACGGTTTGACCGATGCGTGGGAGCGGGTTGAGCAGGACCAGCAAGCGAATGTCGTGATTCTGACCTCGACCGATTGCGGTGTGTTTTCCGCCGGCTTGGATCTCAAGCAGGCGGCCGAGATCAGGGCGCGCGACGACGTCGATGTCCTGGCCCTGATGCGCGACCCGATGCAAACAGCGATGCGCGAGGTTTCAAAGCCGATCATCGCGGCGATGACGGGGTCGCTGATGGCAGGCGGCATGCTGCTGGCGCTCAAGTCTGATCTGCGGGTCGGGCTGCGCGGGACGCGCGCCGGGATTACCGAGGTCAAGATGGGGCGTGGCTCGCCCTGGGCGGTCCCGTTGTTATGGATGCTGCCGCAGCCGCTGCTGATGGAACTGGTGATCACGGGCGAGACAATGCCGATCGAGCGGCTCGCCGCGCACGGCTTCCTCAATTATCTCGAAGACACGCCCGATGCAGTGCGCGCCCGTGCGCTGCTATTGGCGCGCGCGATCGTCGAAGGCGCGCCGCTGTCGGTGAAGGCCGCCAAGGCCAGCATTCTTGCCGCGATGGATCTTGGCTGCGCCGCGGGCTTGGTCGAGGCCAACCGGCTGCATGTCGAGGCTTATGCGAGCCAGGATGCGATCGAAGGGCCGAGGGCGTTTGCGGAAAAACGAAAGCCGGTCTGGCAAGGAAAGTAGATGTCAGGACTTCTTCACGCCGTCAAAGATCAGGAGTTCGGTGCGTCGCGCCAGCTTCAGCACGGCATCCTTGCTGTCGAGGCTGAACCATTCGATGGTCCAGTTCAGTGCGCCCAGCACGAAGATGCGCAGCGGGACGATCTCGATGTCGGCGCGGATTTCGCCGGCGCGGCGGGCGTCGAGGAAAAGTTTGTCCCAGTATTTGGCGTAGGCCCGACGCAGGGGCCGGTGCGGCTTCTTCAGCGTCTCCGGCAACTGGCCGTAAATCCGGATATTGGCCGAGGTGAAGTCGCCCGCCTCGAGCAGCGCCACCAGATGCGCCTCGATCGCGAGTCCGATCTTGCGCCGATGCGAGACTTTGCCGGCGTCACGATGCGCTTTTTTGACCGTTTCGAACACGCTCGACAATCCGATGTAGAGGACTTCGTCGAGAATCTGCTCCTTGGAGTCGAAATAGTAGTAGACGCTGCCGGCCTTGATGTCGGCGATATCGGCGATCTGGCGCAGCGTTGTAGCTGCGTATCCCTGGCGGCGGAACAGCCTTGCCGCCGCAACCAGGATCGAATCGCGTGACTTCTCCGATTTGGAAATGCGCGAGGCGGGAGGCTGTTTCAGCGAGGCAAACGACTTTGACTTTAGAATGGTTGAGGAAGCCAAGATTCGCTTGGAGATACGCTTGTGGGATTTGGAAACCAACGGAGACGGTCGCACCGGGTTCATGTCAAAGCGACTGATAAACGCGATTATTGGCGCAGGCAAGAGATTTCGTCAACCGCCGGACCGATTGTCGCCCTTTGGCAGTTGTTCTGGCCGCTAGACTCGATGAGAGACAACCGCCGGAGCTAAAGATGAACTTGACGACGCCGACGAGGAGTTTCCTCTGCGACATCGTGGACGGGCTCGCTCGCATCGTTTTCAACCGGCCGGATCGGGGCAATCCCGTTAATCGCGTTTTGCCGCGAATTCAGCCTTGCGATGGACGAACTGAGGAGTGCGAAGATGTGCGCGCTGTGCTGATCTCGGCGCGTGGCAAGATGTTCAGCGTCGGCGGCGATATCGCTGCCTTCGAACGGCAGTCCGATTCGCTGCCGTCGCTGGTCAAGCACTGGACCGAGGATCTCCGTACCGTGATCGTCCGGATGAAGCAGATGCGCGCGCCGGTCGTGGTCGCCGTGCACAGCCACGTCGCCGGCGGCAGCGTGTCGCTGGCGGCCGCGGCCGATATCGTCGTGATGGCGAAGTCGGCGCGTATCACGGCCGCGTTCACCAAGATCGGCTTCAGTCCGGATACGGCTCAAACATGACG
>NZ_JAEMSD010000299.1:2830-8585 GCF_016462955.1 Bradyrhizobium sp. | reverse complement strand
GCTGGCATGGGTGCCGCGCTCGGCGATGCGGCCCTGATCCAGCACGATGATCTCGTCGGCGCCGACGATGGTCGAAAGCCGGTGCGCGATCACCAGCGAGGTGCGGTTCTTGGCCACACGGTCGAGCGCACCCTGGATCTCGTGCTCGGTGTGGGTGTCGAGCGCCGAGGTCGCCTCGTCGAGCACCAGGATCGGCGGTGCCTTGAGCACCGTGCGCGCGATCGCGACGCGCTGCTTCTCGCCGCCGGACAGCTTCAGGCCGCGCTCGCCGACCTGGGTCTCATAGCCCTTCGGCGCCATGCGGATAAAATGGTCGATCTGCGCAAGGCGCGCCGCCTCCTCGACCTCGGCGTCGGTCGCATCCCAGCGGCCGTAGCGGATGTTGTAGCGGATGGTGTCGTTGAACAGCACGGTATCCTGCGGCACCATGCCGATCGATGCCCGCAAGCTGGCCTGCGTGACGTCACGGATGTCCTGGCCGTCGATCAGGATCTTGCCGCCGGAGATGTCGTACAGGCGGAACAGCAGCCGGGAGATGGTCGACTTGCCGGCGCCGGACGGACCGACGATCGCGACCGTCTTGCCGGCCGGCACCTCGAAGCTGATCCCTTTCAGGATCGGCCGCGCCGGCTCGTAGGCAAAGCGCACGTCCTCGAAGCGTACGGTCCCGGCGGAGATCACCAGCGGTTTCGCGCCGGGAGAATCCTTGATTTCGGCGTCGCGGCCCAGCACGCTGAACATCTTCTCGATGTCGATGATCGCCTGCTTGATCTCGCGGTAGACCATGCCCATGAAGTTCAGGGGCTGGTAGAGCTGGATCATCATGGCGTTGACCAGCACGAAATCGCCGACCGTGTTGGTGCCGTTGCGCACGCCGATCGCGCACATCAGCATGGTCGCGGTGAGGCCCAGCGTGAAGATCACGGCCTGGCCGGTGTTGAGCACCGCGAGCGAAGTATAGGTGCGGACGCTCGCCTCCTCGTAGCGCTCGACCGATCTGTCGTAGCGCTGCGCCTCGCGCGCCTCGGCGCTGAAATACTTGACGGTCTCGTAGTTGAGCAGCGAGTCGATCGCCTTGGTGTTCGCCTCGGTGTCGGAATCGTTCATCTTGCGGCGGATGCCGATCCGCCACTCGGTCGCGATGTAGGTGTAGTACATGTAGAGCGTGACCGTGATCAGGGTCACGACCACGTAGCGCCAGTCGAACTGCCAGAGCAGCACCGCCAGCAGCAGCGTGACCTCGACGATGGTCGGGATCAGCTGCAGGATCACCATGCGCACGATGACCTCGATGCCCTCGCGCCCGCGCTCGAGCACGCGCGTCAGGCCGCCGGTCTTGCGCTCGAGGTGAAAGCGCAGCGACAATTCGTGCATGTGGGCGAAGGTGAGGGTCGCAAGCTTGCGCACCGCGTGCATGGCGACGCGGGCGAAGATGCCGTCGCGCCATTGCGTCAGCACCGCCATCAGGATGCGCATCACGCCATAGCTCGCGGTCAGCAGCAGGGGCGAGGCGATCACCCAGAGGTGCCAATTGTCGGCCGCGACCGGCGCGGTGTTGGCGCCGGTCAGCGCGTCCGTCGCCCATTTGAAGCTGAACGGCACCGTGAGCGTGATCAGCTTGGCGGCGAGCAGCAGGACCAGCGACCACACCACCCGCATCTTCAGATCGAAGCGGTCGCCCGGCCAGATATAGGGCCACAGATGTGCCAGCGTGCCCATCAGCGTGGCCCGTTCCAATGATCCTCCGGCAGGAGGCGGATCGGGAACGTCGGCGCCGTCGAACGATTGAGGTTGGTCCATCAAGAAGCCTGAAAGCCCGCCGGATGCGGGCGCAACTGCGATTAATGCTTTTCGCCCGTCATATAGAGCCTTCCGAATGTCCGCGCACCCCGCCAAATGGCGAATCTTCGATTGTTTATCGTCATTTACCGGTAGATTTCCGGCCAGTCCGAATCACTCGAAGGGCTTGACGCCTCTTCGCTGCAATGCATCATGGCACCAATGAGCACGATCAAAACCGTCTGTGTCTATTGCGGCTCCGGCCCTGGAACCAATCCCAACTTCATCGAAGCGGCAAAGGCGCTCGGCAAGGCGCTGGCGGACAACAAGATCCGCCTCGTTTACGGTGGCGGCTCACTCGGCCTGATGGGGGCGGTCGCGACCTCCGTGCTGGATCACGGCGGCATGGTCACCGGCATCATCCCCGACTTCCTGCGGATGCGCGAGAACGCGCTGACACGCGTGCAGGAGATGGTCGTCACGCCCGACATGCACGAACGCAAGCGGCTGATGTTCGAGCGCTCGGATGCCTTCGTCGCCTTGCCGGGCGGGCTCGGCACGCTCGAGGAGCTGGTCGAGCAGCTGACCTGGCAGCAACTCGGCCGTCACGCCAAGCCCGTGCTGCTGGCCAACATTGACGGCTTCTGGGAGCCGTTGTTCTCCCTGGTGGCGCACATGCGCCAAACCCAGTTCATCCGTGCCGGTCTGACCGTCGATATCCTGAAGGCGGACAAGGTCGAGGAGATCGTCCCGCGGCTGCGCGCTGCGGCTGCACAGATCCCCGACGACCAGCGCGATCTCGCGCCCGACGTGGCGCGGCGGCTCTGAAGCGGAATGGCTTAAGTTGATCGATTGCTGCAGGCTCGGTGCAACCTCTCCCGCTTGCGGGAGAGGTCGCGCCGAAGGCGCGGGTGAGGGCTCTCTCCTCTTGGGGGCTGTCCCATTGCGGAAAAACCCTCTCCCCAGCCCTCTCCCGCAAGCGGGAGAGGGAGTGCGCTTACCTTGTGGCAATCAAACCTGATTGCATCGCGCTT
Organism: Bradyrhizobium sp.; assembly: GCF_016462955.1. Classification (GTDB taxonomy): domain Bacteria; phylum Pseudomonadota; class Alphaproteobacteria; order Rhizobiales; family Xanthobacteraceae; genus Bradyrhizobium. The sequence continues at coordinate 5,772 of NZ_JAEMSD010000299.1, read as the reverse complement.
AGGCCGCCTTCTATTCCTGAGGGAACGTCACCGCCTCGATGCGATTGCCGTCGGAATCGGTGACGAAGGCGGCGTAATAGCGAACGCGGTCGTGCGGGCGTATGCCCGGCGCGCCGTCGCAGGCGCCGCCAGCAGACAGCGCAGCTGCATGAAACGCATCGACCTGGTCCGTGGTATTCGCCCGCAGGCAGATGTGCACGCCGCTATCCGCCGGCACACGCGGCATTCCCTCGCGCAGATTGATCCAGAGCTCCGGATAGGCCTTGCCGAACCCGACCATGCGCGGTCGCGTGACGAGGCGCGCTAGGCCCAACGCGGCAAGTGCCGCCTCGTAGAACTTTGCGGCACGTTCGAGATCGCTGACACCGACGGAGACGTGGTCGATCATGCTTGCCCCTCCTCGATCTCGTAGCCCGGATGAGCGAAGCGAAATCCGGGGAAAGCTTCCTCCGCGGCGTACACAGTCCCGGATATCGCTTCGCTCATCCGGGCTACGTCCTTTACGCCGGTGCCCCCGACTTCACCAACTTGTAGATCACCGAATCCATCAGCGCCTGGAACGAGGCGTCGATGATGTTCGGGGACACGCCGACAGTGGTCCAGCGGTCGCCGTTCTCGTCCTCGCTCTCGATCAGAACGCGCGTGACCGCGCCGGTGCCGCCGTTGAGGATACGCACGCGGTAGTCGATCAGCTTCAACCCCTCGATGTATTTCTGGTACTTGCCGAGGTCCTTGCGCAAGGCGACGTCGAGCGCGTTGACGGGGCCGTTGCCCTCCGCGGCCGAAATCAGGTGCTCGCCGGCGACGTCGACCTTCACCACCGCAAGCGCGACGGTGACGCGCTCCCCCAGCGCGTTGTAGCGCTGCTCGACATTGACGTCGAACTGCTCGACCTCGAAATAATGCGGCACCTTGCCGAGGGTGCGGCGCGCCAAGAGCTCAAACGATGCGTTGGCGGACTCATAAGCGTAGCCCTGTGCCTCGCGCTCCTTCAATTCCTCGACGAGGCGCGTCAGCTTCGGATCGCTCTTCTCGTAGGGGATGCCGGCACGGTCGAGCTCGGCGATGACGTTGGAGCGCCCGGCCTGGTCGGACACCAGCACCTTGCGGTGATTGCCGACCAGCTCCGGCAAAACGTGCTCGTAGGTCTGCGGATCCTTCAGCACGGCGGAGGCATGGATGCCGGTCTTGGTGACGAAGGCGCTCTCGCCGACATAGGGAGCATGGCGGTTCGGTATGCGGTTCAGCATGTCGTCGAGCGTGCGCGACACCTTGACCAGCGTCGCCAGCTTCTCGCTGGTGACGCCGATCTCGAAGGCGTCGGCAAAACCCGTCTTCAGCTTCAGCGTCGGGATCAGCGAGCAGAGATTGGCGTTGCCGCAGCGCTCGCCGAGGCCGTTCAGCGTCCCCTGGATCTGCCGCGCGCCGGCGCGCACGGCGGCGAGCGAATTGGCCACGGCCTGCTCGGTGTCGTTATGGGCGTGGATGCCGACGTGATCGCCGGGGATGTGCCTGGTCACGTCTCGCACGATGGCCTCGATCTCGTCGGGCATGGTGCCGCCATTGGTGTCGCACAGCACCACCCAGCGCGCGCCGGCCTCAAAGGCTGCCTTGGCGCAGGCCAGCGCAAACCCAGCGTCTTCCTTGTAGCCGTCGAAGAAATGCTCGCAATCGAGCATCACCTCGCGGCCGGCCGCCTTCGCCGCCGCGACGCTGTCGCGGATCGAGGCGAGGTTCTCGTCCTTCGTGGTCTCCAGCGCGACGCGGACCTGATAGGCCGACGCCTTCGCCACGAAGCAGATCGCATCGGCCTTGGCCTCCAGCAGCCCGGCGACACCAGGGTCGTTAGAGACCGAGCGCCCGGCCCGCCGGGTCATGCCGAACGCGGTGAAGCGCGCATGCTTGAGCTTCGGCTTGCTGCCGAAGAACTCGGTATCGGTCGGATTCGCCCCGGGATAGCCGCCCTCGACATAGTCGATGCCGAGATCATCCAGCATCGCTGCGATGACCTGCTTGTCCTCGAGCGTGAAGTCGACGCCGTTGGTCTGCGCCCCGTCGCGCAGCGTGGTGTCGAACAGATAAAGACGCTGCTTGGTCATGGCCCCGCTCCGAGCGTCTTCTTCATGGTGGTGTTGGCGAGCCACTCGTCGTTGATGGTGACGCTGTTGCGCTGCTGGGCGGTGTAACCGCGCTTGGCGAAGAAGCCCTCGGCGGTGTCGCTGGCATCGACCGACAGGCTCGTGGCGCCGCGGCCGCCTGCGAGCTTCTCCAGCGCGTCCACCAGCATGGTTGCGATGCCCTGCCGGCTGACAGCCGGATGCACATAGAGCATACGAATGTGATCGTTGCCGCGCAGCGAAGCAAAACCGACCGGCGAGCCTTCCAGCGTCGCGATCAGCGTCAGGTCGGACGCAAGCCGCTTGCCGAACTCCTCGTCCTCGGCCGCCGCCATCCAGGCTTCCTGCTGCGCCGCGCTATAATCGTCGCCGGTCAGCTCCTCGATGCTGGCCGAGAAGATCGCCGCGAGCACTGGCACATCTGCCGGAAGGAACGGCCGGAGGCCCGGCTTTGGGTGTGCTTGTGCCATCGTCTTCACCACATTCCATAAAGCTTCAGCACCAGCGCCACGGCGCCTGCGAGCAGCGCAATCTTCAGCGCGATGTAATAGAGCCAGTGCCGAGGAAAGGGCGTGTCGGGCCGCTTCATCGCGCGATCTCCCATGTCGTGCCTTCCTTGGAGTCCTTGATCGCAACGCCCATCGCCGCGAGCAGATCGCGGATCCTGTCGGACTCCTTGAAGTCCTTGCGCGCACGCGCCTCTGTCCGCTGCGCGAGCAGGCGCTCGACTGCACCGGCATCGACCCCGCTCGCCTGCTGCTTGCGTCCTTCCCACTGCGCCGCACTCTCCGAGAGGAAACCGAGCAGCCGCAACGACCCCGACAA
>NZ_JAEMSD010000299.1:829-2820 GCF_016462955.1 Bradyrhizobium sp. | reverse complement strand
TCGAGCGTCTTGGCGCTCTCTTCCAGCGACTTCATGGTCCAGTCGATCGGCGAGCGGTAATGCGTCTTCAGCATGTTAAGCCGCAGCACTTCGCCCGGCCAGTCCTTCAGCAGTTCGTGGATCGTGATGAAATTGCCGAGGCTCTTCGACATCTTCTCGCTCTCGACCTGCAGGAAGCCGTTGTGCATCCAATAGTTCGCCATGCGCTCGCGGTGGAAGGCGCAGCAGGTCTGCGCCACCTCGTTCTCGTGATGCGGAAACACGAGGTCGATACCGCCGCCGTGAATGTCGAAATGCTCGCCGAGATGCTTCCACGCCATGGCCGAGCACTCGATGTGCCAGCCGGGGCGGCCCTGTGCGGCAATGCCTGATGGCGACGGCCAGGACGGCTCGCCGGGCTTGGACGGCTTCCACAGCACGAAGTCGGTCGCATCGCGCTTGTAGGGCGCGACATCGACCCGCGCGCCCGCGATCATCTCGTCGAGCGAGCGCTTCGACAGCGCGCCATAGCGCGGCAGCGCGGAATTGGCCGCGTTCATCGCCTGGGGCGAGAACAGCACGTGCTCCTCGGCGACATAGGCAAAGCCACCGGCGACCAGCCGCTCGATGATCTCGCGCATCTCGCCGATATGCTCGGTGGCGCGCGGCTCGACGCTCGGCCGCAGCGCGCCAAGCGCATCGACGTCGGCGTGAAACTGATTGCCGGTCTGCTCAGTGACCTTGCGAATGGCCTCGTTCAGCGGCAGCCCGGGAAAATCGCGCGCGGCGCGGTCGTTGATCTTGTCGTCGACGTCGGTGATGTTGCGGACATACGTAACGTGCGCCTCGCCATAGAGGTGGCGCAGCAGCCGGAACAGCACGTCGAACACGATCACCGGCCGCGCATTGCCGATATGGGCGAAGTCATAGACCGTCGGTCCGCAGACATACATGCGGACGTTGTTCGCATCGAGCGGCACGAAGGTGCGCTTTTCCCGGCTCAGCGTATCGTAAAGACGCAATTCCATGACAACCCATCCTCTCGGCCGGGCGTCCAAGGCTCTCAATGTGGTTGAGAAAAGACGGCTCCAGCCAGCGAATCGCTAGCTCGTAATCTCGCGGCAAATGGCGCAAATGGCGAGGAGACCGTTCATGCGGCACATATGGGCCACCACGCCCCCCGGCGTCAAGGGCCGCCAAAATGCCGCTTTTGCCCCGCCCCCGGCCCGGCACTTCATGATCCCCTAACCATTTGAGGCCATTCTGGAACCCGCACACCTTCACTTTTTGCCCCGGTCTTTTCATGCGGTCCCTGCCCCCGCTCATTGTCGGCGCCTCGCTCCTTGCAGCTTCCGTCGCCTTCGCCGAGACCCGCGTCTTCATCATCGCCAATCAGACGGGCAGCTATGGGGTCGATCAGTGCCTGGTCGCGGGTGGCAAATGCGGCGCGGCCGCTGCGCGCACCTATTGCCAGTCACGAGATTTTGCCCAGGCATCGAGCTACCGCCGGGTCGATCCCGACGAAATTACCGGCTCCGTCCCCAAATCCGGCGCAAACTGCTCCCATGGCCATTGCGACGAATATGTCGCAATCACCTGCCAGCGCTGAATTCGCTCGGAGCTGGCGGACCTTAGGACCGGTCTTGGCTCGAAACGACGTGACGGTGCCGCAGGAAGCGGCTATTGGAGGGCGCGCCTCGGCCCTTCAGAGTCACGTCGAAAGTCACATTGGGCCGTGACCTCGCTAGAATGGCGGATATGCCTGAATTCTTGTTTCTCTCCCGTGCCCGCTTCATCCGTGCCTGCACCGTGCTCCTGAGCACGATCGTGCTTGCCACCGGCGCTCTTGCGCAGGCTGGACCACCCGGCCCGCCGCCTCAGCCCGGCCAGAACGGGCTCGGACCGAACCCGATGTGCGTGCGATTGGAAGGCCAACTCGCCGCGCTCGATCGCGGCGGCGGCGGTGATCCCGCGCGCGAAGAGCAGGTTCGCCGCTATCAGGATTCCCAGGC
>NZ_JAEMSD010000299.1:0-819 GCF_016462955.1 Bradyrhizobium sp. | reverse complement strand
CTCGACCGGGTCACCATGCAGGCCAAGCGCATGGGCTGCGATTCCTCGGGCTTCTTCTCGCTGTTCAACGGCCAGTCGGCGCAGTGCGGCCCGGTCAACACCCAGATCCAGCAGATGCGCGCCAATCTCGACCAGATCACCGGCAACCTGGAGCGCCTGCGCGCCGGCAGCGGCGGCATGAGCCCGGAGCGCGACAGCCAGCGCCGCTCGGTGCTGCTGGCGCTGGCGCAGAACAATTGCGGCCCGCAATACGCCAACGCCGTCCAGCAGCAAGGCGGCGGCAACTTCCTGAGCAATCTGTTCGGCGGCAACAACCCGAACAATCCGCAAGCCATGCCGCCCTCCGATCTCGGCCCGCAATCCGGCACGTTCCGCACCGTCTGCGTACGCACCTGCGACGGCGCCTATTTCCCGATCTCGTTTGCCACGGTGCCGGCGCGCTTCGGCGACGACGAGAAGACCTGCAAGGCGCTGTGTCCGGCTGCGGAAGCCGTGCTCTACACCCATCGCAATCCCGGCGAAGACATGAACGCGGCGGTCTCGATCGGCGGCCAGCCCTACACGGCGCTGCCGACCGCGTTCAAATTCCGCAGCGAGTTCAACCCGTCCTGCTCCTGCAAGGCGGCGGGACAAAGCTGGGCGGATGCGCTGAAATCCGCGGACGACAAGGCCGCCGCCGAGCAGCAGGGCGACATCATCGTCACCGAGGAGAGCGCCAGGAAGATGCAGCAGCAGCGGCTCAACAAGGGCACGCCGCAACCTGCCAATACCAAAAAGGGCGCGGCACCAGCGCCGACGACGGCGAATGCACCGGCTGCA
>NZ_JAEMSD010000298.1 GCF_016462955.1 Bradyrhizobium sp. | reverse complement strand
GCCGGGCCGTCGCCCTTCGAGGGCCGCTGAAGAAGCGGCCACCTCAGGGTGACGGCGAGAGAGCGATGCCCGTAGCCGTCGGCGCCCCCAATCCGTCTTGACACCCCCTTCGCGACCGCGCAAAGCCACCCGCATGAACGCCTCGCCCTCCCAATCCGTCCCGGCAGCCGGCTCGGCCCGGTTCGAGGCACTGCGGACACTCGTGGGGCGGCCGTTTCCTGCGGTCATGGGGGTGCTCAACATCACCCCGGATTCCTTCTCCGACGGCGGCGCGTTCACCGTACCTGCGCAGGCGCTGGCGCGCGCGCGGGCGATGATCGCTGAGGGCGTCGACATCATCGATATCGGCGCCGAGTCCACCCGGCCCTACAAGGGCGCCCGGCCGGTCACGGCGGCGGAAGAGTTGGCGCGGTTGAAACCGGTGCTGCCCGAGGTGGTGGCGCTCGGCGTGCCCGTCTCGATCGACAGCATGAAGGCGGAGGTGGTGGCCTTCGCACTCGCGCAGGGCGCGGCGATCGCCAACGACGTCTGGGGCCTGCAAGGCGACGCCGGCATGGCGCCGCTGATCGCCGCGAGAGGCGCTCCCGTCATCGTCATGCACAACCGCGACAGCGTCGATCCCGCCATCGACATCGTCGCTGACATGAAGGCGTTCTTCCTGCGCTCGCTGGATGTTGCCGCAAAGGCAGGCATCGCACGCGACAAAATCGTGCTCGATCCCGGGATCGGGTTCGGCAAGACTGTCGAGCAGAGCATGACCGCGCTGGCGCGCTTGCGCGAACTCGACATGTTCGGCCTGCCGATCCTGGTCGGCGCCTCGCGCAAGCGCTTCATCGCCTCGGTTTCGCCGTCGGAGCCATCGGAGCGGCTGGCCGGCTCGATCGCGGCGCATCTGATCGCCGCGCAGCGCGGCGCCAGGATCATCCGGACCCACGACGTCGCCGAAACCCTGCAGGCGCTGCGGGTGGCGCATGCCATCGAGAGCAAGCCATGACCGACACGATCTTCGTTACCGGCCTGTCGATCCATGCCCGCCACGGCGTGATGGATCACGAGACCGAAGTCGGCCAGCGCTTCGTCATCGATCTCGAGCTCTACACCGACCTGTCGGAGCCGTCGCGCAGCGACCGGCTGTCGGACACCGTGTCCTACGCCGACGTCGTGGCGACCACGACCGCGGCCTTCAAGAACACCAATTACAAGCTCCTGGAGCGCGCGGCCGGCGCGGTGGCCGATGCCATCCTGTCGAAGTTCCCCCGCATCCGCGCCGTCAAGATCACCGTGCACAAGCCGCATGCGCCGATCGCCGCGATCTTCGACGACGTCGGCATCGTGCTGACGCGCTCGCGGCATCCCTGATGGGAAACGTGCTGATCGCGCTGGGCGGCAATGTCGGCGATGTCCGCGCGACGTTCCGCAAGGCGATCGCCCATATCTGCGGCATGGCGCAGGGCGCGCTGATCGCGCGCTCCTCGGACTACGCTACCCCGCCCTGGGGCGACGAGAACCAGGATCCCTTCATCAACGCCTGCATCGAGATCGAGACCGACCTCGATCCGCACGCGCTTCTGTTCGTGCTGCAGAAAGTCGAGCAGAAGTTCGGCCGCACGCGAACCAAGGAGCGGCGCTGGGGGCCGCGCACGCTCGATCTCGACATGATCGCCTACGACGACGTGTCCCTGCAAAAGCCCGACCTGACGCTGCCGCATCCGCGCCTGTTCGAGCGCGCCTTCGTGCTGGTGCCGCTGGCCGACATCGCGCCCGAACGCGTGATCTCGGGTATTCGGGTGCGAGACGGGCTTGCCAGCGTCTCGACGCAAGGCATTGAGCGGCTTCCGGATACCGGTTAACCAAAAACAACCGTTTGCAGGGACGCTTCGCCGTGGCAATTTCGCCTGCGAATAACAAGATGTTCGGGAGCCCCGCGCCGCATGACCTCCGTGACTGACGACCTGCCGCTGGCGGCGGATTTTCCCAAGGCCACCGTCGAAGACTGGCGCAAGCTGGTCGACGGCGTGCTGAAGGGCGCGCCGTTCGAGAAGCTGGTCGGCAAGACCTATGACGGCATCAAGATCGATCCGCTCTATCCGCGCGCCAGGGGCGCCGCCACCGTGCCAGGACGGCTGCCGGCAGCACCGTGGCAGATCCTGCAGCGGATCGACCATCCCGATGCGGCGCTCGCCAATGCGCAGGCGTTGCAGGATCTGGAGAACGGCGCGACCGGGCTCGAGCTGGTGTTCGCCGGCGCCAATGGCGCACGCGGTTTCGGCCTGGAACCTTCGGCCGAGGCGGTCGCAAAGGTCTTGCAGGGCATTCACCTCGACGCCGGCATCGGCATTGAGCTCGAGATCGGACCGCAGTCGCGGATGGCCGCGATCCATGTCGCGGAATACGTGAAGAGCGCAGGCCTCGATCCCAACGCCTGCAACATCCGCTTCGGCCTCGATCCGCTTGCGGCGGGCGCCGCGTGGGGCCACACCCCATACACCTGGGAGGAGATCGCCCCCGCAATCACCGGCGCCATCCAGGGCCTCGCCGGGCTCGGCTTCAAGGGGCCGTTTGCCTCTGCCGACGGGCGCGTGATCCACGATGCCGGCGGCTCGGAAGTGCAGGAGCTCGCCTTCGTGCTGGCCTGCGGCATTGCTTATCTGCGCGCGATCGAAGGCGCGGGCATTCCGCTGGAAGCCGCACAGGGCATGGTCTATGCGCGGCTTGCCGCCGATGCCGACCAGTTCCTCACCATGGCGAAATTCCGCGCGCTGCGGCTGTTGTGGGCGCGCATCGAAACGGCATGCGGGCTGACGCCCAAGCCGATGTTCATTGCCGCCGACACGGCCTGGCGCATGCTGACGCAGCGCGATCCCTACGTGAACATGCTGCGCGCGACCATCGCCACGTTCGCAGCGGGGCTTGCCGGCGCCAACGCGATCACGGTGCTGCCGCATACGCTGGCGCTCGGCCTGCCCGATCCCTTCGCGCGGCGCGTGGCGCGCAACACCCAGCTCCTGCTGCTGGAAGAAAGCAACCTCGCCAAGGTGAGCGATCCCGCGGCAGGCAGCGGCGGCATCGAGACGCTGACGGCGCAACTGTGTGAAGCGGCCTGGGCGCTGTTCCAGGAGAGCGAGACGGCCGGCGGCGCCTTCACGGCGCTTCAGCAGGGCGTGTTCCAGAGCAGGGTCGCTGCCACGCGCAAGGCGCGCGAGGCCAACATCGCCAAGCGCCGCGACGTGCTAACCGGCGCGAGCGAGTTTCCGAACCTGCATGAGAGCGAAGCCACCGTGCTGAAGGCGGCGCCGATCGCGCTGGCACCGTATGGCGAGCAAAAGTACAAGTTCGATCCGCTCTCGCCGATCCGGCTCGCGGAACCGTTCGAGGCGCTGCGCGACAAGTCGGATGCCGTGCTGAAAGCGCGCGGCGTGCGGCCGAGCGTATTTCTAGCCAATCTCGGCACGCCCGCCGATTTCACCGCGCGCGCGACCTTTGCGAAGAGCTTCTTCGAAGCCGGCGGCATCCAGGCCATCGACAGCGAGGGCTTTGCCGATCCGGCCAGGCTCGCCGCCGCGTTCAAGACCTCCGGCGCCGAGATTGCCTGTCTTTGTTCCAGCGACAAGGTCTATGCGGAACACGCCGAAGCTGCGGCAAAGGCCCTGCAAACCGCAGGCAGCCGGCTTATCTATCTGGCAGGTCGCCCGGCGGATGCCGAGGCGACGCTACGGGCCGCCGGCGTCACGGGTTTTGTCTTCGCCGGAGGCGATGCGCTTGCCACGTTGCAAGACGCATACCGACGGATGGAGCAGTCATGACCGACACCAGCAAACCTGTTCTCACTGGCGGTTGCCAATGCGGCGCCGTGCGCTTTGCCGTCATGACGGCACCGAACAGGGTCTCTATCTGCCACTGCCGGATGTGCCAGAAGGCGGCCGGCGCGCCATTCGCCTCCTTTGCCGACATCAACAAGACAGACTTTGCCTGGACCAGGGGACAGCCGTCGTTGTTCCGATCTTCGACCATCGCCGAGCGCGGCTTTTGCGCCGCCTGCGGCACGCCGCTGAGCTTCGGGAGGATCGACGGCGAGCGCATCGAGATCATGACCGGCGCGTTCGACCGCCCCGATCGGGTGATCCCGACGCGCCAGTTCGGCACCGAATCCCGCCTCGGCTGGGTCGTCGGCATCGCCAATCTGCCGAGCCAGACCACGCAGCAGAATTACGGACCGGAGAAGATGGCGACCATCGTCAGCCATCAGCATCCGGATCATGATTGATGATATGGTTGAAGCCATGAGCCGCATTCCGAACTTTGCCAATGTCGCCTTCGAGAGAGCAACCACCGCAGCGGCGAGCGCCAGCGCCGAGCCGTGGCTGACGCCCGAGGGCATTCTGGTGAAGCCCGCCTATGGCGAGGCTGATCTGGCCGGGCTCGATTTTCTCGAGACCTATCCGGGCATCGCGCCCTATTTGCGTGGCCCCTACCCGACCATGTACGTCAACCAGCCCTGGACGGTCAGGCAATATGCCGGCTTCTCCACGGCGGAGGATTCCAACGCGTTCTACCGCCGCAATCTCGCGGCAGGGCAGAAGGGCCTCTCGGTCGCCTTCGACCTCGCCACCCATCGTGGCTACGACTCGGACCATCCGCGCGTCGGCGGCGACGTCGGCATGGCCGGCGTGGCCATCGATTCCATCTACGACATGCGCACGCTGTTCGCAGGGATTCCGCTCGACCAGATGAGCGTGTCCATGACCATGAATGGCGCGGTGCTGCCGATCCTCGCGCTCTACGTCGCCGCCGCCGAGGAACAGGGCGTGCCGCCGGAGAAGTTGTCGGGCACCATTCAGAACGACATTCTGAAAGAGTTCATGGTGCGCAACACCTACATCTACCCGCCCGCGCCCTCGATGCGGATCATCTCGGACATCTTCGCCTTCACCTCGCAGCGGATGCCCAAGTACAATTCGATCTCGATCTCCGGCTATCACATGCAGGAGGCCGGCGCGACGCAGGACCTCGAGCTCGCCTACACGCTGGCCGACGGCGTCGAATATCTGCGGGCCGGCCTTGCCGCGGGCCTCGACGTCGACCGCTTCGCGCCGCGGCTGTCGTTCTTCTGGGCGATCGGCATGAACTTCTTCATGGAGGTCGCCAAGCTGCGCGCCGCGCGCCTGCTCTGGGCCAAGCTGCTCAAGCCCTTCAACCCGAAAGACCCGCGCTCGCTGTCGCTGCGCACGCATAGCCAGACCTCGGGCTGGTCGCTGACCGCGCAGGACGTCTTCAACAACGTGATGCGCACGACGGTGGAGGCGATGGCGGCCACCCAAGGCCACACCCAGTCGCTGCACACCAATGCGCTCGACGAAGCGCTGGCGCTGCCGACCGACTTCTCGGCCCGCATCGCCCGCAACACCCAGCTGTTCCTGCAGCAGGAGAGCGGCACCACCCGCATCATCGATCCCTGGGGCGGCTCGTATTATGTCGAGCGGCTGACGCGCGACCTCGCGGCGAAGGCCTGGGGCCACATCCAGGAGGTCGAGGAGCTCGGCGGCATGGCCAAGGCGATCGAGGCCGGCGTGCCGAAGCTGCGGATCGAGGAGGCATCGGCCAAGACCCAGGCGCGCATCGACGCCGGCAGGCAGGCAGTGATCGGCGTCAACAAGTACAAGCCGACCGACGAGGTCCCGATCGAGATCCTCAAGGTCGACAACACCAATGTCCGCCGGCTTCAGATCGACAAGCTCACGCGGCTCAAGTCCGAGCGCAACCAGAAGGACGTCGACGCCGCGCTCGCCGCGCTGACGCGCTCGGCCGGCGAAGGCAACGGCAATTTGCTCGCGCTCGCCATCGATGCCGCACGCGCCAAGGCGACCGTCGGCGAGATTTCGGATGCACTGGAGAAGGTGTTCGGCCGCCATCGCGCCGAGATCAAGTCCATCACCGGCGTGTACAAGCGGGAGGCGTCCAGCATGGGCAACCAGGTCGAGAAGGTGCAAGCGCTGATCGACGCCTTCGAGGAGGCCGAGGGCCGCCGCCCGCGCATTCTCGTCGCCAAGATCGGCCAGGACGGCCACGACCGCGGTCAGAAGGTGATCGCCTCGGCCTTCGCCGATATCGGCTTCGACGTCGACATCGGGCCGCTGTTCGCCACCGCCGACGAAGCCGCGCGGCAGGCCGTCGAGAACGACGTCCACATCCTCGGAGTCTCCTCGCTCGCCGCAGCCCATCTCACTGCCGTGCCGGAGCTGAAGGCCGCGCTGAAGAAGCATGGCCGCGACGACATCATGATCATCGTCGGCGGCGTGGTGCCGCCGCAGGATTACGATGCGCTGTACGCAGCCGGTGCGGAGGCGATCTTCCCGCCGGGCACTGTGATCGCCGAAGCGGCCGAGGAGCTGATCCGCAAGCTGAACGCCCGGCTCGGGCATAGCGAGGCGGCGGAGTAGTTTCACCGTCTGTTTCCGACAAGAAGGATTTGCGTGATGTCTCTCGCGCCCACGTTGATGCGCGCGCTCGCTGTTGCCACGGTCTGCGCGCTGTTCGGTCCCGCGCACGCCGCCGACCCCAAGCCCGATGCGATCGTCAAGACCAGGAGCATCGAGGCACGCGTTTTCCTCGACGACAGGATCAAGGCGGATGCGGCGCTGGCCGCGGATTGTCTCGCCGAGGGCAAGAATTGGCTCAACAAGAATGCCGCGGAAGCTGCCGCCGCGCGCAAAGCCGATCCGCAGACCTCTTGGGAAGGTCGCTGGGAGTTCGAGCGCAAATATGAAATCCGCTCCGTCATTGCCGACCGCTATGTCAGCGTCCTGCGCAACGACTACATGAACACGCGCGGCGCGCATCCCAACTCGGACGTGAACACGATCCTGTGGGACAGGGCCGGCAAGAAGCGCATCTCGATCCGCCCGTTCTTCACCGAGACCGCCGACAACGGGGCGACCCTGAAGGCCATGGTGAAGGCGATCGTTGCTTCGCTCAAGGACGAAAAAAAGAAGCGCGGCGCCGGCGAGACCGCGACCGACGAGTGGTTCACGGCCGAAGGGCGATGAGGAAGAGCAGTGATCACGGCTTGAGCAGCGACATGTTGCTCACAACGCGTTGGTAGCGCTACCTTGCGGCGGCGCTGCAAAGCCGACTAGAATGCCGTCATTGACAAGAGCGCCCGGCATCACGGGCGCCGCTGGGAGGCATTCAATGTCCAAGATTTCGCGCCGCACCTTTGCGGCTTCGACCGCCGCAGCCGCGGCATCCGCCGCTTTCGGCTTCAAGCCCGCATTCGCGCAAGCCTATCCGGCCCGACCGGTCACCGTGATCGTCCCCTGGGGCGCTGGCGGCGGCACCGACGCGACGGCGCGCATTGTCGCAGCCCTGCTGGAGAAGGACCTCGGCCAGCCCTTCAACGTGGTCAACCGCACCGGCGGCTCCGGCGTGGTCGGCCACAGCGCGATCGCAACCGCGCAGCCCGACGGTTACACCATCGGCATGCTCACGGTCGAAATCTCGATGATGCACTGGCAGGGCCTGACCGAGCTGACACCGAAGAGCTACACCCCGCTGGCGCTGATGAACGAGGATCCGCCCGGCATCCAGGTCTCCTCCTCCTCGCCCTACAAGACGGTCAAGGAACTCGCCGACGCGATCAAGGCGGCGCCTCCCGGCAAGTTCAAGGCCTCCGGCACCGGTCAGGGCGGCATCTGGCACCTGGCGCTGGTCGGCTGGATGCAGGCGATGGGCCTGCCCGCCAATCAGGTCGCCTGGGTGCCCTCGAACGGCGCAGCACCTGCGATGCAGGATCTCGCCGCCGGCGGCCTCGACCTCACGACGTGCTCGGTGCCGGAGGCGCGCGCCATCATCGAGGCCGGCAAGGCCAGGAGCCTCGCCATCATGGCGCCGGCCCGCAACCCGATCTTCAAGGACGTGCCGACCCTGAAGGAGGCGATGGGCATCGACTACGCGACGGGCGCCTGGCGCGGCATTGCCGGGCCAAAGAACCTGCCGCCGGAGATCGCAACGAAGCTGACCGCGGCGCTGAAGAAGGTCTACGACTCCGCCGAGTACAAGGACTTCATGAGCAATCGCGGCTTCGGCACCGTGTGGGGCGATGCCGCTCACTTCGCCGGCTTCATGGACAAGGGCGACGCCCAGATGGGCGAGGCGATGAAGGCCGCGGGCCTGAGCAAGGCGTGATCTGCGGCTGCGACGCCCTGATCACCTCTCCCCGCACGCGGGGAGAGGGCGTTTATCTCTGACAGGACTTCCCATGCGTCTTCCCGACTCCATCACGGGATCGTTTCTCGTCGCGCTCGGTGCGGCCGCCGCCTATGGCGGTTACCTCTTGCCGCCGGTGCCGGGGCAACCGGTCGGTCCCAACGTCTTTCCGCTGGTGATCGGCTGCGGCCTCGCGCTGTGTGGGCTCGCGATCGCGTTCGGCATCGGCCGTTCCTTCGAGGAGGAGGAAGAGCTGGTCCCGTTCGAGGACGGCCAGGCCGCCGCGCCGCCGCCGCAGAGCAAGCTCTACGGCCTGCGCGCGCTGTTGCCACCGGCGCTGTTGCTGTTCTACGTCTCTGCCGCCGACCGGCTCGGTTTCATCATCAC
>NZ_JAEMSD010000760.1:413-2343 GCF_016462955.1 Bradyrhizobium sp. | reverse complement strand
GCGCCGGCACGCGCGGCGGCCGCCAGCATCGCCGTGATGCCGGGCAGTACGCGGATCGGCAGCGCCTGCCATTGCGGCGCCTGTTCGAGTGCCTCGAACACGGCCGAGGCCATCGCGAACACGCCGGGATCGCCGGAGGAGACGACGACGACCTGTCCGCCTTCGGCGGCAAGCCGCAAGGCCTCGCTCGCACGTTGCAGCTCTTCGCGATTGTCGGACGGATGCAGAGTGAGGCCGGGTCGCGCCGGCACGCGCGCGACATAGGGCGCATAGCCCAGAATTTGGGTGGCCGCAGCCAACGCGGCGGTAACCTCCGGCGTCACCAGCGCATCACTGCCCGGCCCGAGCCCCGCGATGGTCAGCGTGCCCGTCATTCGGCGGCGTCCAGATGCCGGCCCTTGCCGTGCACCAGCACGATCGCGAAATAAGGACAGTCGGCCGCATCGATCTCGGCGAGCCGCACCACGCGTTCGCCCGGCATGGTGCCGCGCTCGACCAGCCAGGCTTCGTCCAGGCGGCCGGCGGAGCGAAGCGCGCGGCACACCTTTGCGAGATTGCGGCCGGTCTTCATGATGACCAATGCATCGGAATCGCGCATGCGCCGTTCGAGCTCGGCCTCTGGGAGCGTGCCCATCAGCACCGTCGTCACGTCGTCGCCAAGCGCGATCGGCTGCCCAACGCCGTTCCAGCAGCCGACCATACCGGGGATGCCGGCGATCACCTCGATCTCGACGCGGCCTTGCAGGCGGGTATGCAGGTGCATGAACGAGCCGTAGAAGTAGGGATCGCCTTCGCACAGCACGACGACGTCGACCGCGCGCGCAAGCCGCGCCAGGCGCTCGGCCCATTCGTCGTAGAAGCCTGCGAGCATCTGGACGTATTCAGCGCTGTCGAACGCGATCTCGGTCGTGACCGGATACTCCATGGCGTATTCGGTGACGCCGGCCGCCAGCATGCCTTCGACGATGCGCCGCGCCTGGCCCGGCCGGCCCTTCTTCCGGAAATAGGCGATGTGACCAGCGCCGCGCACGGTCCGATCCGCGCGCACGCTCATCAGATCAGGATCGCCGGGGCCGAGACCGCAACAGATGATGCGCCCCATGGCTATTCGCTCCGGCTCGCCAGCGCGTTGACGGCAGCAACCGTGATCGCGGAGCCCCCTAAGCGGCCCTCGACCGTCAATGCCGGAACCGGCGGATCGGCCATCAGCGCGGCTTTCGATTCCGCCGCGCCGACGAAGCCAACGGGACAGCCGATGATCGCCGCGGGCCGCGGGCAATCGCGATCCTCCAGCATGTTGAGCAGATGAAACAGCGCGGTCGGGGCGTTGCCGATCGCGACGATCGCGCCTTCCAGATGCGGCCGCCACAGCTCCAGCGCCGCGGCCGACCGTGTATTGCGCATCGATTGCGCGAGCGCAGGAACGGACTCGTCTCCGAGCGTGCAGATGACGGCATTGGCCGCAGGCAGCCTTGTGCGCGTGATGCCCTCTGAGACCATGCGCGCATCGCACAGGATCGGCGCGCCCTTCTGCAGGGCCGCGCGCGCGGCTGTCGCCATGCCCCGCGTGAAGCGGATATGCGCCTCCAGGCCGACCATGCCGGCGGCGTGGATCATGCGCACCACCACCGGCTCCTCGTCTTGTGTGAAGCGGGCAAGATCCGCTTCAGTGCGGATGGTCGCGAAGGATTGCCGGTAGATCGCCGCGCCGTCGGTCTCGTAGGTGTGCGGCATCAGTTGCCTCCCACGAGGATGGAGGGATCGCCGACGATGTCGGCGCCATTCAGGCCGCGCAGCACTGGCTCGTCGCGCGTCGAACCGCCGCGAACGAGATCGAACCCGGCATGCGTCGCAACCAGCGTGACCGCAGCGGCACCGGAATGGGCGCAGCCCTTGCCACAGCCGGAGACATGCAGCCGTGCGTCGGCAG
>NZ_JAEMSD010000760.1:0-403 GCF_016462955.1 Bradyrhizobium sp. | reverse complement strand
ATTCCGCACGCACTTCTTCAATCACCAGTCGCGGCGCGGGATCGAACGGCTCGGTGATCAGGCCCGCGCCGCTCGGCATCTCGCGCTTGCCTTCGCTCAGCACCATGCGCCACGGCGTCACGCGCAGTGCATGTCCGCAACCGGTGAACTGATGCAGCGTGGTGTGCAGCATCTGCCCGAACGCCACGCCGACCATCGCGCCTTGCGGATATTGCCCGGGCCGCGCGGCAGCCATCACCGGCGCAGGCTCGGTCTCGCCGCGCAGCGCTTGGGGCAGCGCGGCGCCGGATGCGATGTGGGCTGCCATGCGCCCTCGCCCGTTCCGCGCGCCGCCCGAAATGATGAACCAGCTTGCCAGCGCCAGCGCCATGCTCACGGCCTGTCCGCGTGCGACGGAGCGGCC
>NZ_JAEMSD010000759.1 GCF_016462955.1 Bradyrhizobium sp. | reverse complement strand
CGCGCCGGAGCCTGTCATCGGGCGCGCCTTCGGCGCGACCCGGTGGGCGCGACCTGTCCCGCAAGCGGGACAGGCACAGACCGAACGCGCGGTGAGATAAGCCCAACAGTGGGCACGAGGCGCCAGCTAGATCTTGTTGTTCTCCGCGGCGATCCCCAGCCGCCTGACGATCTCCGTGGCCACCGCGCGGGCCTCGACCCGCGAGCCGACGCGGGGGCTGCGAAACCGTCGCCCGGAATGCAGCCGGATCACCACGATGCAGTGCTCGTCCTCGGAGCGGCCACGGCGCTCGACCGTGATCGATTTCACGTCGGGGCCGGCGATATGGTCCGCGCGCAGGGCACCGTCGCCCCACAGGCGCTCGACGCGAATCTCGTTCTGCCGGATGATCCAGAACGCGCCGGTGGCGCGGTTGGCATGGCGAGAGACGGCGAATGCGGCGATTGCCCCCAGCGGCAGCAGCAGGATGTCCACATGGGTGGGGGAGAGGCCGCGCCACAGCTTGTAGGCATAGGGAATGGCGCACAGCGCCACGGCGATCAAGGCGACGATGCGGATGTCCCGCGGTGAAAACGGCTCGAGAGGCTCGCCGAGATGCATCTCGGGATTGCTGGCGTCGAGCGGATTGACCGGCTCCTCGACGTTGGGAACGTCGAAATGCGTGGCGATCCACGCCACGGTGTCACGGACATGGGTGACATCGGCGATCGGCGGCGAGGTCAGGCGCTCTCCCGAGTGCAGCGTGAAGACGAGTTGAAATCGGGCCTTCACCCGCTTGCTGCCGGGGACCTGCAGTGCCGTGATGTCGTTCTTCCCGATGACCCGGGTCTGGAGTTTTCCGAACGGACGCTGATGCCCGATCAGGATCTGGTTCGGCGTGATGATCCACACCACCGCCGGGGCCATCATGATGCCGACGACGAACCCCGCCCCCACGAGGAGAGCGGCCGACGAGATGATGATTTCCAGGGTGTCCTGTGTGAACAGGCCGGGCGTGAAGCACAACGCAACCGCGGCGGCACAGCCGGCCATGATCAGCCGCTGTGCGATCGAGGAGCCTTCACGAAGGCGGATGTCGCTATGGCTGGTCGTGTCGTCCATTGCGGGCGGCTGATTCCGATGGCGCGAAACTCCACGGACGGGTCCGTGGAGTCAAGCAACAAGGGCGACAACCGATGCCGGCCGCGTGCTCGCCCTGCGGTCAGCTGTCGAGGTTCAGCAGCCTCGCCACCGTGCGCTCGATCTGGTCATAGCTGCCTTCGCCGGCGTGTTGGAACACGATCCTGCCGCTGCGGTCGATGATGTACTGCGCCGGCCAATATTGGTTGCGGTAGGCGTTCCAGGTCTTGGAATCATTGTCCTGTGCCACCGGATAGGTGATGCCGTGGCGCTTCAGCGCGGCCTGCACGTTCGCGGCCGACCGCTCGAACGGGAATTCCGGCGTGTGTACGCCGACTATCACGAGGCCCTTGTCCTTGTACTTGGCATAGAGGCCGGTCACGTGCGGCAGCGTGTTGACGCAGTTGACGCAGCCATAGGTCCAGAAGTTGACCAGCACGACCTTGCCGCGAAGATCGGCGATGCTGAGCGGTTTCGAGTTGAACCAGTTGTTGATGCCGGTGAAGTCGGGCGCGGTTTGTTGGCTTGCGGCGGCGACGCGGAGCGGTGTTGCGCGGGAAACCTCGTCGCAGACGCCGGGAATGACAGCGCCGGTGACGGTGAAGCCGATCAGTGCGGCGGAAACAGCGAGCAGTTTGAGAGTCATGGAAGCGTCCTCCGGGTGAAATCTTCGACGGTCAGAGGCCGATCTGGCCGGTGGGATAGAAACGGGTGAGCCACGCCACGATCAGCGTGTCGTATTGGAAGTACGCCGCGACGGCGAAGCCGATCACCACGACGCCAAAGCCCTGTTGCAGCCGCGGCGTGATGCGCGCGAGGCTGCGCACGCGCGTGGCCGCGGCCTGTCCGCCATAGGCGATCGTCAGCATCGGGATGGCCGCGCCGATGGCGTAGGCGACCAGCAGCGTGCCGGCCCAGGCAACATCCTTCGAGGTCGCGACCAGCGTCAGGATCGAGCCGAGCACCGGGCCGGCGCAGGGCGTCCAGACCAGGCCCAGCGTGGTGCCGAGCACGAGGCCACCGAGTGCGCCTTCGCGCTGCGCGCCGTTCGAACTGCCGAGATCGAGCCAGCCATTGAGTCGTGCCGACAGCCACTCGAACGGCGCCGGCCACAGCATCAGCAGGCCGAATCCGAGCAGCAGGACCGATGCGGCTTCGCGCAGCACGTTCGGGTCGAAATCGAACAGCTGCGTGATCGCACCGAGCGCCAGCGCGACTGCGGAGAAC
>NZ_JAEMSD010000297.1:7427-8609 GCF_016462955.1 Bradyrhizobium sp. | reverse complement strand
GAAGTTCGGTGGCTAGATGGGGTTTCACCTCTCCCGTAGGGAGAGGTCGGAGCGCATCGAAGATGCGATCCGGGTGAGGGGCTTAAGTCTCACTAAGGCCGCGGCCCCTCACCCGGATTGCTGCGCAATCCGACCTCTCCCCGTCGGGGAGAGGTGAACCAACCCGCCCGACCTGCGTGCTTCAGCTGCCGCGGTAGGTCGAGTAGCTCCAGGGCGTGACCAGCAGCGGCACGTGGTAATGGCTTTCCGGCTCGCTGATCGCAAAGCGCAGCGGGATCTCGTCGAGGAACGGAGGATCGGACAGTGGCACATTGCGCTCGGCGTAGTATCTGGCGACGTGGAAGCGGAGCTCGTAGCGGCCGATCGGCAGCGGGCGATCGCCGATCAGCGGCTGGTCGGTGCGGCCGTCGCCATTGGTCACCGCGCGCGCGACGACGCGGCTCTCGCCGAGGCTCGCGAGCTCCACGAGCTCGATCGGGATGCCCGGCGCGGGCTTGCCGATGTGAGTGTCCAGCACATGCGTCGAGAGCCGGCCGTGCACCTTCAACCTGTCTTCGGCAATGACGAGCTGATCGAGCCGCAGCGCGGAGATGCGGCCAATTTCCTCGATCGCACGCCGCGTCTCGGTCTTGGCGATATTGAGCAGCCGCGCCTCGAAGTCACGCAGGATGGAATCCCTGGTGTGACGGCGCACGCAGACGATATAGGGGAAGCCGAACTTGTCGCGGTAGGCGTCGTTGGCCCGCTGGAACGCCGCATATTCGGCCTCGGACAGCCGGTCGAGCCCGGCGCCGTTCTGCTCGTCGGTCGATTCCGCGGTCAGGCCGGCGGCACGCTGCGTGTTGTTGGCGAGATCGGGATGCGCCCGGATCAGCGCGAGCTGCACGTCGGGTTCGGCAGTCTGGATCGCGGCCATCAGCGCGGCGTGCAGCTCCTTGAGGGAGGCGAACGGCCGGCTTGCCGCAAGCTGCTCGGCGATCCACGGCGAGTATTCGACGACGTTGGCGAGCGCCGCAACGAAGTCATGGCTGCTTGCGGCGTTGAGATCGGCGAGCGAAACTTTCGACATCATCTCACCCGATCTCGAATGCGTCGGCGGCCAGATGCGCATGCTTGTCGTGCCAGTGCTGTGCGATCTGCAACCGCGTCGGCACCCAGACGCGCTCGTGCTTGCCGATATAG
>NZ_JAEMSD010000297.1:0-7417 GCF_016462955.1 Bradyrhizobium sp. | reverse complement strand
ATGATGAGCTGCTTGCCGCTTGCTCCCTTCACCCAATAGGGCAAATCGTCGGCATAGGAGTCGCAGAGATAAAGGAAGCCGCCCTCCTCCATCAGCAGCCGGTTGGTGTTGATCGAGGAGCGCCCGGTGTACCAGCCGAGCGGCCGCGAGCCCGTCGCCTCGGTATGCACGCGGATGGACTCGGCGATCTCGGCGCGCTCCTGGGTCTCGGTCATGTCCTTGTGCTCGATCCATTTCAGGCTGTGGCTGGCGATATCCCAGCCCGCCTCCTTCATGGCCGCCACGATCTCGGGATTGCGCTTGAGCGCGGTGGCGACGCCGAACACGGTGGTCGGCCAGTTGCGCGCGGTGAACATCCGCCACAGCCGCCAGAAGCCGGCACGCGAGCCGTATTCGAACATGGATTCGATATTGGCATGGCGCTGGCCGGGCCAGGGCTGCGCGCCGAGCACGTCGGACAGGAACGCTTCCGAGGCGCGGTCGCCGTGCAGGATGTTGTTCTCGCCGCCTTCCTCGAAATTGATGACGAACTGCACCGCGACCCGTGCGTTGCCGGGCCACTGCGGATGCGGCGGGTTGCGGCCGTAACCGCGGAGATCGCGGGGGAAGCGGGGCTCCGTCACTCAGACTTCCTCGAAGCGGATCGGCAGCGCGCCCTTCCACAGCACGCTCTTGCCCAGCGTCGCCAGGTTCTCCAGCCCCGACGTCAGCGTGATGAAATGGTTGCCGGCGAGCTGGCCCATCTTGCTCGCGAAATGCACGCCGCCATAGGCCAGGAGAATCTCGGTCTCGCTGATGCCGCCGGGATAGAGGATGATCTGGCCGGGCGCGGGATAGGAGGTGTGGTTCTCATAGCCGACGCCGAAATCGAGATCGCCCAGCGGCATCCACACGCCCTCGCCGCTCCAGCGCACATGGATGATGTGGCTTTCGAACGGCAGCGCCTTGCGGAAGGCGGCGACGGTTTTGGGCGCCAGTTGCTCCTCGAAGCGGGCATCGAAGGTGAAATCGCCGGCGCGGATAACGAGTTTGCTCATCTCATCTCTCTGGATCGGGGCCAATGGCCCACGGGTAACTTTCAAGCAAAGAGCACCCCCGACCGTTTCGCGCAAGTGGCGCGGCAGGCTCTCGCATGTTCTGGGCAGGCCCGGCATGTTGGACATGCCCGATCGGCTGCTCAGCGGCCCATTGAACCGGATTGCAGAAGGCGAGTCCACCAGCGCCGCTACAGTGCACATTCCAGTGGTGGTGCCTTGGGGTGGCAAAGGCGCGTCGCGCCGTGCCCACCACCTGTTCGATACGGGTACAGCAGCGTGGGCACGCTGCGCTTTGCCCACCCAACGAGATCGAGATTGGGGCACGCATTCAGCTCGCAGACACGCCTTCGCAGCCTCGCGGCGCAATTCGCCCGAGCTTTGCTTTATCGTCGCCCCTCTGAAAACCAAGAGGGCACAGGGAAGGCCGGGTGCTGACAACGCACCCGCGGTCTGCTGCGCGAAAACTGCGCAAAGGAGACCGCACAGCAGCATACAGGTGGTGCCGATCACTCGGCCTTCCCTGCGCGATGGTCGGACGGCTTATGCCGCGCTCTCCCGGGAGCCGAACTTTCCCTCTGGCCTCCCTCGCCCTCACGGAATTCACCGGCCGCCGCGCCGGTTGACGCGATTGCCGCCTCCGCAAGAGCTTGACCGTAGCAACGACGGCCAGGACCACACGGTTTTGCCGTACGCACGGCCCGCCATTTCGCCGCAGTTTTCCCGATGCCGTCGACAGCACCGGAAACTTACAGACGAGACGAAACCTAGCAGCGCCGTTCGTCCGCGCGCGGCCGCGAGCTCACCGGGGACTACCCTCCCTGCCCGCGCCTTTCGCGCCCGACGCTGCCGCGTCCACCGCAAGCCCGGCTCGCGAACATGACGACCTCACGATCGCCCCTCGAGAATGAGCCGGGATGAGCGACACATACGTCATTTCCGAATTTCGGTAAAGCGGAATATTTCCACAAGAAGATATTGACAGAGCCCGACACAGTCCGATCCCGTAGCCCAGATGAGCGAAGCGACATCCGGGCGCCTTGCGACCGAGCCCCCGGGTATCGCTGCGCTCACCCGGGCTACAAGGGTACCGACACAAAGAGGGCGGCACCTAGGACCGCCCTCTTGGCCGACTTAATATGTCAGGCCCGCTCAGTACGGCGCGTAGCCATAGCCGGGACCGTAATAACCGGGACCGCCGCCGTAGTAACCCGAACCGCCATAATAGCCCGGCCCGCCGTAATAGGGGCGCGGGCCATAGCCGTAATAATAGCGGTTCTCATAGTATTCGCGGCGGCGGCTCTCCGCGATCGCGCCTCCGATCAGACCCGCGGCCACGCCCATGAAGGCGAGGCCTGCGGCGTTCGCCCCGCGTCGATGATGATAGCGGCGCCGGGCTGCGCTGAAATCGGTGACGTCGCTCGCGGCCTGGCCGGCAACGGCCGGCTCGGCAGCCGGCTTGACGGCTGGTGCCCCGGCGGAAGCGGCCGCGGACGGGGATGCGGAGGCCGCGATCAGGGCGAGGCTCGCGCACGCGGCCAGCACCGTGTTGCGGCGGGCTGCGGAAATCATGGGTCCAGTATTCATTATCGACCTTCCTCTAATCTCGCCCAAAGGGACATAAGCAAACCAACTACAATGCGCAAATCACTGAAATGGTTTCATGTCGTGGCAATCTGCCGCGCTTTGAACGATTTTAAACCGAACGATCATGTCCAGCTTGAACCGTCCAACCTGAGCGGATAATGAACAGCCGCGCCGTTTTTCGGTCGCCGTAAGCGTTTCACGTGAACCAACGCATCAACCGACGCCGTCGGGATCGATGCCATTTTCCGGGTTTCAACGTGATCGACGCGTCCTTTTCTTCGAAAGAAATCAGATGATTGCGGTTCGTAAGCTGCCGGCACGCTATGCGCCGGTCGTGATGCCGTTTGTACTGTCCATCCTCATGACGGCGGTGGTGTCGATCATTTCGACGCTGCGGAGCCTCGGCGCAACGCCGGCGTTCCTGGCGACCTGGCCGGGCGCCTGGGCCTTGTCCTGGCTCGTCGCCTTTCCGACGCTGCTCGTGGTCCTGCCACTGGTCCGCAGGATCGTAGCCTGCGTCGTTGCGGCCCCACCCGCCCGATAGTGGGCCTAAGACAGCGCCCCCAGGACGCCCCTCGTCGCCTTGTCGATCTCCTCGACATAGCGGCGGCGGGCGAAGGTCTCGGTGAGGAAGCCAACCACCTTGCGGCTGTCGGTGGAATCGACCACCGCCAGCATCTCGGCCTCCGCCTCGTCGAACACGGCCATCGCCGACTTCACGTTCATTTCCGGGATCAGCACGATGTCGATCAGCCGGGCGAGCTCGATCACCTGAATGTCGTCGGCGATGCTGTCGAGGTCGCTGGAGAACAGATCGGGCAGCAGGACGAGGCCGATATATTCGTCTGCATTGTTGACGATGACGATGCCCGGCCGCGAGCCGAGCGCGAACTCGCGGCGCGCGGCGGCGATTGTCGTGGTCGAGGGCACCTTGCCGACGTCGGAGCGCATCAGGCGCTCGACGGTGAGGTTACGCAGCCAGCCGACGTCGTTGGCGCTGCGAATGGTCTCGCCGCGCAGATGCAGCCGCCAGGTCGAGAAGGAATGGCCGAACATGAAGCGCACGCAGATCGAGGTGACGATGCAGCCGGCCAGCACCACGGCGGTGACGTCGACATTGCGGGTCATCTCCAGCACCAGGAACGCCATGGTCAGGGGACCGCCGACGATGGCGACGCCGAGCGTCGCCATGCCGGTCAGCATCGCGACCAGCGGATCGATCGCGAAGTTCGGGCTGATCAGGAGCAGAACGGCAGCGAAGAACTTGCCGATCAGGCTGCCGACGAACAGCGAGGCGAAGAACAGGCCGCCGCGGAAGCCCGACGCGAGCGAGATCAGGCAGGCCGTCACCTTCAAGGCAATGATCAGCGCGATCAGTCCGATCGTCATATCGTGAAACAGATCGAGCACCATGGCGCCGTGGCCGGCCGCCAGCACCTGCGGCGTGATGATGGCAAACCCGCCGACGATGAGGCCGCCGAACACAGGCCGGATCCAGACCGGCAGCCAGACGAACAGGCGCTCGAACATCGGCGAGGAGCGCATCACGGCGATGCCGACGCCGCTGGTGATGAGCGCGAGCCCGATCAACGCCAGATATTGCTCGACGCCGACGGCGCTGACCTTCGGTATCTCCAGCGAGTAAGGCGCGCCGCCCAGCCATTGCGCGGTCAAGGCGCCCGCGAGCGAGGCGGCGAGGATCGGCGCGGCGCTGCCGACGGCATAGACGCCGACGATCAGCTCGCAGGCGTAGAAGGCGCCGGTGATCGGCGCTCCGAACGCGGCCGCGATCGCGGCGGCGGCGCCGCAGCCGACCATCAGGCGCAGATCGTTGCGGCGGAGATTGAAGAACTTGCCGATCAGCGAGGCCATGCCCGAACCGATCTGGGTGTAGCCCGCCTCGAGGCCGACGGAGGCGCCGCAGCCGTTCGAGATCAGGGTCTGGCCGGCGACCACCACGCTGTCGCGCATCGACAGATTGCCCCCGCGCAACGCGTTCGCCTCGATCGGATCGACCGCGTTCGATATCTTCATACGCCGCCGCGACCATTCCATGATGCCGAGCGAAAGCCCGCCGAGTGCAGGGGCGATCAATGCCGCCCACGGACTGACGCGTGCGTGGGCCGACAGGTGGACATCAACGGGAATGCCGTAGATCACGACATGCGCGATCTGGGCGATGTGGGCCATCAGCGTCACGACGGCACCCGCGAGCGTGCCGATCACGAGCGCCAGCGGGATCAGGTACAACTCGTTGCTGCGCAACAGGGCGCGCAGCCGAACCATGGTGCGGTTCGTCTTTCTGCGATCGAGAAGATGCCTGAGCCGCACGAACACCTTTGGCTCGCCCTACCCTTCCGACAGGCCGTAGCCCGCCATGCGTTGACGGACCCGCTCGATCTCCTCGCTCGGGAGCAGCGGCGGACGTCCGATCTGGAGGCAGCCGTGATATTGCCGCGCCAGCGTCTCGACCTCGACCGCCAGCCACATCGCCTTGTCCAGCGTCTTGCCGATCGCGATCATGCCGTGATGATCGAGCAGGCACGCAAGCCGGCCCTCCAGCGCCCGCACCGCATGTTCGGACAGCTCCGCCGTCCCGAACGTCGCGTAGGGCGCGCAGCGGATGCTGTCGCCGCCCGCCGCGGCGATCATGTAGTGTACCGGCGGGATCTCCATGCCCATGATCGCCAGGATGGTGCAATAGGTCGGGTGGGCATGCACGACAGCGTGGACGTCTGGCCGCGACTTCAGGATGTCGCGATGGAAGCGCCATTCGCTCGACGGCTTCTGGCCGGGCGCATGGGAGCCGCCCATGGCCATGAAGACGATCTGGTCCGGCGTCATGTTTTCATAGGGCACGCTGGTCGGCGTGACCAACAGGCCGTCCGCATAGCGGACACTGATGTTGCCCGAGGTGCCCTGGTTGATACCGAGCGCGTTCATGCGGCGGCAGGCGTCGATGATGGCTTGTCTTTTGGCGAGCTCGTCCGCTGTCATCGACATGTCGCTTTCCTGTCGAAGGGTCTGCTGGACCGGAAGTACGTCAAAGCAATATCGCAGTGCAAGCGAAAGCGTCCCATTTCCGCGGCCAGAGGAAGTTCGGCCGGTCGCTGCAGGATGCCAGCGGCGAGGTGACGATATGGCTGCGGGCCTCGAGCAAAGCTGGCGACTTCACCGCCCCGGGCGGCGAGCCGAAGGCGACGCCGGCACGCCGACCGCTGGCTTAGCGCATCACGAACCGGCCCGCATGGAACGAGGTTTCGGCCGCCGACTTAGCTCAGCATGACCGCAATGACCATCGGTGGAGACCAATCATGAGCGACAGCGGAGTGAGCATGCTCTTGGGCCACGCCTCGGCCCAGATGCTTTGGCTCTGGTTCATCGGCGCCTTCGTGCTCGGCGGGGCTCTCGTTTATGGGGTGATGAAGGCCGGCCATCTGCGCCGCAGCGAACGGGCACGGCTGGATCGGGCGACCGAAGAGCGCCAGCGCCAGGAAGATCCCTACAAGCGCCCGACCTGAGCGAGCACGGGTTGCAGTTTGGAACTTTTCGTTCTCCGGAGGTTTTGATCGCCGAGGATTGAAGGAAGGCGAGGCCTTCCCGTGTCGCCTCATGAGGAGGACGTATGGCTAAACGAGCGAACAAACGCACCACCAAGAAGACCCCGGCCAAGAAGGCCGCGGCGCGCCGCCCGCGTCAGGCGCCGAAGATGCTCAGCGACCTGTTCCTGGAGACGCTGAAGGACATCTATTTCGCCGAGAACAAGATCATCAAGACCTTGCCGAAGATGGCGAAGGCAGCCCAGTCGAAAGAGCTGGCAGCCGCTTTCAACAAGCATCTCCGCGAGACCCAGGGTCAGGTCAAGCGGCTGGACCAGATCTTCAAGATGCTGGGCAAGCCGGCACGCGGCAAGCCGTGCGAGGCCATCAACGGCATCACCGACGAAGGTGCCGAGATCATGAAGGACTTCAAGGGTGCGCCGGCACTCGATGCGGGCCTGCTCGCGGCCGCGCAGGCGGTCGAGCATTACGAGATCTCGCGCTACGGCACGCTGCGCACCTGGGCCGAGGAGCTCGGCATGCAGGACGCGGCAAGGCTGCTGCAGGAGACGCTGGACGAGGAAGAGGCGACCGACCACACGCTGACCGAGCTCGCGACCTCCGTGATCAACCTCGAGGCCGAAGAAGAGTACCGTGCGGCGGCCTGACCCCCGCCCAATCGACATATGACGCAACGCCGCGGCCCAGGCCGCGGCGTTTGCTTTTTTGGATCGCACGACGGTGCATGGCCCATCAGCGCCCTCGCACTGGATTTCCTCGGAACCGGCCCCATATGCAGGCTTTCCCACCCCTGAGCCTACATCATGCAACCCAAGAATCCCCTCGACTGGATGCTGTCCGAAGCCCTGGACTCGCTGACCCGCGCCGACCGGCTACGCCAGCAGTTCGGCCGTCAGGAAGCCTGCTGGGAGCCGCCGATCGACGTGCTCGAGACCGAGCGTGAGCTCCTGATCCTGGTGGCACTTCCCGGGGTCAACCCGGACAATGTCGAGACGGTCATCCATGACGGCGTTCTCGTCATCTCCGGCCAGCGCACCCTCCCGCCGGAGCTCCGCAACGCCCGCATCCACCGGCTCGAGCTGCCGCAGGGGCGTTTTGAGCGCCGCATTGCACTGCCCCTCGGCCGCTACGCCATCAGCCGCTTCGTGATGGACGGCTGCGTCGCGCTGCGCCTCGCCAAATCCTGAGGTCGATCATGGCCACCGAACAGATGAACAACGAACAAAGCAATAACGA
>NZ_JAEMSD010000296.1:6066-8624 GCF_016462955.1 Bradyrhizobium sp. | reverse complement strand
TCGCGCAGCTCCCCCGGAATGAAGGGCATAGCCAAAGCGAGATCGGGCGCAAGCGAAGGCACGCTTGCTTCCCATTCGCCGCGACGCAAGGGATCGTCCGCAACCTCGGTCTTCACCGTCTGCACGAAACGCGTGCCGCTCTGGCGTACGCGCAGGCTCAGGCCGGCGCAACGAAGCGCCCGCTCGGGCGTGTCGTAGTAGACGGACCTGAGACGTTTGCGCGAGCCCTTGTTGCGCGCGTTCGCGGCGATGACCGGCGCAGCGGCGAGATGCGCCATGCCATCGGCGTCGACGAGGAGCTTGAGCTCGATTTCACCGGCAGGATGAGCGGCGCTGCCCGGCTGAGCTGGTTGCAGATCAGGCGTCGCTACTCGCGCTGTCGTCCGATCACGCACGGCGTCCTTGTGCCCCGACTCCGCTTCTGGCCCTGCCGGTTCAGTCTGCCTCAGGAAGCCGGCGACGACGGGCGCTCTTTTGTTCTCCTTCGGCGGCTGATTCCTATCCGGCGCGCCCGGAGTTTTCAGGGCCGGCATGGGATCTGACTTCAGCATGAAGGGCAACGTGACAGTTTGATGACGGAGCGCGAAGATATAGCGGATGAGCCGCGCGAGGAATAGTCAATTTGCGTCGCAACGCATCATCGTCCACATGCGACATCTCAACCGCTGGCATCGAGGAGGAGTGTCACAATTGGGCGCGGGGTTTCGATTCATTCGGCGCCGCGTAAGACGAATGGTCGTACCTGCGAGGAACTCTAGCAGTCCTCGAATCGAAATGAACGCATCGCCGAGCTCAGTTCATGCGGCCCGAGAAATTCTTTCTGGGTCTCGAGCTATGCGTGCACGGGCTCGGTTCGCGCCGCGGCCGGCCGCGTGATCAGGACGTAGGCGACGGGCACGACGAACAACGTGAACAGCGTTCCGATCGACAGACCGGTGGCGATCACGAGCCCCATGTTGTAGCGCGAGACGGCGCCTGCGCCGCTCGCCGTGATCAGCGGAACGACGCCGAGCACCATCGCCGCGGTCGTCATCAGGATCGGCCGCAACCGGATCGTCGCCGCCTCGATGATCGCCTCGGTCACCCCCTTCCCCGCCGCGCGCAGCTCGTTGGCGACTTCGACCATCAGGATGCCGTGCTTGCTGACGAGTCCCATCAGCGTGAGCAGCCCGACCTGGGTATAGATGTTGAGGCTTGCGCCGCCGATGCCGAGGCTGATGAAGATCAGCGCGCCGGCCAGCGACATCGGCACCGAGACCAGGATGACGACGGGATCGAGGAAGCTGTTGAACAAAGCGGCGAGCGCCAGGAAGATGATGATGACGGCGAAGCCGAACGTCGTGACGAAGCCGCCGGATTCCTGCTCGAGCTGGCGCGAGGCACCGCCGAAGTCGATCGTGTAGCCCGCCGGCAGCGATTTCGCGAGATCCTTGAGCGTGGCGAGCGCGCTGCCCATCGACACCGTCGGCATCGCCACGCCCGAGATCGTGGCCGCGTTGATCTGCTGGAAATGATTGCGCGATTGCGGAACGGTCCTGTTCTCGAGATGGGCGACGGTCGACAACGGCACCATCGAATTGTCGCTCGCCCTGATGTAGTAGCCCAGCAGCTGGTCTGCCGTAAGCCGATCGTTCTGCTTGGCCTGAGGAATTACCTTGTAGGATCGGCCGTCCAGGCTGAAATAATCGAGATAGTTTCCCCCAAGCAGGGTCGCGAGCGCACCGCCGAGATCGCTCATCTTCAGGCCGAGATCGCCGGCCTTGTCGCGGTCGAAGGCGACCAGCGTCTGGGGCCGGTCGATTTTCAGGTCGGTATCGAGAAAGATGAATTGGCCGCTCTCCAGCGCCCGCACCATGAAATCGCGCGAGACCCGGTCGAGCTCGTTGTAGGATCCAGTCGTGCCGATCACGAACTGGATCGGAAGGCCGTTGCTGCCCGGCAGCGGCGACGGCTGGAAGGCGACCGAGCGCGTTCCGGCGATGGTGTTCAGCAGGGCCTGGAAATCCGGCTGGAGCGTCTTCGTGGTCAGGCTGCGCTGGTCCCAGGGCTTGAGCACCCAGCCGCCGATCGCCTGGGTCGGGGTGTCGATCTGGAACAGGGTCTTCGTTTCCGAGCGCTTGGCGACGAGATCGTAGATCTGCTGGCTGTAGAACTGCCGCTGCTGCAGCGTCGCCGAGGGCGCCGAAGTGGTCAACGAGAGTACGACGCCCTGGTCCTCATCGGGCGCGAGCTCGCTGGTCGAGGTCGTGTAGAGCCAGGGAATGCCGGCCAGCAACAGCAGCGCAAACACGGCCGCGACCGGCTTCATGGTAAAGACTGCCTCCAGCCGGCGGCGATAGGCACCTGAGAGCCACTCCAGCACGTGGTCGATGGTCCGGACCAGGCGCGCCTCCCAGTTCGTTGCATCGCGCTCGGTCTTGCGCAACAGCCAGGCGCAGTTCATCGGCGACAGCGTCAGTGCGATCACCGCAGACACCGTCACGGCGCCTGCGAGCGTGAAGGCGAACTCGGTGAACAGCGCGCCGGTGAGGCCGCCCTGGAATCCCACGGGCACGTAG
>NZ_JAEMSD010000296.1:877-6056 GCF_016462955.1 Bradyrhizobium sp. | reverse complement strand
ACCGCGATCAGAACCACGGTCATGGCGATGATCGGGCTCGCCAGCGCGCGTGCGGACTCGATCGCGGCCTCGACCGGCGCGACGCCTTCGTCGATCAGCCGGTGCACGCTCTCTACCACGATGATGGCGTCGTCGACGACGAGACCGATCGCGAGCACCAGCGCCAGCAGCGTCAGCAGATTGATGGAGAAGCCCATCAGCAGCATCAGCCCGAATGTTCCGACCAGCGACAGCGGGATCGCGATCAAGGGGATCAGGACCGATCGCCACGAGCCCAGGAACAGGAACACCACCACGATCACGATCAAGACCGCTTCCACCAGCGAATGGACGACCTCGTCGATCGAGGAGTTGACGAAGTCGGTGGAGTCGTAGAGCACCTCGCCGACGAGACCGTTCGGAAGCCGCGCCTCGATGTCAGGCAGCACCGCCTTCACGCCGTTGACGACGTCGAGCAGATTGGCCGTGGGTGCCGTCTGGATGCCGATATAGACCGCCGTCTTGCCGTTGAATTTCGTTTCGCTGTCGTAATCGTCGTTGCCGAGCGTCACGTTCGCGACGTCGCGCAGGCGGATGATGGCTCCGTTGACGGTCTTGACCACGAGGTTGCGGTACTGCTCCAGCGAATGGAGGTTGGTCGAGGCGGCAAGATCGACCTGCACCAGCCTGCCCTTGGTCGTACCGAGGCCGGAGATGTAATCGTTGCCCGAGAGCGCCGTCGAGACGTCGCTCGCGGTGAGGCCGTAGGAGGCCAGCTTGTCGGGATCGAGCCAGGCCCGGAGTGCGAACTTCTTGGCGCCGAGCAGCTCGGCGGTCTGCACGCCGGCGACGGCTTGCAGCCGCGGCTGCACCACGCGCGTCAGATAGTCGGTGATCTGGTTCGGCGCCAGCACCTCGCTGGCGAAGCCGATATACATCGCGTCGATGGTCTGGCCGACCTTCAGCGTCAGGGTCGGCTGCTGCGTCCCGGTCGGAAACTGGTTGAGGACCGAATTGACCTTGGCGTTGATCTCCGTCATCGCCTTGCCGGAATCGTAGTTCAGCCGCAGATTGACCGTGATGGTGCTGGAGCCGGTGACGCTGCTCGAGGTCATGTAGTCGATGCCATTCGCCTGGGCGATGGCGTTTTCGAGCGGCGTCGTGATGAACCCGGCGATGATGTCGGAATCGGCGCCGGCATAGGCGGTGCTCACCGTGACGATGGCGTTCTGCGTGCGCGGGTATTGCAGGATCGACAGCGTTGCCATCGAGCGCAGGCCGAGCACGAGGATCAGGGCGCTGACCACGAGCGCCAGGACCGGCCGGCGGATGAAAATATCGGTGAAACGCATCTGGATTGGCTCGTTCTCTCTGCTGACGGCAGCGGCCGCCGCGAAACTACTGGTCGACGATGTTCGGCGCGGCCTCGGCCTGCGGCACGTGCGAATTGTCGATCTTGACGGGACTGCCGTTCCGCAGCTTGAGCTGGCCGGCGATCACCACCGTTTCGCCCGGCTTGATGCCCTCGTTGACCGCAACGCGATCACCCTTCGGCGGCCTGGTCTTGACGAACATCTGCCGCGCAGTGCCCTGCCCGTCGCGGAGATCATCGACGAGGTAGACGAGATCGCCGTAGGAATTGTTGACGATTGCGGTGAGCGGGACGGTGACGACCTGCTCCGGCCTGCCGACGGCGATCTCGACCTTGGCGAACATGCCGGGGAGCAGCCGCGCCGCGCCGTTGCGCAAGGTGGCGCGGACCTGGACGTTCCGGCTGGCCGAATCGATCTTCGCATTGATCGCCGTGATCTGCCCGGTGAAGCGCTCGGCCGGGAAGGCGTCGACGGCGACGGTCACGTCCTGCCCGATCCGGATCGAGGCCAGCGCCTGCTGCGGCAGATAGAAGTCGATGTAGATCGGATCGAGGCTCTGGAGCGTGACGATGCTGGTACCCGCCGACAGGTACTGGCCGAGATCGACGGCGCGGATGCCGAGACGGCCGGAGAACGGCGCCTTCAGCGTCTTCTGCTCGAGCAGGGCCTTCTGCTGCTCGACCAGCGCCTGGGCGTTCTTCAGGTTGGCCTTGTCGCTGTCGACCGTCGCCTGGCTCACGGCGCTGAACTTGATCTGCTCCTCGTCGCGCTTGAGCACGATCGCGTAGTTTTCCGCCGTCGCCTGCAGAGAGCGCAGCTTGGCGACGTCGTCGGTCGCCACCAGCGACAGCAGGGTCTGCCCAGCCGCGACGCTGTCGCCCGAGGAGAATTCGATGCTCTGCACGATGCCGGCGACCTGGAGTGCGAGATCGGCGCCGTTCACCGCCCGGAGCGAGCCGACCGCATTCAGGCTCGACTGCCAGGGCGCGTCCGCCGCGACCACCGTGGAGACGGTCTGCGGCGGGTTGGCCAACGCGCCGATCGCCTTCCTGATCATCATCTCCTTGAAGGTCTGGAATCCGTAAAGGCCGCCGAACAGGACCGCCATCCCGCACAGCATGATTGTCATCCGCTTCATCATCGCAACGCGTCCTCGGTCTTCTTGTTGCTGCCGGCGAAGTAACCGGCATTGGCGCGCGGCAGCGCGTCCGGCGTCTCGTCCACGCGATTCCACCAGCCGCCGCCGAGCGCCTGGAACAGCGCGGCGGTATCGGTGAAGCGGGTGGCCTGCGCCTTGATGCGGGACACCCGCGCGTTCAGGTAGGATTGCTGCGCGTTGATGATGTTGGCGTAAGGCACGGCGCCGGTCTTGAATTGCTCGACCGCCATCGCAAGACTATCGGCCGTCGCCTTCTCCGCCGCGGCCTGCGCCTTCAACGCTGCGGCGTCGTACTGAATGGCGCGCAGGGAATCGGCGACGTTCTGGAAGGCGGTCACGACCGTGCTCTTGTAGAGCGCGAGATCCTGCTCGAACGCCGCCACGTCCGCTTCCTTGGTGTGGTAAAGCGTTCCACCGTCGAAGATCTTCTGACTGACGCTGGAGGCCGCGCTCCAGACAATCGTCTCCGGCGAGAACAGCCGCTCGGGCCCCGTGGCACCGTAGCTGCCGGACAGCGTGAGCTGCGGCAGCAGGTTGGCGATGCCGACGCCGACCGTCGCCGTCGCCTGATGCAGGGTGGCCTCGGCCTGGCGAATGTCCGGACGCTGACGCACCAGGGTCGAAGGCAGCGACAATGGCAGGCGCCCCGGAAGGCGCAGATCGGCCAGTCGGACGTGTTCGCCGCGGTCCTGGCTGGGCAGCCGTCCCAGATAGGCCATCAACTGATTGCGCTGTTGCGCCAGCTGCTTCTGCAGCGGAGCCAGCGTCGCCTTGGCTTGAGCCAGCGTCGCCTCCTGCGAGAGCACGTCCGCTTTCGCAATGGCGCCGATCTCGAACTGGCGCTGGATGCGCGCGAGCTGATCCGAATCCGCCTTGATGATCTCCTCCGTCGCGAGAATTTGATCCCGCAAGGAGGCATCGGTGATCGCGGCGGTCACCACGTTCGCCGTCAGCGCCAGATAGGTCGCTTCGAGCTTGAAGCCCTGATAGTCGGCCTGCGCTTGAAGCGCCTCGACCGAGCGGCGGGTGCCGCCCCAGATGTCGAGCGCGTAGGAGACGCTGACGGAGGCGTTGTAGAGCGTGTAGGTCGAGGCCTGCGCCGGCCATTGTCCCGACTGCGAGGTGCTGACCCGATCTCGCTCCGCCGAGGCGCTGCCGGACACTTGCGGAAACAGACCGCCTTGCTGCGCCAGTGCATTCTCCCGCGCATAGCGCAAAGCGAACTGCGCCGCCTGCACGTCGGGATGATTGCGGATGGCCTCCTCGACGAAGGCGTTGAGCTGCCGCGACCTGAACAGCGCCCACCAAGCGCCGGGAATGTCCCTGCCCGTCTCGAAGCCCTGCGAATTGCCGCCGGCCGTCGGCGCGCTCGCGGTGGCGCCCGGCCGCTGCTCGCGTGTGTAGCCGCTCACCGCCGGTCCGGCCGGCGACACAAAATCCGGTCCGACGGCACATGATGCGAGCAGCGCACCGCAGAGCGAGACGCCGGCCCAGGCCGAGGCCCGCGCCCACCCTCCTGCGACGACGGGAACGTGCCTGGGCCTGCCTGGAAGATGAGCTATCAAAGAACTAAACCGTTTAGTTTTTGTCCGGGAGGCTGTATGTTGCAGGTTGGAACCAAAAGTCAAGCCGTGGGGTTACGGGTCGATGACGACGACAGTGCCTAGGGCGCAGATGCGAGAGACCACAGAGCCGGCGGATACGAGTCAGAAGCCGCGCGCCAGGGCCAAGCACAGCCAAATTCTCGACAGCGCTCGCGTTCTGTTTCTCGATCACGGCTTCGATGCCACCAGCATGGACGCGGTCGCGCGCGAGGCCGGGGTCTCGAAGGCTACGCTCTACGTTCATTTCGACGACAAGGACGATCTGCTGCTCGCGCTCGTGAATGAGGAGTGCAAGCGCTTCGGGCCGAAGACGCTATGGCGCGACCATGGCGGCAAGATCGACCTCAGGGCAGAACTCCATGCCATCGGCACGACGTTCCTCGAAGCCTTTCTCGATCCGCGCGGGCTCGCCGTGCACAGGCTCGTGATGTCCTGCGCTTCGCGTTATCCGCGCGTGGCGGAGGTCTTCATGAAGTCGGGCCCGGAGCGCTGCGACGCCGAAGTTGCTGCCTTCCTTCGTGCGGCGCAGGCGCAGGGGCTCGTCGACGTTCCCGACGTCGCCATGGCTGCGACTCAGTTTCTCAGCCTGATCCAGGGCAAGGAAATCCTGAAATGGGCTCTCTCGATGAAGACACCGAGCCCAGCTCGCCATCGCGCGCTGATCGAGAACGGCATCAACGTGTTTCTGGCGGCGTATGAGCGACGTCCCGCCGCCGCGAAGCAGCTGCGGCGAAAGCCGGCGACGACATCTGCACGCCGTTAAAGCATGATCCGGAAAAGTACGAAGCGGCTGTCCGGAAAGATCATGCGTAAGCAGCTCACGCACCGAGCACGTCGGCGAGCCGCAACTCGTCGGCCGAGGGATCCTTCAGGAACAGTTCGGCCTCGATCTCGGTGAGATGCGACAGCATCAGCGCGCGGGCGGCCTGCTTGTCACGTCCTCCAATCGCCGCGACGATCGCCGCGTGATGATCGGTGCCGCAGGCCGGCGTGTCGTGGCGGCGGTAGAGCAGGATGATCAGCGAGGAACGTGCGATCAGCTCCTTGAGGACGCCGAGATAGAT
>NZ_JAEMSD010000296.1:0-867 GCF_016462955.1 Bradyrhizobium sp. | reverse complement strand
TCATCTCGGCGACGAGACGGTGAAACTCGCCGGAGAGGCGGACCGAGGCGCGCGCATCGCCGCGCAATTCCGCTTCACGCTCCTCGGCGATATGCTGGCCGAGGCGATCGAGCCAGGCCGGCGAGACCGCGTCGATCGCATGGTCGACGATGGTGGGCTCGATCAGGCGGCGCGCCTCGAACACTTCGCGGGCATCGGCAGGCGTCGGGCGCGCGACGAAGGCACCGCGGTTCTTCTCGATGTTGACGATGCCCTCATGCGCGAGCTGCTGCAGCGCGGTGCGCACCAGCGTGCGGCTTGCGCCGTAGATCTCGCCGATCTCGTCCTCGCCGAGCTTCGTGCCTGGCAGCAGGCGATGCTCGAGAATCGCCGCTGTCACGCCCTCCCTGATACGGCTGACGCGATCGCTCGCATCGGGCGCATCGGATTTCGGGTGGGACTTGGCGGCCATTGGTGTGAGGGCTCGATCGGCGACGTTCGACCGAATGGTAGTCGACGAGCTGTATCCAATCACAGGCGAAACTTTATACAATCTGCGCCCGTTTTGTGTGCAGAGAGGAGCGCGGGCGCGAGCCAGCCGAACGCGGCCGGAAGTGACCTAACGATCTGACTCCACTGCACAGTTTTCTGAAATCGGTTGGCTGAAGGCGCTTGGCACGGAGCTTGCGGAGAGAGGCGGGAAGCATCGCCCCTGCTCGGATACGCCATGGCCACTCCCGCCGCTCTCGAACTGGTCGCCGTCACCAAGCGCTACGACACCACGCTGGCGGTCGACAACGTCAACCTGAAGATCCCGGCCGGCACCTATTGCTGCCTGCTCGGCCCCTCCGGCTGCGGCAAGACCACGCTCCTGCGCATCGTGGCGGG
>NZ_JAEMSD010000295.1 GCF_016462955.1 Bradyrhizobium sp. | reverse complement strand
GGCCAAAAGCTCCCGCGCCTCGTCCTCGTCGGTCAGCAGCGCGGTCAAGGCCGAGGCGTCGATGAACATCAATCGTCCTCGTACAGGCTGTCGCGGAACGCTTTGTCGGCCGGCTGTCCCTTGACAGGGTTGCCCCTGGCGCGGAGATCCCGGCAGAATTGGATGCCGAGGTCGACCAAGGACGGCTTGCCCTGCTCGCGCTCGAGCTCATGGGCGAGTGCCGCGTGCACCGCTTCGGTGAGGCCGATATTTTTCAGCGCCGCGACCTTGCGGGCGAGCGCGTCGGTCTCCGGGTTCTTGATGTGGAAAGCCATGACGCGTTCCTCTAGATCGTATCGTGTATCCGTATATATCACCTCGGATACACAGAAGGAAGAGCCGGTTACGCCGTTGGCAGGGCCACCAAGGTCCTGGGCCCCGCCGATTCGGCCCCCGCTCAAGGCGACGGGGCGCAGCCTGCCGATCGCGCGCTACGGAAATCGCGGCAATCCCGCTAAGACGCGCGGCCTTCGCGGCATATGAGGTGGCTTTTATGGTTAATTTTCAATGAACGCCTCCCCTCTCCGTCTCCCGACGCTGGTTCCATCGAGGCCGTCCTAGCAAACCTCGACCCGGCCTCCGCTGACGACGACCTCGTCCCAGCCCTCGCCCACGCCTTCCCAGGCTTTCAGTTCAGCGCCGCGCGGATCGACGATGACTACTGGCGCGACACCCGTTCGGTCATTCGACCGGATGGCACGCGGATCGGCGAACTGCGGCCATGGATGACAGGCGAGCTTGCCAAGGATGACGGCGACATTGACGCGCTGTGGCGGCGCCTCAAGGAGACGGATCTCCTGATCACCGAATGGCGCGGTACCAGCGCGTTCGTCTTCGCGCCGACCGGACCCGGCGCAGCCGATTACATCCAGATCGCGCTCGGCCGTGAAAGCGAGTGGCAGGCCGCCCCGATCGTCAATCCCGACTATCGACCCCGGGGCGAAGAGGAACTGCTCGATCCAAGCTGGCCCCGCCGGGATCAGCCGCCAGAGAGGGACCGCCTCGCCGGCCCCCTTTACCGCTTGCTTGACCGCGCCGGCGGCGCTTTCGTCCATATCCGTAGTTTTCTGGAGCGCTGCGGCCGCATCGAGCGCGAGAAGCGAGAGGCCAAGCGGCCCGAGATGGAGCGGCGGGTTATCCGCGAGGTCGGTCCCGACGGTACGCGCGAGACGCCTTTCCTGGAGGCGGTCCCCGACTGGTTCGACTACGTGCCGCGGGAGATTCGCTTCTTTCGCGACTGGGAGGACTCGAGCGCGGGTAGGCAGCGTGTCTTTGCGCATTGGGCGCTAGATGTTCGCGACTACACCTACAAGGGCGAGCGTGAGATCGGGTTCATCCCGCGGCCCTTGCAGCCGCCCCAAGAGCGGCTGCTGCCGACGCCAGACGCGTCGGTGCATCTCCTGATGGACCGGATCGAGGCGGTCGACCGTGAGCTCGGGCTCCCGTTCGGCTGGTTTTTCCTGATGACCCACGGCCATTGGGTCGACCCCGACGTAGGTCAGGCGATCGCGCAAGGCCTGAAGGAGCAACGTGTGCGTCTGCCCGATCGCGACGCGCGCGTGCTGCTCCGATGGGCCGACCGGACCTATGGGTTTTGAGGACGGGGCGATGGACAGCATCACCTCCCGCGCACTGGTCTCCGACCCCGAAACCCGGCGGGCCCTACAGCTCGACGCGCTGGCCTCGATCCTGCCGATGGAACGGCGCGACCGGCTAGCCGCGCTCCTGACCGACGACGACGTCGAAACGCTGAAGCACCTCGCGCGCGAGGGCATGGCGAGAATAGTCTGCGGGCGCTGGCCTCGGACCTCGCCTATCTCGAAGCTTGGCGCGAAACTCGTCCGAGGCCGAATTTTTAAGGTTAGCATTCTATGAATGCCACCCCTCCTCTTTGGTGCTTCCCGCGAGCCTGTGCTGAATGGCATTGGGAGCCAGCGCAACAGGGAGATGTTGTCAGCTGACAACATCCATCCCAGGCAAGCCCCCTGTTGTCAGCTGACAACAACCTCTTCCCGGGGCGCTGTTATCTGGCAAGAGTTCCGCCCGTCCGATGTCGCTATGTTGGAGTGGCTCGCAGCTCGGATCTCGGCGGATCTCCCATCGGGCCGAGGCTCGGTGCGGCTGCTTTGCTGCTTGCTATCCAAAGGAGCGGCTGGCCTTCGGCACTGGGCGCCTCGTCTTGTTGAACTCGATTAGGACAGTCCGCCGCGAGGTCGATTCACCCCTCGACCGGGTCATCCCAATGTCGCATGTGATGGCCCCATCCCTAACTCCAGCGATGCCGCGCCCCTGCGTGCGAATGCGCCGAACCAAGCGCATCTCAAGCTTGGCGATGGACGTCGCCTCGGCCGACTGTCCGAAGCCGGGTCAAGTCACTGCCATTACAATTGAGCCGGGCGAGGCCAGTTCTCTGCTGCTTGGTCGTGCCCGGCCGAGGTGGCGAACCGAGTCCAGGTCGCCTATCCGGTCGCGGTCGCGAACGGGATGGCATCCAGGACCCGCCGGTGGCGGCGTACGGGAACGTGGCGCCGCCGCAGAAAGTCCCCGTTGCAAGAGGCGTTTATCCAGCGTCGTGAATTTGTGAGACTTCGGCGACGATGGTATTTTGGAAGACTGCCTCGAATATCCGCTCGCCGCGCGCCGGGCGGGGCATGTCCAGCAGATCCGGACCGAAGCGTCGACAGCGTGTTTGCCCGGCGGCGGTACAGCGTTGGCGGGGAAGCCCTCGATTCATCTGCGACGGCTCGGGAATAGTGAGCCGACTTTGCCGACTCTTCGCCCGTCCAACGTGGGCGCTGAAAGGCCCGTGTCGCTGACGAGGGCGGCTGAAGCGGGTTGAAGGGGGCTGGATGCAGCGTGCCATCACATCATCTGCGGTGAATAATGTCGCGGCGGCCCGCGCTGGCAAGAGTGGGGGAGGGGGACGGTTCGGAGCACTTTGCGGAGCTGCGCGGCAGGGTCTCTTTGATCGAGAAGACGCACCATGGTTGCACCTTTCGATGCAGCGGAGGGAGCGGGGGGGCGCCGACTCATGCTAAAGTAGAGTTCCGCCCGGTCGCTGGAGGCTTTGTTGTCAGCTGACAACAGCCGCACGATGCACCGAAAAGCGCCATTGCTTGTGGGCAGCGCGCCATTGGGCGTTAACAACTCGTTAACCCTTTAATTCTTGCTCAAATCATAGAATCGTGGCCATCTCTCAAGACGGAGATCAGGCGTCTGACGCGCAGAAACCGTCTTGAGAAAGCAAATGCCGAGCTTAGCGGAAGATTCACTTACCATGAGCGAGACTGCGTCTGCCCGGATCACCCGGCACGCCGGCATTCTTTCCGGCCAGCTTCGCTCGCTGGCGACAACGCTTTTCCCGCCTTCAGCCAGTAAGTCTCTCCGCTCGTTCTCCTCAGGGGAGGTTGCGCGAATTGTCCGCGTCTCCGATGGTTATCTCCGACAGCTCTCCCTCGACGGACTTGGACCGACCCCAGCGACCGGACTTGGGGGCCGCCGATCCTATACCCTGGCTCAGATTCATGAGCTGCGCGCGTATCTAGCGACGGCGCGGCCCCGAGAAGCGTCGGAATTTCTCCCGCGCCGCCAGCCGGGCGACAAGCTCCAAATTATCACCGTCGCCAACTTCAAGGGCGGGTCCGCCAAGACGACGACGGCATTGTATCTTTCCCAATACCTCGCCCTTGCCGGCTTTCGGGTCCTTGCCATTGACCTCGATCCGCAAGCGTCGCTCTCCGCGATGTTCGGGTACCAGCCCGAGTTTGATATTGGGGCGAATGAAACTCTCTACGGTGCCATCCGGTATGACGAGCACCGCCGGCCGATGCGCGACATCGTCCGGCCGACCTACTTTGACGGGATAGGTCTTGTTCCGGGCAATCTTGAGCTGATGGAGTTCGAGCACCACACGCCTCGCGCAATGATCGAGCGGCGTGAACGCGGACACGACCTGTTCTTTCGCCGAGTCGCCAGCGCCATCGACCAGGTTGCCGACGACTACGATGTCGTCGTTATCGACTGCCCACCCCAACTTGGTTACCTGACCATGGGCGCGCTAAACGCGGCCACCGCGATGCTCGTGACCATCCATCCGCAGATGGTCGATGTCGCATCCATGAGCCAATTTCTCCTCATGACGTCGGATCTCATGTCCGTCATCGAGGAAGCCGGCGGGCGACTCGACCACGACTTCATCCGGTACGTCATCACGCGTCATGATCCCAACGACGTGCCCGAAGCTCAAATCGTGGCCCTCCTTCGTAATCTCTTTGGATCGGATGTGCTCCAGGCCACTGTTTGGAAATCGACTGCAATCGCCAATGCTGGCCTCACCAAGCAATCACTTTATGAGCTGGAGCGCGGCGCGGTAGGGCGGGGCGCCTACGACCGCGCGTTGGAATCAGTCGACGCGGTCAATGCCGAAATCGCGCAACTTCTTAAGAAGGTGTGGGGTCGATGAGCAAACGTACTGACACTATCAAGAGCCTTTTCACGGCCCCGCAATCAAGCACGTTGTCAGCTGACAACGTGCCCGCTGCCTTGCCGCGGGTCTCGTCGGGCTCGGTCCGCTCGTTGAAGGATTCTTTTTCCGAAGTCGAGAAGGAGAACGAGGAGCTTCGCGAAAGAATCGCGTCTGGGGCTGTGATCCTTGAAATCGACCCTTCGCTTATTGATCCATCACCCCTGTCCGACCGGTTTCGCGACAATGATGATAGCTCGTTCGAAGCACTCAAACAGTCGATAGCACAGCGTGGCCAAGAGGTGCCCATTCTCGTTCGGGAGCATCCTGAAGCAAAAGGGCGCTATCAAAGCGCGTATGGTCATCGCCGCGTCCGCGCCACGCGCGAATTGGGTATTTCCGTCAAAGCGATCCTGCGATCGCTGTCAGATGAAGCCCTTGTCGTGGCGCAAGGACTCGAGAACGCACCGCGCGAGGATTTGAGTTTCATTGAGCGCGCCAGCTTCGCGATGCATATCGAAGATGCCGGGCATAGCCGGTCAATCGTGCAGGATGCGTTGTCGATCGATCGGGCTGAGGCTTCGAAACTCCTTGCCGTCGCTCGGTCGGTTCCACCCGAAGTCGTTCGAGCAATCGGGAAGGCTCCGAAAGTTGGCCGCGGCCGCTGGCAGTCCTTCGCTGAATT
The DNA here is from genome assembly GCF_016462955.1 of Bradyrhizobium sp. Classification (GTDB taxonomy): domain Bacteria; phylum Pseudomonadota; class Alphaproteobacteria; order Rhizobiales; family Xanthobacteraceae; genus Bradyrhizobium. The sequence goes on along the minus strand of NZ_JAEMSD010000295.1, from coordinate 3,445 downwards.
ACTCAAGGATGCCGCGTCGCTCAAACGTGTCAGAGCGGTGATCGCTGACCCGAAATTTGCAGAGCGGGAAACCGACGCGCGATTTCTCGCAGCATTCTCAGCAGCAAGCCGTCCATCTCCCGCGGGGACATCGAAGCCATCGGAAGAGAAGCCAGTCTTTTCCGCATCCGGGGACAAGATTGCGCACGTGCGTCAGGTCGAGCGCGAATTGAAGCTTACCATCGACAAGAATGTCTCGGCGACATTCGCGGCATTTCTTGTGGACCAACTCCCGGCCATCTTCGACGCCTTTTCCAAGACGAGTGGCGGCCAGGAAACTACCGAGGCCTGACGGCCTCGTCCCGTAAACACGAACCAGGAGCAGACAAGGGAAAAGAAAAAAGGCCCCCGAAACGGAGTTCCGGAAGCCTTCTCTTCAAGTTTGGCGACTGACAGAGAATCACTTTCGCGAATCGCAGTCAAGAGTTTCCACGCGATTTTATCGCCGTTTCGGCGAGCAGGTTTTCTTTGCCCAGCTGAGGCAAAGACATGCAGTCACACTCTCCAACGACGCCCTTTGGGCGGCGATCGCTGACGCTTGCCCATGTGGCAAGCCAGATGGTCACAACCGAACGTCCTCCCGAAAAGATCGTGCACAAGTGGAAGATCTTCCACGCCATCTGCACGGCACGGCCGCGCCTAGGCGTGTCGGAGCGCTCCCTCTCGGTACTGAATGCGCTGCTGACCTTCCATCCCGAAACCGCCCTGACAGGGGAGGACGATCTGATCGTCTTCCCCTCGAACCATCAACTCACTCGGCGAGCGCACGGCATGCCGGCATCGACGCTGCGGCGTCATCTCGCTGTGCTGGTCGACGCCGGGCTGATCGTTCGGCGCGACAGTCCCAATGGCAAGCGGTATGCGCGGAAGGACGACGCCGGCGAAATCGAGCTCGCCTTCGGCTTCGATCTGTCGCCGCTGGTCGTGCGGTCAGAGGAGTTCGAGAGCCTGGCGGCCGATATCGAAGCCGAGGCCCGCGCACTCAAGCTCGTACGAGAGCGCATTACGCTGTGCCGGCGCGACATCGCGAAGATGATTGCAACTGGCATCGAGGAAGCCGTCCCGACGCGAAGAGGAGGGCAGGGGCCTGCCGATTGGCAGGTCGTGCACGCCGCCTTCCGCGCGATCGTCGACCAGATTCCGCGCACGGCTACGCGCCAGGAGCTTGAGCCGATCGCCGACGAGTTGTCTCAGCTCGCCGACGACGTGCTCAATCTTCTGGAAGCACACATCAAATCCAAGAATCCGAGCGCCAATGAGTCCCATTCTGAGCGCCACATACAGAATTCAAATCCAGACGCCCCTATTGAACTTGAACCTGTCCTTCGAGAAGGCAGGGCGGCGAGAGCTGAGCCCAAACCTCAACCATCGCGAGTCGGGGAGGGATCGTATCCGTTAGGAATGGTCCTGAGTGCGTGTCCGGACATCGTCGATTATGCGAAGGGCGGGGTTTCGAACTGGCGCGATTTCCTCGCTACCGCGGCCGTTGTGCGATCGATGCTGGGCATCAGCCCGAGCGCTTGGGAGGAGGCGCAAAAGGTTATGGGCGAGGTGCCCGCAGCCATCGTCGTCGCGTGTATCCTGCAGCGCGGGACGGCGATCAATTCCGCCGGCGGTTATCTACGCGGTCTGACGCGAAAAGCCGAGGTCGGCGAATTTTCGCTTGGCCCGATACTGATGGCGCAGATCAATTCTCGCCGGCGAGACAAGCAGCGAGCGTGAGACGATGAGGCGCCGTTCCCAGACCTTGCCTTTTTCGTGTGATCGAAAATACCCGCACTGACCCAGCTGCTGCGCTGTGTCGATGCAAAGTCGTTCGGAGAGATCGTCATGGGAAAACACCCTCCAATCGTCCTCACGCCGTTCCTCCAGCCTCGTGATGAAGGGGCTGCGGAGCAACGGATGTACGTGGCGGGGTTCGCGGACGAGGCGGGCGAGGCCTGGGGGACGCTGATTCCTTTGGATGCGGAGATGGTCGAGCACGCCGTTCTGGGACAACAGACATTCACCGTCTGGTGCAACTCCGACGGTCACATGCAACCGCAGCCGAGCGGCGATAGTCTGTTTGAAGAGCTTCTGGAGAAAGGCCAATTGAAGGAGACGCCCCTCGATGAGCTCGTCGCCGAAGCCATCGAGCAGGGCAAGAATGAACCCAATGATGACATCCTCGATATGTTCGAGACCCTGCATGAGCGGCTGGTGCGGGCGGAGGGCATGGTCGCTGACGAGATCGCGCGGCGCAGGCGATGATCCTTCGCGGCGCGCGTGCGCGGTTTCATGCTGCACGGGTGAGCTTGTGATAACGCGAGCACCGCGACCGCGGGTGGCCGACACCCGGACCGGTCGATGAACACATAGAAAACCGACGACCGGGCCGCGCTCCGACTAGTCTTAAGCTTCGCCGGAGCCGGAAAACAGCGCCGTCGGTGGCGTCGCGCGCGGCGGCGGGAGGGTCCGACCGCCCGGGGCTCCCGGTCTGCTCTTGAGATCGTATCGTTGGGCCAGGTCGAGCAGCCGCCGCTTGGTGAACGGGTCCGCGTTCTCGGCCAGATCGCGCGCCCGCTGCGCGAAGCCCCTGTAAAATTCTTCCACGACGCCACCCCCGCAACATCACTGAAAACCGGATTTCAGTGCGAGACGCGTTCCGCGTCAAGCGCTCTGGTGCATGCGGACAAGTTTCGGCGATCTACTTGTGCTCGCGGCGCACCGGGAACTAAGCTGGTCGCGGCAGGAAAAAAACATGACTCCGCTCTACCCGAGCCGGAAGCTGTGCCCGAAGTGCGGGAAGCCGATGACGGCGATGCCCGACGACGTCGCGCCTGGCCAGCCGCGCTACGTCTGCGTGGCCTGCGAGGACGATCCGCTGCGCGACCCCGCCGCTCGGAAGTGGGCGGACAGCCCGCTGCGGCACCGGCCAAATAGCGTCCGATCGAAATCGAGCCCGGCAGCCGGATCGCTGTCGACTTCGATCGTGCTCACAACCCGCACCACTGCTGTGGCGTTGCAACCGGCACGCCAAGCTGCGTTCCATCGCGCGTGCCGGCGGAATCGTCCCGGACTCGGCGGCCGGCCCGTCCACCGACGCTAGCATCTGTTTCACGCCTCGCAGGGCGTGTCGGTCGCACGGATGCGGAGGACCGGGTTGCATCCGCATGGCGAGAACGTGGGCAGCCTCGTTATCGATCTTGCGATGGCCGCTTCGACAGGTGCGCCGACGTTGCTGACAGCGATAGTTTCCCTGGTAGGTGATGACCCGGCTCTTATGTGGCCTGCTTACGGTGAACGACGTTTCGCTGCGACGCTCGTTGCCTTGATCCGAATGGCGCATAGGGCCGTCCGTCTTCATTCCATGTGTTTTCGCGACGGGCGCACCCATCTGCGTCCTCGATAGAGGCTGGTCTGACCG
>NZ_JAEMSD010000294.1:672-8632 GCF_016462955.1 Bradyrhizobium sp. | reverse complement strand
CGCACGATGTCGGGACCTGCGGGTGCCGGCAGGCTGCGGCCGAAGGCGGCGCCGGGCTCGACATTGGCCTCGACATTGGACTTGCCGAGGATCGCATCCTCGATCGAACGGTAGTCGGTGCAGCGACAGATATTGCCCTTCAGCGCGGCGCTAAGATCGGTGCGCTGGGCCTGGTTCAGCGCGGCGCAGGTCAGGATCATGCCGGCGGTGCAGAAGCCGCATTGAAAGCCCTGCGCGTCGAGGAAGGCCCGCTGCATCGGATGGATGCCGTGGTCCCCGCCAAGTCCTTCGATCGTCGTCACCGTGCGGCCCTCGGCGCGGAAGGCCGGGATCAGGCAGCTGTGCACGGGTTCGCCGTCGAGCAAGACGGTGCAGGCCCCGCAGTCGCCGGCATCGCAGCCCTTTTTCACGCCGAAATGGCCGAGTTCGCGCAGGAACGTGCGCAAGCACTGACCGGCGCGTGGCTCCTGCGCAAACGTCCTGCCGTCGATCTCGAAGCTCACGGCATTGCTCCAAGCAACTCGCTGCGAATCTCCTCGGCAAGCCGCTGCGTCATGTGCTTGCGCCAAAGCGGATGGCCGTGGATGTCGGTGTGGTACAGGTCGTCCGTGATTTGCCGTGCGATCGCCTCGCGCAGCGCGATCGCGTCGGGCGCACCGCGAAAGGACAGCTGGATCGGCCGCACCGTCGATGCGGTGACCGTCAGCGTCAGCCCGCCGTCGGCATCGAGGCTGCCGATCAGGAGCGCCGCCGAGCGGCCGACCGGTGTCAGCGAGATCTGGCGAAACGCGGCGCGGCGTTTCAACGCGGCCAGGGGAATATCGATCTGGCGAAGCAAGTCGCCCGGCTCGAGGCGATTGCGCTGGTCGCCCGTGACGAAGTCGACGACCGGGATCGTCTGCTCGTCGCCGCCGGCTTTCCAGATGGTGCAGACCCCGTCGAGCGCGGAGGTGAGCGAGATCATCGGTCCTGCCGGCAGCGACATGCAGAGATTGCCGCCGACGGTCGCCGTCTTCCAGATCTTGAACGAGGCAAGAAAGGCCCGGCAGCACTGGTTGATCAGCGGCGCCGCGAGCCAATCGGACGGGCAGACCAGCCCGTCGAGCTCTGCGACGGTGCAGGTGGCGGCGATCGAGAGATGGCTCTCGGTGATCGTCAACGCCGGCCATCTCAGATCGGTGAGATCGATCAGCCGCGTCAGATGCGCCTGCGGCTCCGAGAACAGCCAGGTGCCGCCGCCGAGCCAGGCATCACCTGCCGTCCAGGCAGGCAATTGCGCGCGCGTTTGCGGATGGGCGACTGCTGTGATGGTATTCAAATCCATGGCTGCGCCAACGCTTCCGCCGGTGAATCGTGCAGACGAGTCTTGCAAGACCGGAGCCAAGCCGCAACAAACAAGTCGTAGCAATATCGTGTCCGGGCTGACGTCCCCCTTGCAGGCTGGTCGTCATTCGGTGTGTGGAGAAGCAGGACCATGAGCGATGCCAAGGCCGTCTGGATCAGGGATCCGCTGGCCATCCTTGCCGATGGTGCCGAGCGCGGCCTCGTGGTGAGGGACGGCCGGATCGTCGAGCTCGTGCCGGCCGGCGCTGTGCCCGCAACCGCGGATCTTGCGATATTCGATGCGAGCGAGCACGTCGTGCTGCCGGGTCTGATCAACACCCATCATCATTTCTACCAGACGCTGACGCGGGCACTGCCGGCCGCGATGGACCGGGAGCTATTCCCCTGGCTTCAGGCGCTCTATCCGGTGTGGGCGAGGCTGACGCCCGAGGCGCTCGAACTCGGCGCCACCGTGGCGATGTCCGAGCTGCTGCTCTCCGGCTGCACCACCACCACCGATCACCATTACGTCTTCCCGGCGGGGCTCGAGGACGCCGTCGATATCGAGGTGGCGGTGGCGAAGCGCCTGGGCGTGCGCGTATTGCTCACGCGTGGCTCGATGAACCTGTCGCAGCGCGACGGCGGACTGCCGCCTGACAGCGTGGTGCAGGACGAGGACACCATTCTCGCCGACAGCGCGCACGTCGTCGCCAAGCATCACCAGCGCGGTGCGGATGCGATGGTGCAGATCGCGCTCGCACCGTGCTCGCCGTTCTCGGTGACGACGTCGCTGATGCGCGCGACCGCTGATCTCGCCGACGAGCTCGACGTGCGCCTGCACACCCATCTCGCCGAGACCGAGGACGAGAACAGGTTCTGCGAGCAGATGTTCGGCTGCCGCCCGCTCGACTATCTCGAGCAATGCGGCTGGCTCAATGCGCGGACCTGGCTCGCCCACGGGATATTTTTCAACGTCGATGAGATCAAGCGCCTCGCCAAGGCGAAGACGGCCATCAGCCATTGCGCCTGCAGCAACCAGCTGCTGGCGTCCGGCTGTTGCCCGGTGTGCGATATGGAGGAGGCCGGCGTCGGGATCGGCATCGGTGTCGACGGCTCGGCCTCCAACGACGGGTCCAACCTGATGCAGGAGGTGCGCGCGGCGTTCCTGCTGCAGCGGGCGCGCTACGGGGTGACGAAGGTCAGTCACAAGGATGCGTTGCGCTGGGCCACCATGGGCTCAGCGGCCTGTATCGGCCGGCCGGAACTCGGCGAGATAGCCGTCGGCAAGGCGGCCGACCTTGCGCTGTTCAGGCTCGACGAGTTGCGCTTCTCCGGTCACGGTGATCCGCTGGCTGCCCTGGTGCTGTGCGGGGCGCATCGCGCCGACCGGGTGATGGTGGCCGGAAAATGGGTGGTGATCGATGGTGCGATCCCGGGCCTCGATGTGAAAGGCCTCATTCGCCGCCACGGTTCCGCGGCGCGCGCCATGCGGGCGGGATAATCGGGTCGGGAATTGAAAGAGGGGGCAGCCACAAGTGCCGGGTGCTTCTGACCACCCCCTCCGAACCTCCTCCGGGAGGAGCAGGTGAATGAGGCAATGCAAGAAGCGTGCTACTTGCCCGGAAGCTTGTCGTCGATGCCTTTCACGTAGAAATTCATGCCGAGGATCTGGCTGTCGTCCAGATGATCGCCGCCCTTGCACTCGACCGGCTTGCCGTCCTGCCCAACGATCGGGCATTTGAACGGATGCAGCTTGCCGGCGGTGATCGCCGCCTGGGCATCCTCCGCCATTTTTTTCACATCGTCAGGCATGTTGGTGTAGGGCGCCATCACGAACATGTGGCTGTCGAGACCGCCCCAGGTGTCCTCGGACTTCCAGGTGCCGGCGAGCTCGGCCTTGACGCGCTCGATGTAGTAGGGGCCCCAGGTGTCGATGATCGAGGTGAGCTGGGTCTTGGGCCCGAACTTGATCATCTCGGAATCCTGGCCGAAGGCGAGCTTGCCGCGCTCGCTGGCGATCTGCATCGCGGCGGGTGAATCCGTATGCTGCATGATGACGTCGGCGCCCTGGTCGATCAGCGCCTTGGCGGCGTCGGCCTCCTTGCCCGGGTCGAACCACGTGTTGGCCCAGATGATCTTGACCTTGATGTTCGGGTTGATGGTCTGGGCCGCCAGCATCGTCGCGTTGATGCCGGAGACGACCTCCGGAATCGGGAAGGAGCCGATGTAGCCGAGCACGCCCGACTTCGACATCCTGGCCGCGATCAGGCCTTGAATGTAGCGGCCCTGATACCATTTGGCCGAATAGGTCGACATGTTCGGGTTGCGCTTGTACCCGGTGGCGTGCTCGAAATGCACGTTCGGATATTTCTTGGCGACCTTCAGCGTCGAGTCCATGTAGCCGAACGAGGTGGTGAAGATCAGCTTGTTGCCCGCGCGGGCGAGTTGCTCGATGGCGCGTTCGGCGTCGGGGCCTTCGGGCACGTTCTCGAGGTAGGTGGTCTCGATCTTGTCGCCAAGCTCCTTCACCAGCGCCTGACGACCGAGGTCGTGCTGATAGGTCCAGCCGAGGTCGCCGATCGGACCCACATAGATGAAGCCGACCTTCAGCTTGTCGGCGGCGGAGGCAGCACTGAGGCTGCCGGCCAGCAGGAGCCCCGCAGTCAGGGCAAGAAGTGATTTCCGCATCATCAATCTCCAACATCAGGGGCAAGCCATGATCCGCAACACACGCCCCATCGCGCACGCTGCGGAGAGTAATTCAGCGATCAGGCACGAACACCGTGCCGAGCGCGGCCGGCGCGGTCGAGCCGCCGGTGCGCGCGCGGGAGAGCAGGACGAGGACAAGGACGGTCGCGAGATAAGGCAGCGCCGACATGAACTGCGAGGGAATGCCGACGCCCCAGCCTTGCGCGTGCAGCTGCAGGATCGTCACGGCGCCGAAGAGATAGGCGCCGATCACGAGCCGGCCCGGCCGCCAGGACGAGAACACCACCAGCGCCAAGGCGATCCAGCCGCGGCCGGCGGTCATGCCGGGAATGAAGAACGGCGTGTAGGCGAGCGGGAGGTAGGCGCCCGCAAGTCCCGCGCAGGCACCGCCGAACATCACGGCGAAGGTGCGGATGCGCAGGACGGGATAGCCGAGCGCATGCGCGGAGACGTGATTGTCGCCACACGCGCGCAGGATCAATCCCGCCCGCGTGCGGCCCAGGAACCACCAGACGCCGACGATCAGCGCAACCGAGACATAGACGAACCCGTCCTCGCCGAACAGAACGCGCCCAATCAACGGAATGTCGGTCAGGCCGGGAATATGGAGGTGCATGGCCGGCGTGATGCGCTCGCCGACGAAGCCGGCGCCGATCAGGCCTGACAGCCCGATGCCGAGGATGGTCAGAGCAAGACCCGTTGCGACCTGGTTGACGGCGAGCCCGAGCGCCATCAGTGCGAAGATGAGCGACATCAGTGTGCCCGCGACGATGCCGAACAGCGCGCCGATGAAGGTGGACCCGGTCAGCCACGCCCCGGCAAAACCGCAGGCGGCGCCGACGATCATCATGCCCTCGACGCCGAGATTGAGCACCCCGGAACGCTCGGTCACGAGCTCGCCGGCCGCCGCAATCAGCAGCGGCGTCGACGCGGCGAGCACCGCCAGGATGATGGCTTCAACCAGCTCCACGGGCCACCTGTCGGCTGGGGAGCACCAGCTTGAAACGGTACAGGATGAGGGAATCGCAGGCGAGCACGTAGAACAGCAGAATGCCCTGGAACACCTTGGTGACGTCCAACGGAATCTTCATCGCGATCTGCGCCTGCTCGCCGCCGATGAAGGTCAATGCCAGGAAAAGGCCCGCAACGAGGATTCCAAGCGGATTGAGCCGGCCGAGGAAGGCGACGATGATTGCGGTAAAGCCGTAGCCGGGTGAGATGCCCGGCTGGAGATGCCCGACGGGACCTGCGACCTCGATGATACCGGCAAGTCCGGCCAACGCGCCGGAGACGGCGAAGGTCAGGATGATCAGCTGGTTGGCGTTGAAGCCGCCGAAGCGCGCGGCGCGCGGTGCCGCGCCGACCACGCGGATGCCAAAACCCTTGATGGTGCGCCCGAGCAGGATCGCCGCGCCCCCGACGACGAGCAGGGCGATGGCAGAGCCGAGGTGCAGCCGGCCGCCCTCGATCAGCAGCGGCACCGTCGCCACCGGATCGAACTCCGCCGTGGTCGGAAAATTGAAGCCCTGCGGGTCGCGCCAGGGCCCGCGCACGAGATAGTCGAGGAAGAGCTCGGCGACATAGACCAGCATCAGGCTGGTCAGGATCTCGCTGGCGCCGAACTTCACCCTGCAGATCGCGGGGATCAGCGCATAGAGCGCGCCAGCAGCGGCGGCGAGCACGAGCATGGCCGGCAGCACCCAGGCGCCGGCGTCAGTGCCTTGCGTCTTCAGGGCGATCCAGCTGCCTGCGACGGCACCGATCAGGAATTGTCCCTCGGCGCCGATGTTCCAGGCATTGGCGAGATAGCAGAGCGACAGCCCGATCGCGATCATCACCAGCGGCGTTGCCTTCACCGCGATCTCCTGCAGCGAGTAGCCGTCGGTGAGCGGCGCGATGAAATAGGCATGCAACGCGAGCAGCGGATTCTTGCCCAGGATCGCAAACAGGATGATCATGGTCACGAGCGTGAGGCCGACCGCGATTAGTGGAGACGCCAGCGCGATCGTGCCTGAGCGTTCGGCACGCCTCTCAAGCACCAGCTGCATGCACGACCTCCGTCGACTCCGGGCTGCTGCCGCCCATCAGAAGCCCCAGCCTCTCGCGGGTCGCCTCGCTTGCTGCGAGCGGAGCCGACAACCTGCCGTGGAACATCACCGCGATACGATCGGCGATCTCGGCGAGCTCGTCGAGATCCTGGCTGGTGACAAGCACCGCGGCCCCTGCGCTTGCCAGATCAAGCAGCGCCTGACGGATCACGGCGGCAGCGCCGGCATCGACGCCCCAGGTCGGCTGGCTCACCACCAGCACGGCCGGATTGCGCAGGATCTCGCGTCCGACGATGAACTTCTGCAGATTGCCGCCGGACAGGGAAGCTGCTTCCGGATCGCGCTTGGCCTTGCGGACGTCGAACGTCTCGGTCGCGCGGTCGACCGCCTTCAGCGTGGCTGCGGTGTCGATGAAGCCACGGCGGACCATGCCGCTGGCGGCATGTCCGGTCAGTAGCGCGTTCTCGGACAGCTTCATGCGCGGCACGGTGCCGTGGCCGAGCCGTTCCTCGGGCACGAACGCCGCGCCCAGCTTGCGCCGCTGCGAGATCGAGAGGCGGCCAGCGGCGATGCCTTCGATCACCACAGTGCGGGGAGCATGGGACAGCCGCTCGCCGGAGAGGGCGGCAAACAATTCATCCTGGCCGTTGCCGGCGACGCCGGCGATGCCGAGGATCTCGCCGCCCCTCAGCTCGAACGAGATGTGCTGGAGCCGCACGCCATGGCTCTCGGCGGGGGCAAGCGAAAGATCGTTGACCACGAGCCGCAGCGCGGTGGTCTTGCGGCCGGATGCGGCCTTCACCGCCTTGATCTCTCCGCCGACCATCATCCGCGCGAGCGAGGCGGCGGTCTCGAGCCGAAGGGCGCAGGTCTCGACCTTCCTGCCGCCGCGCAGGATGGTCGCGGTGTCGCAGAGCCGCTTCACCTCCTCCAGCTTGTGGCTGATGTAGAGGATGGCGCGGCCCTCGGCCTTGAGCCGCTGCAGCACGATGAAGAGCTGGTCGGCCTCCTGCGGCGTCAGCACGGCGGTGGGCTCGTCCAGGATCAGGAATTTCGGATCCTGCATCAAGGCGCGGACGATCTCGATGCGCTGGCGCTCGCCGACGGACAATTGCCAGACTTCGCGCCTAGGATCGAGCGGCAAACCGTAGGCCTTCGACACCTGCTCCAGCCGGGCGAACATGTCCTTGAAGGATTCCTTTCCATCGAGGCCGAGCGCGACGTTCTCGGCGACGGTCAGATTGTCGAACAGCGAGAAATGCTGGAACACCATGCCGATGCCGCGACTGCGCGCCTCGGACGGACCGGACAGCACGATCCGTTCGCCCTGCCAGCGGATCTCGCCCGCGCTGGGCTGGATCAGCCCGTAAATGGCCTTGACCAGCGTCGACTTGCCGGCGCCGTTCTCGCCGAGCAGGGCGTGGATCTCGCCGGGCCAGATATCGATGTCGATGGAATCGTTGGCGAGAAAATCGCCGTATCGTTTGGTGAGCCCTGTCGTCCGCAGCAGCGGAGACTCGCCGGAATTCGGGCCGTGAGGTGTCGATTCCAACATTCGCCGGTGCGTTTGCATGGGTGAAGTGCCTCAATGATGGGCCAGTTTGGACCGCGGCGTAAGATGTGAAAAGCCGCATTGCTTGCCCAATACATCGGCAGATTGGAGACCACCGGCGGACGTCCGTGGCGCCCCTCGTAGAACGATCAGCGAGGGCAGCAGGCTCCGCTACTTGATCCAGACACCTTGGTGCAGCGCCTCGGCTTCGTCTTCCAGCAACGGTCCGACCACCTCCGTCGGTCGCTGGCCGGTGGCAAAGACCTCGCGGCACGGCAGGTCGAGGGTCGGGTTCTCCGGATGGTTGCCGGTGACGCCGCGCAGGCGA
>NZ_JAEMSD010000294.1:0-662 GCF_016462955.1 Bradyrhizobium sp. | reverse complement strand
CACACATGGCGCAGGGCTCGGCTGACGAATAGAGCGTGGCTCTCGCCAGTACGTCGCGGCCGAGCGTGCGGCAGGCCCGGGTGGCCGCGAGACGCTCGGCATGAGCGGTGCCGTCGTGATCCGGCATGTAGCTGTTCTCACTCTCGATGAGGACGGTGCCGTCGGCCGCGACGATGATGCAGCCGAAGGGATGATTGCCATGGTCGAGCGAGCGCCGCGCAACCGCGAACGACAGGCGCATGAAGTGTTCGTCGCGCTCGGAGGCGTCGTCCATCGCTACTCCAGGTCAGTACCCGCCAAGCGCCGCAAGAAGGTCCGCTTCGCCTGTCCGTGCTTCATAACCAATTTGCCGTGGAACATCACCAGCGGCCGTCCGGACCGCTGCCGATCAGGCATTGTCCGAGGCAACCGATTGAAATATAGCGATTATACGTGCAGTCACGATGCCAAGAAGGAGAAATGATGCCGGCGAGGGGCTCGCCCGCGCATGACCGGCGTGAGGCGGTCTGGCGCGCACTCGCATTCATGCTAATCACACCTTCCAGAGAAGAGGAAGTTCATCGAGATGGGCGCCGCTAACGCCGTTCAAAATGCATCTCTCGGCGAGACGATCGTGCGTCGGATCAACGAGCTGGCCGCGATCTCTGCGGCCAGTGACAACC
>NZ_JAEMSD010000758.1 GCF_016462955.1 Bradyrhizobium sp. | reverse complement strand
TCCCCGCCAAGCTCGAGGGACCGCTGAACCGCATCGCCTTCTCGGCCGTGCACACCGTCGCCGATCCCTTCGCCGACAACGATCCCTGGCTGTCGGCCGCCGTCGACTGGGACAAGACCATCGCCTTCCGCGAGCATGTCTGGGACCTCGGCCTCGGCGTTGCCGAAGCCATGGATACCGCGCAGCGCGGCATGGGGTTGGACTGGCCGACCTCGCTGGAGCTGATCACGCGTTCGGTCGGCGCCGCCAAGCGCCGCAACGCGCTGGTGTTCTCGGGCGCCGGCACCGACCATCTCGCGGTCGAGGATGCCAAAAACCTCGACGACGTCATCCGTGCCTATGAGGAGCAGATCTCGGCGGTCGAGAAGGTCGGCGGTCGCATCATCCTGATGGCCTCGCGCGCCCTGGCGAAACTCGGTCGCAGCGCCGACGATTACGCCAAAGTCTATGACCGCGTGCTCTCGCAGGTCCGTGAGCCCGTCATCATCCACTGGCTCGGCGACATGTTCGATCCGGCTCTCGCGGGCTATTGGGGCACCCGGGATCTCGACAAGGCGATGGATACGGCGGTCGCCGTCATCAATGGCAACGCCGCCAAGGTCGACGGCGTCAAGGTCTCGCTGCTCGACAAGCAGCGCGAGATCGACATGCGCCGTCGCCTCGACAAGCGGATCAGGATGTATACCGGCGACGATTTCAATTACGCGGAGCTGATCGCCGGCGACGAACAGGGCTTTTCCCATGCGCTGCTCGGCATCTTCGATGCCATCGCGCCGGCGGCGTCCTACGCGTTGTCGAGATTGGCTGCGGGCGACGAGGCCGGCTTCCACGACGTGCTGGGTCCGACGGTGCCGTTGTCGCGGCATATCTTCAAGGCGCCGACGCGGTTCTACAAGACCGGCGTCGTGTTCATGGCCTATCTCAACGGTCACCAGGATCATTTCACCATGGTCGGCGGACAGGAGAGCACGCGCTCCACGCTGCATCTGGCCGAGCTGTTCCGTCTGGCCGACAAGGCCGGCCTGCTCGCCAACCCTGAACTCGCGACGCAGCGGATGAAGACCGTGCTCGCCACCCACGGTATCGAATCCTGATGCGCGATTTTTCGTCCGACCACCGCTGGCTGTCGCTGAACACGGCGACCGTCCGCAAGCAGGGTGACCTCGTCGCGATCGTCGAGGCCTGTGCCAGACACGGCATCCGCGCCATCGATCCCTGGCGCGACCAGGTCGCGACCGTGGGACTGGAGCGTGCCGCGCGCGCGGTGCGCGAGGCCGGCCTCGAACTCTCAGGCTATTGCCGTGGCGGCATGTTCACCTCGGATGCCGCGCGCCGCAACGAGGTGCGCGACGACAACCGCCGCTGTGTCGATGAGGCAAAGGCGCTGGGCGCGTCCTGCATCGTCCTCGTGGTCGGCGGCCTGCCGCAATATTCGCGGCCGGGTAGCGAGGCGTCGAAGGATCTTGTGGCAGCGCGCGGACAGGTCGAGGACGCGCTCGCCGACATGCTCGACTATGCGAGGCAAGCCAGGCTGCCGCTGGCGATCGAGCCGTTGCATCCGGCCTATGCGGCGGACCGCGCCTGCGTGAATACCACGAAGCACGCGCTCGACATTTGCGACCGGCTCGACCCTGGCCGCAGCGGCATGCTCGGCGTCGCGCTCGACGTCTATCACATCTGGTGGGACCCGGAGCTGATGGGCCAGATCGCGCGCGCCGGCAAGGATCGCCTGCTCGCGTTCCACGTCTGCGACTGGCTGGTGCCGACGAAAGACATCCTCAACGACCGCGGCATGATGGGCGACGGCGTCATCGACATCAGATCGGTGCGCCAAGCGGTCGAAGCACAGGGCTTTGCTGGCTATTCCGAGATCGAGATATTCTCAAACGATTGGTGGGACAAGCCGATCGACGAAGTGCTCGCCACCTGCATCACGCGGCACAAGACGGTGGTGTAGGTATTTACACACCTTGCGCCAGTGTCGCTGATATGCCCGACATATCAGCTCGTTGGTCGACGCCGCCGACACCCGCCTCTGATGCCAGTCTACTGTGCATGGGGTTGTTTTTGCAGTTTCGTTTTCAAGCCCCTCACCCGATCGAGCAGGGCACACTCAGAAAGCCGCGGAACCGGACCCGTCCGCCCCGGATGGGCGACCCGCTCACGGCATAGTTCGGGAAGCGCGCCAGAAAGCGGGAGATCGCGATCGCGCCTTCCAGCCGCGCCAGCGCCATGCCGGCGCATTGATGCGCGCCGGTGGCGAAGGCGAGGTGCCGGTTCGGGGTGCGCGCGATGTCGAAGGTTTCCGGATTAGGAAACTGCGCGGGGTCGCGGTTGGCCGCGCCGATGCACAG
>NZ_JAEMSD010000293.1 GCF_016462955.1 Bradyrhizobium sp. | reverse complement strand
GATCCCGATCGTGCCGACGGTGCACTACAACATGGGCGGCATCCCCACGAACTATCACGGCGAGGTGCTGACCAAGAAGGACGGCGACGACAACGCGGTGATCCCCGGCCTGATGGCGATCGGCGAAGCCGCCTGCGTCTCCGTGCACGGCGCCAATCGCCTCGGCTCCAACTCGCTGATCGACCTCGTCGTGTTCGGCCGCGCCGCCGCGCTCCGCCTCGCCGAGAAGCTGACGCCGAACGGCAAGCAGCCGGAACTGCCGGCGAACTCGGCCGAGATGGCGCTCGGCCGCCTCGACCATTACCGCTACGCGTCCGGCGGCACGCCGACCGCAAAGCTGCGGGAAGGCATGCAGAATGTGATGCAGACCAATTGCGCGGTGTTCCGCACCGGCGAAGTGCTCAGCGAAGGCCAGAACCTGATCGCGAAGGTCCATAGCGGCATCACCGATATCGGCGTGTCCGACCGCTCGCTGGTCTGGAATTCCGATCTGGTCGAGACGCTGGAATTCGACAACCTGATCTCGCAGGCGGTGGTGACGATGAACTCGGCTGCCAACCGCACCGAGAGCCGCGGCGCCCATGCCCGCGAGGACTTTTCCGAGCGCGACGACAAGAACTGGATGAAACACACGCTGGCCTGGCTGGACGATGCCGGCAAGGTCAAGATCGAGTACCGCCCGGTTCACAACTACACCATGACCAACGACGTGCAGTACATCCCGCCGAAGGCGCGCGTGTATTGATCATTGCTGTCATTGCCGGGCTCGACCCGGCGATCCATCCCTTTAGAGATGGATGCGCGGGTTAAGCCCGCGCATGACGGGAGAAACCAGAGGCAGGACTTATGGTTGAATTCGCACTTCCGAAGAACTCCAAGATCACCGGCGGCAAGACCTGGCCGAAGCCCGCGGGCGCGACAGAGGTTCGCGAGTTCAAGGTCTATCGCTGGAATCCGGACGACGGCAAGAATCCGAGCGTCGACACCTATTACGTCGACACCAATGATTGCGGCCCGATGGTGCTGGACGGCCTGATCTGGATCAAGAACCACATCGACCCGTCGCTGACCTTCCGCCGCTCCTGCCGCGAAGGCGTCTGCGGCTCCTGCGCCATGAACATCGACGGCCAGAACACGCTGGCCTGCACCAAGTCGATGCACGAGGTGAAGGACGGCGCGGTCAAGGTCAACCCGCTGCCACACCAGCCGGTGGTGAAGGACCTCGTCCCCGACCTCACCAATTTCTACGCGCAATACGCTTCCGTCGAGCCCTGGCTGAAGACGACCTCACCGACGCCGCAGAAGGAATGGCGCCAGAGCCACGAGGACCGCGAGAAGCTCGACGGCCTCTACGAGTGCAT
Organism: Bradyrhizobium sp.; assembly: GCF_016462955.1. Lineage (GTDB taxonomy): Bacteria > Pseudomonadota > Alphaproteobacteria > Rhizobiales > Xanthobacteraceae > Bradyrhizobium. Next base: position 7,326 of record NZ_JAEMSD010000293.1, on the reverse strand, counting down.
CCTCTGCGCCTGCTGCTCGACGTCCTGCCCGAGCTATTGGTGGAACAGCGAGCGCTACCTCGGCCCCGCCGCGCTGCTCCAGGCCAACCGCTGGGTGTCGGACTCGCGCGACGAGGCCACCGGCGAACGCCTCGACGATCTCGAGGATCCGTTCCGGCTCTATCGCTGCCACACCATCATGAACTGCGCCAAGGCGTGCCCCAAGGGCCTCAATCCTGCCGAAGCCATCGCCGAGCTCAAGCTCAAGATGGTCGAGCGCCAGATCTGACGCGCGGTGTTGCGTGACACGAGCAACGTGTCACGCCGTGCCCTGCTTATGCCCGGCGGCGAGCTTGTTGGCGGACCGGGCGGGCGCGCTTGGCTTAGAAGCCCCGTGCTCGACCGCCCGGCGCAATTGGCGGTCGGTCACGCGCAACTTGATCTCGTCCGAAGCAAGCGCGGCGAGATTGGCAAGGATTTGCTTCTGGGTGTCGTCGAGCGTGCGGGGCCTTGTGTCGATCACGCAGAGCGACCCAAGCGTGAAGCCGTCGGGATCCACCACCGGGCACCCAGCGTAGAACCGAAATCCGAGTTCGCCCAATACGGCCGGATTCTCGGCGAAGCGCGGGTCGGTGGCGAGGTTCTCGGCCACCATGATGTCCTGCTGCAGAATGGTATAGTTGCAGAACGCCCAGCCGCGCGGCGTATCGGCCATGTCGAGCCCGTAGCGCGACTTGAACCATTGGCGGGTCGGGGTGAGCAGCGTCAGCAGTGCGACGGGAGCGTCGAGGCTGCGCGCCGCCAGCCAGGTCAGACGATCGAAGGCATCCTCCGGCGGCGTGTCGACGAGGCCTGAGCGTTCGAGCGCCACGAGGCGCTGGCCCTCATTGGCCGGAAACGGAAAAGATGGCGGTGTCTCGAACGGAAGGGGGAGCTCGACGGCGCCCCGAATCGCGTCCTCGACCGCCTCGGGCAGCGCGGCCAATCCATCGATGAACCGCGTCGTGCCGATGTCTGCCGAAGAGCGGCCGACAACCAGAATCTGCGTGCTTCCAAGCGCCGGATCAGAGCGCAAGCTGTCCAGCAGCGCTGAAGTGCCGGCGTCTGGTGGTCCGGCTTCGACGACAATTGCCGCCGGAAGCCGGGAGCCGATCGCAAGCAGCGCCGCATAGACGTCGGTGTACCGCTCGACGACGCAATATTCGATCCTGGCGAGCGCCGCTGCGTAGTCGTCGACGCGTTCGGGACGCGCAAGCACGATCACCCGCGCAGAAGCAGTCATCGGCTGCGCCGGGCCGGTGATCTGCGCGAGCACGTCGCGGCGGTAGACGCGTCGATGCCCCCCCGGAGTTTTCCAGGAGGGGATCGTCCCGCCTTCGATCAGCAGCTGCGCGGTGCGGATCGAGACCCCCAAGATCTTGGCAGCCTCCGCCGTCGTCAGGATGTCCTTGTCCATCGAGCCCATCTTTGCCCCCGGCTCGCTGGCCGGGCCTATCCCCGCCTCACAATGTCGTGCTCCCGCCCCCGTTGACAAGGGGCGTGGCAGTCTATTTTGATAGATTTGATGATAATGATAGATTTGATAAATCTGATAGGGTGGCTGCGCGCTGTTTGGCAGATGCGCAGCGCCCATCCCTATCCCTTCGGAAGGAGCAAGCCACTGGCTAACCGCCCAGACCCCAATCCTCACCGTGAAACCAGGCAGCCGCCCACGCCAACGCGGCACCGTGCCTCGGTCAAGCAGCCCCCGACACGTCAGCTGCGCCAACGGCGCGATCCGTGACTCGCCCGTTCCGGCCAGCGTGACGGCCCGTCGACCCTCTCTCCTCTCTCCCCGGCGTTCGCCCGGAGCTCATTCCGGCAGCGCCCAATTGCCTGGAGCAATCTCATGAACAACGTTCTGCCTTCCGATCTTCCGGAGTTTGCCGATCGCGCTACTGCCAATCAGCGCCAGCTCAACGAGACCCTGCGCGGCACCTACGACTTCATCGTCTGCGGTGCCGGCAGCTCGGGTTCCGTCGTTGCCCGCCGCCTCGCCGAAAACCCCTCCGTCACAGTCCTCTTGATCGAAGCGGGAGGGAGCGACGAGGTGCCGACCGTCATGGATCCGGCGGCGTGGCCCGGCAACCTCGGCAGTGCGACCGATTGGGGCTTTGTCGCCGAACCCAATCCGCATCTGAACGGTCGCGCGCTTCCGATGTCGATGGGCAAGGTCGTCGGCGGCGGCTCGAGCATCAACGTGATGCTGTGGGCGCGCGGTCACCGCAGCGACTGGGACTTCTTCGCAGAGGAAGCAGGGGATCAATCCTGGGGCTACGATGCGGTCTCGAAAATCTTCAGGGAGATCGAGAACTGGCAGGGCAGGCCCGATCCACGCCATCGCGGTACCGGGGGCCCCGTCTTCGTGCAGCCGTCACCGGATCCCGGGCCGGCCGCATTGGCGATGCTGGCTGCGGCGAAGGAGATGGGGATTCCAACCTTTGACAGCCCCAACGGCGAGATGATGGAGGGCGAAGGAGGCTGCGCCATCACGGACATCATCGTCCGTAATGGCAGGCGCAACTCCATCTTCCGCGCCTATACCCATCCTTTCCTCGATCGGCCTAATCTCACCCTACTGACCGGCACGCAGGTCTCCCGCGTCCTGCTCGAGCGCGGGAAGGCCGTCGGCGTCGAGGCGGTCCGTGACGGCAGGACATTGCGGATCGACGCATCCCGAGAGGTCGTGCTTGCGCTCGGGGCGATCCAGACACCGTCCGTGCTGATGCGCTCCGGCATCGGCGACGAGAACGAACTCCGACCGCTTGATATACCCGTGGTCCAGCACCTGCCCGGTGTCGGGCAGAATCTGCAGGATCACGTCTCGTTCGGATGCATTTGGGAGTACCGCGAGCCGATCGCGCCGCGCAACACCGGCAACGGGGCGACGCTCTATTGGAAATCTGATGCTGCACTCACGACTCCCGACCTGCTGTTCTGCCAGGTCGAGTTTCCCGTGCCGAGCCCCGAGACGGCAGGCCGCGCGCCCGCCCATGGCTGGACGATGTTCGCCGGCCTCGCCTTGCCGAAGAGCCGGGGCAGGGTGAGGCTCCGAAGCGCCGAGCCGCTCGCGACGCCGCGAATCGAAGCCAACATGCTGTCCCATCCTGATGATGTGAAGACGGCGATCGCCTGCGTCGATGTTTGCCGAGCGCTCGGCAATACCCGCGCCTTCGAGCCGCTGGTGGCGTGCGAGTCGATGCCTGGACCTCTCGGTGGCGCCGAGATGGAACGCTTCGTGCGCGAGTCCGCGGTCACCTATTGGCACCAGACATGCTCGGCGAAGATGGGACGCGACGCGATGTCCGTGGTCGATAGCAAGCTCAGGGTCTACGGCATCGACCGGCTCCGCATCGCCGACGGATCGGTGATGCCGCGGATCACCACGGGGAACACGATGGCTCCCTGCGTCATCATCGGAGAGAAGGCGGCACGCGCGCTGCGCGACGAGCACGATATCTGACCGCCAGTCTCCACGAACGGCGGCTTGTAGCCGCCTCACCTCACGTGCCCCCCTCGCACAACTCTGCGAGGGTTGGCCACGCTCCGGGCCGGCTGGACGTTCCGCGCGTGAATCATTGATCTACAACCATAGATTATAGTGATAATCGGCTTCCTTCCTTGCGCGAAACTCGGCTAAGCTGGCCGTCTGGGTCAGGAGCGACTGTGCAGAGGGCGCAACGCAACTCGCTGAGGCTGTTGCAGTGGATGATGGCGGCATCCCTGGCGCTGCCGATTGCGCTGTTCGCCGTTGCCGCCGCGATCTCCTACACATCGACCAACGACACTGCCAACCGCGAGATCGAGCGCACGGTCGCCGTCGCGCATGAGCACGCGCTCAAAGTGTTCGAGACCATCGACCGCAGCCTTGCCGAGCTCAATGAGGTCGTGCGCGGTCTATCCGACGACGACATCCGGGCTCGGGAGCCAGAGCTGCATCGCCGCCTGAAGCGTCTGACCGACTCGCTGCCGCAGCTCAAATCGGCCTGGATCTTCGACGCCGACGGACAGGCCCTCGTCAACAGCATCGTTTCGCCGCCACCTGCGGTGGGCTTCGGCGACCGCGATTACTTCTATGCCCACGTCGACCAGAGCATCGGCAGTTTCATCGGCACAGCCCTGTCGCCGCGTCCCCCCTATCAGGGGGCCCGCTTCTTCGGCGTCAGCCGCCGCCGCGAGTCCGACGACGGCCGCTTCATCGGCGTGATCCAGGCCTCGGTGCTCCCGGAATATTTCGAGAGTTTCTACGCCAGGATCGGGTCCGAGCCCGGCAGCTTCTTCGCGATGGGACGCACCGACGGCGCGATGCTCACGCATTTTCCCCGGCTCGACCGCGATCTTCGGCTCGATCCGGCCGGACCTGTTGGCCAGAAAATCGCGGCTCAACCCCAGCACGGCCTCATCACCATCGTCTGGCCCTCCGATGGCATAGAGCGCCGCATCGGCTACCGGCGCGTCGCCGAATATCCAATCTATGTCAGCGCCGGGCTCGAGACCTCGGCGATCCGGTCGCGATGGCTCGTCACCATTGGCCAGCATCTGGTGTTCGGTGTTCCCGCGACCGCGCTGCTGTTCTTGTTGCTGGCGTTGGCCTTGCGGCGCACCCGGCACCTTCAGGCGGAAGCTGCAAAGCGACGCGAGGCCGAGGAGGCGCTCAAGCACAGCCAGCGCCTGGAAGCGCTCGGGCAACTCACCGGCGGCGTCGCGCACGACTTCAACAACCTCCTGACGGTGATCCGCGCTTCAGTCGACCTCTTGAACCGTCCGCAGCTGACGGAGGAACGGCGGCAGCGCTACATCACCGCCATCGCGGATTCGGTGGCACGCGCGGCCAGGCTGACCTCGCAGCTGCTGGCCTTCGCGCGGCGACAGACGCTGAAGCCTGAGGTGTTCGATGTCGGGGCGCGGATGCAGTCGCTGCACGACATGCTCGCCACGCTGCTGGGCCCCGCGATCGAGATCGTCATGCAGCTGCCGTCCGAGCCGTGCCTCGTCAATGCCGATGCCAGCCAGTTCGAGACGGCGCTGATCAACATGGCGACCAATGCGCGCGATGCCATGCAGGGCAAGGGCAGCATCGTCTTCAGGGTCGAGGCGACCGCGACCGTCTCGGACGCGCCGGCACCTCCGGCCGGCGCGAGCGGAGCAAGCTACGGCTTCGTCCGCGTGACCGTCAGCGACACCGGCATCGGCATTCCCGCCGCGCGACTCGGGCGCATCTTCGAGCCATTCTTTACCACCAAGCAGGTCGGTCAGGGCACCGGTCTCGGCCTGTCCCAGGTGTTCGGCTTCGCCCGGCAGTCAGGAGGAGAAGTGACCGTGACGAGCGAGGTGGGGCACGGCAGCACCTTCTCGCTCTATCTGCCGCGCGTGCCGCCGGACCAGCTGCCGCAGCGCCAGGCGCCGAACACGGCGCCAGCGGTGACCGGCAGCGGCATGTCCGTGCTGGTGGTCGAGGACAATATCGAGCTGGCCAATTTCGCCGCCGACGGTCTCACCGAACTCGGCTACAGCATCACGCTGGTCGACAATGCCACTGATGCGCTCGCCGAACTCGTCGTGGACGCAGACCGCTTCGACGTCGTGTTCTCGGACGTGGTGATGCCCGGAATGACCGGGCTCGATCTGGCCCGGGAGGTCCATGATCGCGGCATCGACGTGCCCGTCGTGCTGACCACCGGCTACAGCCATGCCCTGTCACAGGAGGGTGCGGCCGGCTTCGATCTCGTGCAAAAGCCCTACTCGATCGAGGAGCTATCACGTATCCTGCACCGGGCCGCCCGGCTGCGCCGTGTGCGCGATGGTGCCGCCGAGTAAGCTTCGCGGAACCCACGGGAACCGGCTGAGTTCCATTGGCGTTGTGAGCCCATGCACAAGCCGGCCGCAACGAACGAACCGGGCAACAAGCCGCCCATAGTCAAAATCAAAGGTGAGAACGGCGACGAAGTGGCACCGCCGCCGCCCGAGCTGGTCGAGCCGGGCCCCGAGCTCTCGCCCGAGGAGGCCGAGCAGGTCCGCAAGGACTATCTGCTGACCCGTTTCTGGATCAGCGCGCGCGGTTGCTGGGGCCGTAATGGCGATCGGCTCGCCTGGCCGTTCTCGATCGGTCTCGGCGTGCTGATCGTGCTGACCGTCGGCTTCCAATACGGCATCAACGTCTGGAACCGGGCGATCTTCGACGCCATCGAGAAGCGCGACGCGGCGAGCGTCTTCCATCTTACGGGCGTGTTCTTCCCGCTCGCGATCGGCAGCATCGTGCTCGCAGTAGCGCAGGTGTTCGCGCGGATGGGTATCCAGCGGCGTTGGCGCGCCTCGCTCACTGCGAGCGTGCTGACGCGTTGGCTCAAGAACGGACGTTATTACCAGCTCAATCTCGTCGGCGGCGACCACAAGAATCCGGAGTACCGGATCGCCGAGGATCTGCGGATCGCGACAGACTCCCCGGTCGATTTCATCGCCGGCGTCACGTCCGCGATGCTGTCGGCCATAACCTTCATCGTCGTGCTCTGGACCATCGGCGGTGCGCTCACCGTTACGCTCGGCGGTTCCTCCATTACCATCCCCGGCTTCCTGGTGATCGCCGCGATCCTGTACGCCGCGATCGCCTCCGGCTCGATCCTGGTGATCGGCCGGCGCTTCGTGCAGGTTTCCGAGGACAAGAACCAGGCCGAGGCGGATTTCCGCTACACGCTGACGCGCGTGCGCGAGAACGGCGAGAGCATCGCCCTGCTCGGCGGCGAAGAGGAGGAGCGCGACGGTATCGACCGCAACTTCACGAACGTGCTGCGGCAATGGGCGCGGCTCGCCGGCCAGCACATGCGTACCACGCTGGTGTCGCAGGGATCGAGCCTCGTCGCACCCGTGGTGCCGCTTCTGCTCTGCGCGCCCAAATTTCTCGACGGCTCCATGACGCTCGGGCAGGTGATGCAGGCGGCCTCCGCCTTCACCATCGTGCAGAGCGCGTTCGGCTGGCTGGTCGACAATTACCCGCGGCTCGCGGACTGGAATGCCTGTGCCCGCCGCATCGCCTCGCTGATGATGTCGCTCGACGGCCTCGAACGCGCCGAGCAGGGCGATGGTCTCGGCCGTATCAAGCGCGGCGAGACCGGCAACGACGCCATGCTGGAGATGAAGGATCTCTCGGTGACGCTCGACGACGGCACCGCCGTGGTCGGCGAAACCGAGGTGGTGATCGAGCCCGGCGAGCGTCTGCTGGTCGCCGGCGAATCCGGTACCGGCAAGAGCACGCTGGTGCGCGCCATCGCCGGGCTCTGGCCCTGGGGCGGCGGCAGCGTCAACTTCCATGCC